>JANOJB010000380.1:0-22172 GCA_031407985.1 Pseudomonadota bacterium | reverse complement strand
TCATCCGGCACGACGAAGCCGAACCCGGCCGGATGAACCTTGATGCGGCCCTTCAGCCGCCGGGTGGAACCGGGACCGAAACGGACCGATGGTGTGGGTGGGGAATCGAAATCATCATCTGAAGGCACGGAGAAAACCTTTCGTCAACGGAAGCGGCGGCGGCGCTCAGGGCGCGCGCAGCGCGTAGAGTTTTTTGTCGTCGGACCCGACGTAGATGGTTCCATCGGCGGCAAGGACCGGCGAACTGTCCACGTCGCCCTCGAGCTCGACCGACCAGCGAAGCCGACCATCGGCTTCGAGCGCGTAGACGCGATCGTCTTGTGAACCAAACAGAATTGCGCCCTTCGCGTCGACCAGTGGGGACGACACAATACGATCGCCCGTTCGAAAGGTCCAGGACAGCGTTCCGTCGGGCTTGATGGCGTACATTTGGGCGTCAAAGGATCCGACCACGACCAATCCATTCGGAGCCAGTGCCGCCGACGCGCGAATGTCGTCCCCGGTGGTGAACGCCCAACGCAAGGTTCCGTCGGGCGACAACGCGTACAACTTCTTGTCGTCGGAACCAATGTAGATTGTGCCGTCCTCCGCGATCGCGGGACTGGATTCAACATCGGCCCCGGTACGAAAATCCCAGCGTTTGGTTCCATCAGCAGAGACGGCGTACACCAAATCGTCCTGGCACCCCGCGATGACGGTTCCGTCGGGAAGCACCGCCGGCGCGGATGACACGTGCCCCCCGGTGGCGAATCGCCATCGCAAGGTACCATCGGGATTGATGGCGTAGATCCCATCGCCTCCGGTGTAGATGATGCCGCCCGGTCCCACGGTCGGTCCCGCGTCCACATCGCATCGGCTGGCGTCGGGGCCAACGCCCACGCGCTGGGGACAAGATCCAATCTGGGTCGTCCACAGCGGTTTTTGCGATGGCGCAATCGCGTACAGATGATCGTCATCCGAACCGATGTACAGCGTCCCGTCGTGGCCGACCGCCGGCGAGCTGAAGACGATGTCCATGGTCGCGTGTGACCATTTGAGCACCCCATCGCGGCCGATCACGTACAGGCGCGTGTCGTGCGAGGCAAAGGCGATCGAACCGTCGTCAAGCAACGCGGGCGATGACGCGATCGCCCCCCCAGTCGTGTAGGCCCAGGCTATCGTGGCCTTTTTGGCGGGAATCAGGTAGGGGGACCGGCCGCGGTGCAGCGGGCCGAAACGAAACATCGTTCGCGCGGGCTCGGTCTCCGTTGGCGGAAGCGCCCGCGGCCGCGGGGCGACCCCGCCTGGTGCTGATGCCAGGGGAACCCGAGCCTCGGGAGAAGCACCGCTCCAAACGCAGCGGCCTAGATCGCAGACCCGCTGCAACTTGCAATCCTTGTCCGAACCACAGGTGGTTGGTTCCAGGTGCGCGCAGGCCAGCAACATGACCGCGGTACATGACACGGCCAACACCAGACATCCGTTCAAAGCACACTTCCGAATGGACACCAGACTAAGGGAGGGCTTCCTGGCTCGCAAGTTCGGTCGCCACCATGGGGGTGGGTGCCGGGGCGGTCGGTGACTTGGCTAACCTTTGGCTAACCCTTGGCTAAACCCTTGGCTAGCCCGGCACCTAAGCCCGGCACCTAACCCGGCGCCCATGCTCCGCGGTGGGACCGGCCGACACCCCGCTGTGATGAGAATTGACGTGATACGATCAAACCGTGCACCGGTTGACGGCACTGTCGGTGTTTGGCCTTGCGGTGCTGTTTGAAACGGGCGCGTGCAATCGAAGACCACCACCGCAACAATCGACGCCCATCCCAGCACGGGTCCCAAACGCCGCTGCCCCGACCGCGCCGGTGGCGGTCCGGCCCCGCCCGGCGCACCCCGCCCGGCCCGTTTCCGTCGCACGCCACGTGGTCATCATCAGCGAAGACGGCCTGCGCCCTGACGCGCTGATGAAAGCCAACGCCTCTGTTCACGCGTCGGTGATGCGTGAGGGTTCGTATTCCTTGACGGCGCGAACCATCCGTCGCGCGTCCACGCTGCCGTCTCACGCGGCGATGCTTTCGGGATTCGATGAGCCGGCCCACAAGCTGTCATGGAACGCCTGGAAACCCGAACGCGGCTTTATCCGGGTCCCCACGATCTTCGACGCCGCTACCCACGCGGGGCACATCGCGGCGGCGTTCGTGGGTAAGCCGAAACTGGAACACATCACCCCGCCCGGCTCGGTCGATGTCTTTTCACGACCGGGTTTTTACTGCAAGAAGGTCGTCGAGGAGGCGGCCCGCTATTTTGTCGAGAACCATCCCCAGGTCGAGTTCGTGCATTTTTCGGATCCCGACGAACGCGGCCACGCGGTGGGTTGGATGTCCGATCCCCAGATAGAAGCAATCCGCCACACGGATCGGTGCCTGGCCACGCTTATCGAAGCGGTCAAGGCCGCTGGCCTCGCCAACGAAACGTTGTTCATCCTGTCCGCCGATCACGGTGGACACGGCCGCAACCATTCCGGGCGAACCGAGGAGGATCGTTTGATTCCGTGGATAGCATGGGGTGCGGGCGTCCGACGGGGCCACCGAATCGCATCGCCCATCAGCACGATGGACACAGCCGCCACGGTTTTGTGGGCGCTGGGTTATCCCGCCCCAGCCAACATCGAGGGCCGTCCGGTGGCCGAGGCCTTCATCAGCACACACGATTGATCGACTGATTGAATGTCGGTTGCTGGCCGCCGCGGGCGCCCCGATATCAGGGCCGTCACGCATCCGTCACAGAAGTGTTTCGACGAATACATCGTCCCTGCACCACGCCGTTACGTGCCTCCCCCACACTCTTCACATGGCGATAAGGACTCTGGTGCACGTTTCGGATCTCAACCTGGGCAAGAGCGCTCAGCACAAGCGAGGGGCGATTGCCCTGCGCGATACACTGTTGAATGCTCACGTCGATCACTTGGTTGTCTCCGGGGACCTGACTTATCGCGGCCGCGCATCCGAGCTGGAGTCTTTCCGACGAATCTTCGCTCCTCTTGAATCCACGACACGGATCACTCTGGTGCCGGGCAATCACGATCGCCTTGGCGACGACGTCGCTGGCGTGATTCAGCCTGGTCCGCGGGTTTCCGTGGCGGCGTCCGAAGGAATGCACGTCGTCCGCTTTGATTCCACGGGCCCCTACAACCGGCCCGGGAACACCGAGCGGGGCATCCTGAGCGACAACGACGTGGCCGCGATCGGCGAGGCCATCGCGACAGCCCCGTCCGAAACATTGGTGGTGCTGCTGATGCACCACCACATCCTGCCCTTGCTTGCGGAGCACGCGCCTGAACGCCTCCTGTCTTGGTTGGGCCAGTCCTACGAGGAAGACCTTGAACGTGGACGGCGGCTGCTGGGAATTCTGCGCGATCGGTGCGACTTGGTTTTGCACGGCACCGGACATACGGCACAGGTCGCGACACCGTTTCCTGGTGATGCCCGGCCTTTGTCGGTGTTCAACGCGGGCCATTCGACGGACATCGGACGCGTTCGGGTTTTCTGGCACGAGAGGGGACGCGTTCTGGGACAACCGGCCTGGCTAGGAATTGGAGCGGATCCGTCCGAATCCGAGAAGGCACCACCGTCGCGATCATCCTGGATACCAGCCCGGGCTCGGGCGTTGTTTGCCGCCTGACACAGGCAGCCAATCCCCCGCCTGCCGTCGAGCCAATCTCGTAGACGGCCGTACTTCTGCTGGCCACGTTGCCCGCTATCATCAAGAGGCATTTCCGTCGGCCTGTCCGCCGCGCGCCCGAAGACGCTGAAGAAGGTTCGGTGGCGTCCGACGCGCAGCCCCTCAGAGGCACCGATATTCTCTAAGCGCTAAGCGCCTCGGGCGCCGGCCCCTTCCTGACTGGCCGCGCCCAGGTGGCGAATCTCCGCAGCGCCGGGGGCGCCAAATCCACAATCGCCACTCCGGGTCACGTCCTACGGCGTCCAGGACGGCGGTGTACGCCATCCCAAATAAAGGCGCAGTCGAGCGAAAATCGAGCTTCTGGTGACGAAAATGTCACTGTTAAGCCACTAAATTGTTTCTCCCATTACAGGGCGTTTCAAGTTTGACACTCAACCATTACTGGATTAGCTGATATCTCGTGCTTCCTGCCCCGGCAGCCGTGCGATCGTCCCTGCCAGCTGCGATCGCGGGCCGATCGCCCGACGCCACGACCGCCCAACGCTACGAAATCAAGTTTTGGGCCACCGAGGAACAGGCAGCGGAGATGTTGCGCGTGGCGCAGTTGCACATGGATGTGGATCCGTTCTGCAAGAACGGTCCGCAGCGCAATGTTTCCCTGTACCTCGATTCGCCACGGCTGACATTTTTCGAACAACACACGGCGCACCTGCCGATGCGATCCAAGTTGCGTGTTCGCACGTACGACGATCCGAACGGCCCCGCCTTCCTTGAGGTGAAGCGAAGGGTCAAGGCGGTGACCTCGAAACGCCGCACGATCACCACGCGGGCCATCGCCCGCGAACTGGTTGCAGGTCGTTTCGAAGCCGCGGCTGCGTTGAAACCGAGTTCCGATCTGATGGAGTTTCTGTTTCTGCACCAGCGCTACATGGTCGAACCGGTGTTGCTGGTCTCGGCGCGGCGCCTGGCGTTGCGCAGTGTCGGTGATGGCGGCAGGTTCCGGATGACCTTGGATCGGGACGTTCGCTATCAACGACCGTCCGGCACGGATCTCACCGGCCGCCCGGGTGGGTGGACTCCCGTGGACTTGACGCTTCGAAGTGGGCACGCCCAGATGAAGGTCTTGTTCGAAATGAAGTTCGTGGATGGCGCCCCATGGTGGTTGGCGCCAGCCATCGACATGCTGCGGCTGCGGCTGACTTCATTTTCCAAGTACGTCGCCGCGATGGGCCAGTACCTGGCCGAGAGCGACGGCTGGAATTCAGGGGGAGTGAGTGATCCCGATGCTGATTTGGATTCCGACGGAGGAGGCTAGCAATGTGGGGAGGTGACATCCGTGTCGGCTGGGACGTGGCATTGGCGGCCTTGGTGCTGTCGTTCGTGCTGTGTGCGTCGCTGGCCTGGATCTACCGCGCGACTTACCAAGGGTTGTCGTTTCAACGCGGCTTCGTTCAAACGTTGGCTCTTTCCGGTCCCGTGGCTGCAATCGCCATGTTGGCGATCGGGGACGATGTCGCGCGCGGTCTTGGGTTGGTTGGTGCGCTGACGTTGATTCGCTTCCGATCGACCCTCAAGGACACGCGCGACCTGGTGTTCGCGTTTGGATGTCTGGCGATCGGAGTCGCCTGCGGTGTCACGTCATTCGGTGTGGCGGTGCTGGGCGCCCTGGTCGTGTCGGGAGCCGCGCTGTTGATCTTCTGGACGGGTTTCGGCAGCAGGCGTGCGTACGACGCTGTCTTGCGTTTGCGCGCCGGCTACGATGATGGAGCCCAGGCGTCGCTGGCCCGGGTGCTCAGCAAACATTGCCGAGGCTATACGCTGGTCAACATGCGCGACATTGGCGGCGAGCAGCAGGAACAGGCGTACCAACTACTTCTGGGTGATCGTCACGCCGGAGGCAAGCTGCTGAGGGACCTGTCCGAGGTCAAGGGCGTGGAGGGACCGTCGCTGCTGATGCAAGAGAGTATGCTTGAGGTCTGAAAACGCCCGGCTGGACTAAACCATGGATGCTTCATTGATTCCGGTCTCTCTCCCTACGCGGGGCAGTTTCGTCGCCCGTACCTCGGCGCGTATCGCGCCGCTCCTCCTGATAGCCGGAGTCGCCGTGTATTTGCTCGCGCGCGAATCGGGCATCGGAACCGCGACGGCCCGCGGGTTCTCGGAGGCCACCCCGTTGTCGGTTTCTTCGCCGGTGGCAGGCCGCCTGACGGACGTTTCCGTAAAGGTCGGTCAGTCCGTCAAGGCGGGCGATATTGTCGCGAAGCTCGACGGAGGGGCGCTGGAACTTGATCACAAGCGCGCTCAGGCCGAGCGCAAATTGCTGGAGGCCAAGCTCTTCGCCGAAACCAGCCGCGAAGACGACGACGTGATGCGCGCCGAGGTCTGGCGCTTGCGAACCGTGGCCGGCGCGCAGCAGGACCAGGCCGCCCTTACCGCGCTTGACCGCGAACTGGAGCGGCTGAACAGCCTGCTGGAGGATCAGCTGGTCAAGGCGTCCGATGTCGAACCGCGTCGCCGTGAACGTGAAGCGCTCGCGGCTCGTGTCGGCACGTTCGATCGGGCTCGAACAGCGGGCCAGGCAGGATTGGATGAAAAAGGCGGCGTAAAGGCAGATCGGCACCGCGCGGTGGTTCAGCTGCGTATGGCGCCCCTGAGGGAAGCGCTGCGGGTCAAGGAAGCGGAGCTGGCGCAGATCGCGTTCAAGCAGTCGCTGCTGACGTTGCGATCTCCCGCGGACGGCATCGTGGGCCTTATCAACCGGCGCGCCGGCGAAGTGGTGGCGGCCGGTGAAGCCGCGGTTGTCGTGGTCTTTCACCGTCCGGGTATCTTCACCATCTACATCCCCGAGCGTCAGTCGCGTTCACCCCAGGTTGGCGATCCGGTCGTGATCAGCAGGCGGGGAGTCCTCGCTCGCAGTTCTTCGGGGCGCGTCCTCGAGGTTGCACCTGATATCACCGAGCTTCCGGCCCGCCTGCGCTCAACGCCGCAGGTTCCGGCCTGGGGCCGCCGCATTCTGGTGGATGCCTCCACCTCCGAAAGCATGCGCGAGATCCCGCCTGGTGAGGAGATCCGAGTCCGGATCTAATCCTGGACCGGATCGCGACGACGCCGATGACGACGGTGACGGCAAGACTATCTAGGGCGCCTGGAAGCGCACTCTGCGTGGGTCTCCTGATGGCGGGCTCACCCCGTCAGGCGGCGCCTGCCGGCGAGCCAAGTCCCATCGTGGTGCCTCAGGCCCTGCGCGTGCATGTCCCCATGCTCGAACTTTCAGGCCTTGTCTGGGCACCCACGCTGGATCGCTTCCTGACCGTCGTCGACGACAGCATCGACACGGACGAAAACGAGCGGCACGCGCCCTTCCTCCTCGCGCTGGATCGAACGGGCCGCCTGGACGCCGAGCTGGTTCCCATTGATGGGGTGGAGGCCGTGGATGACGGGGAGGCGTTGACGACTGACGGTGTTGGTACGTTCTTCCTGATCACGTCGCACTCTCCGAATCGCCGCGGCAAGGTCAAGAAACACCGGCGCCAACTCCTCCAGATGAAACTTGAGGGGCGACGCCTGCGGGTCACGGGGGCGCTGGACCTCCTGCAGGGGGACGGCGGTATGCCCCGTCAGATTGAGAAGCTGGGCCTGCCGGCAGGCACCGCGCTCGATATCGAAGCGCTGACGTTTCACAAAGGTGCGCTTTATGTCGGCCTCAAGGCGCCGCTTCTCGCCGACGGCTCGGCCCTTATCTTTCGCCTCGACCGCCCGTTGGAGGCGTTTGCCGCAGGCAAACTGTCCGCGAACAGCCTGGTCCATTGGGCCCAGGTCAAGCTGTCCGTGCCGGGGGAAACTGGCACTGCCGTTTCACAAGGTATCGCCGATCTGTTGTTTGCATCGGATGGTGCGTTGTATCTGTGCGCGAACGCCCCCAAGGCAGGTCCCAAGGACGGCGGTGGGGCGCTGTGGCGTCTGCGTACGCCACAGGGAGGCAAGATGGGAGACAAGATGGGAGGCAAGATGGAAGCCACTCTTGTCCGACGGTTCGCGGGTCTCAAACCCGAAGGCGTCGCGGCGTCGCCGAGCGGAAATGCACTGACCTTGGTCTTCGATCGCAACAGACTGGATCCCATGTGGACGATGTGGCCATTGAATCCCGCTGCGGTCCCGGCCAGGTAACGTGAACCTTGTTCTCTAAGAGAAACATCCCTGGACAGCCTCCGTATGCGCCTCGATCCCCGTCGGGCGAAGTGGGACATCCGCGTCCTTCCATCAGGTGCTCCCGCATGTGCTCCCGTTTCAGTGGAGTGGCGCTGGGCATCGGAATGGCGTTTGGTGGTGGCGGCGCCTGCTATCACCCCGAGCCACTGGACGCGCGGGCGCTGCTGACGGAATTGAGGGCATCCGATCCACCAGCCGCACCGGGAGCATCCAGTTCGGTCGCCGCCGCGCCGGCATCACTAAGCGAGGACCGCAGCGTCGCCTTGGCGCTGCTGTGGAACCGTGATTTGCGCGCGTTTCGCCTTACCCGTGGCATCGCCGAGGGCGAGGTCATCACCGCGGGCGAACTGCAGAATCCCCAACTCAGGATGGAGCTGACGCACCTGCAGCGGGCGGATCTGGCTCAACTGGGATGGGACGCGCGTTTGTCGTGGGAGCCACCCCAGCCGGGCGTCCGCGCGGGCCGGCGCGGCGCCGCGAGCGCTCACCTTGAAGAGGTGGAACGGCAGATCAGCGAGCGGGAATGGGCACTCGGCTGTGATGTTCGGATGGCCCACGTCGCCTTGCTGGCTTTGGACGAGCAGATCCGCGTCGCCCAGGACACCGTCACGAATCGACAACGACTGGCCGAAGTCGTTACGCGCAGGGTCGAAAGGGGAGGCACCACCCGCTTCGACCTGGATCTCGTCCGCCTGTCGCTGGCCTCGGCCGAGCGAATTGAAGGCGAGCGACATTTGGCGCGCACGCTGGCGGCGAGCACGCTGGTCCAGCTGATCGGTGTCGGACCACCGGGAGGCGCCATCATGGCGACCGGAGAACTTCACGAGGACACCGCGAACGCGCCCGCGCTCAACCAAGCCGAGATCGAGGATCGCGCGTTCGACAACCGCCCGGCGCTGGCTGCAGCCCGCGCCCGCTACCGGATGAGCGAGGAAACCCTGCGCGCCGAAACGGCGGCGCGCTGGCCGTGGCTGCGACTGTCGGCGGCTCCTCGCGTGCGGCGCAACGAGTTCTTCGGTGCCAACACCGATTTGGTGGTCGGCGTCGATGTGACCCTGCCAATCTTCAACACGAACGGCGGCCGGTTTCAGTCGGCGAAATCGGCGCGCGATGTGGCCCGCGCCGAGGTGATGACCGAACTGGTGGGCGTGCGCGCGGATATCGCCCGGGCAGCGGCCTCCGTGGAGGCTCAGCGGGCAATCCTGAAGCGGCTTCACACCGAGGTCGAGCCGCTTTTGGCCGAACATGACCGGCTGATGTCCGTTGCCTCCCAGGCCACCGAGCTGGATCTCCCCTCGCTGATCGCGTCGGAGGACCTGGTGCTCAAGAGCCGCATCGAGCTGATCGACGCGCGCCTTGAACTCCGAAGGGCTTGGATCGCGCTTGAACGGGCCGTTGGGGCGCACGTCAATGGTTCGGCGGCTCCCGGAAAATGAACCAGAAACTCAATGCCTACGGTGTAAGATTTCAAAAATTCTAAAGGTATCCCTGCCGATGGGGAACTGACCTAGAGGTCGTCATGTTTGCCGCGCCGCGGTTCTTGTGACTCGGTTCCTCGCAAGGATGGTCCAAGAACCACCACCTGCCCTGCCCCGGGCGTCCGCCAATCAGGAGAACACGATGAAGAATGTGATCAAAGGAATCTTGCCCGCCATGCTGCTTTGGGCGGCCGGATGTGGCAGCAGCTCACCAGGAACGGTCCCGGCCGGCACGGGACCGTGGGTACCGCTGACGGTCGGCAGCCGATGGACCTACCAAGTTACCGAGGCCGACGGAACCGTTCGAAGCAAGGTTCAAGGTGTCATGGGCAGCGTTCCCGTGGGAGGCACGGGCCCTTTCCAAGACACCATGGCTTTCCGATTGGTCACGGGAACGAGCTACGGCGACAAAATGGGCGATGTGAGCTTCCAGGCCGTGGTCGATTCCCGCCTGGTCCGATTTCGCGAACTGTCGATTGACGCTGGCAGTGGAAAGTTGAAAAACGAAACGTTCTGGGATCCGCCGAAACTCCGCGTGGACGACACGATGGAGCACACGGTGATCGGGGCGAAATGGCCTGAGAGCTATACAGAGCACGTCTTGGACACGGCCAATGCTGCCCCGGACGCAGCCGCGTCTGACGATGCTGGGGCTCCGGCGGACGCGGGCGATCCTACCGACGCCGCCATTGTGGACACCGCGACGCCGCTCATGGATCTGTGGTCGGTCGTGGCGGTGAGTGATCCCGTGACCGTGCCTGCCGGCACGTTCAACGCGATCAAGCTGAAAAGAATTCAGCAGGAAACCGCGACAATCAAATACTTCTGGTTCGCCCGCGGTATCGGCAAGGTCAAGGAAGCGGGGGAAATCGGAAGCCCGGAACAAACCGAGGAACTGGTTACGTACAGTGTGGTACCTGCAGCACCCTAGATGTCGCTGCGCCTAGATGTCGCTACGATTCTTCACTTGGACGGCAGGGCTTGGTCGCCCAGTCCCAGTGGCACAACCCAACCTTTGACGGCCGTGTGGGGCAGCGGTGCTCGCGACGTATGGGCCATCGGGGGCGGTGGCACGATGCTTCATCGCTGATCGACTGATTCGATCGCATCGGTGCGACTGCGGATAGAATCGCCAGGTGCGTAGGGTGCAAACGCGGCAGTTGTTGTGGGCGGGAATCCCATGGATCGCGGTCATGTCCGCCTGCTCGGCGGGGGGAAGCAACGCGCGTGACGCGGATGCCAACGATCCCAAACCAACTTTCGACACGTTCGGCACCGCGGATGGCGCGCTTGGTCCCCGCGCCGATGTGGTCATCGCCAGCATCACCTCGGGCGACGCTGAATTTCTTCGCGAACGGCCCGCGCTGGCGGCCGGGAAATACGTTCTGATGGCGGCCGACGCGTTCACCTTCTTTCGCGGGTCTCTCGCGCTGTTCCTGCGCGATTGGAGTGATGACACCGGTGGGCTACAGATGACCCGTTTCCCGGCGGGCGACGCGCGGCCCTTCGGGTTGGGTGACGCGCATCCGGAAAATTTCGGGACCATGCGCACGAGCACGGGGATTTTTCGCCTGGAACCGAACGACTTCGATACCGCCGATCGCGTTCCATACCTGTGGGATGTCAGGCGATTCGCCGCGGGCCTGTGCTTGGCTGCACGGCAGTCCAATCGCACCGACCCGACCGCCCGCGCCATCACCGCCGCGGCGGCGCGATCCATAACCCGGTCCGCCGTGGTCTCGTATGCCGACACGATGCGGGCGTTGGCGGCGGGCGGCGCACGGCCGACCATCGAGAGCGGCGACGGGAACCCCGTGCTCGACGATCTGTTCCTGCGTTCGACCAACGACTGGGACAGCCACGCTGAACTTGACCAACTGACGGTCACCGACACCGTCCGCCAGTTCGTCCGCGGGACACCGGATCCGAATCAGCCGGAACAGACAACACGCGATCTGCCGGCGCGCAGTCGCCTGAACATCGCCGCATCGATTGCGGGCTACCGAGGCAGTCTGTCCGCCCCTCCCTCTATCGCCGAACTGGTCCCGCTGGACGCGGTCCAACAGTTCGGGCAGGGCATCGGAAGCTTTCCACGTGTGCGCGCGCTGGTGTTGGTGCGCGGACCGTCGACGGACGACGTGGATGATGTCGTGCTGGAGATCAAGGAACTCCCCCCCCAGGGCGCGCCGCCGCTGCCGGTGCCGACGTCGTTCGCAACCCCCAGCCAACGCCTACTGGCCGCGCTTGCCGCTGGCTGGACCGAGCGGGGAGCGGATCCGTTGTGGGGCGTCGGAACATGGTCCGGATCTCCGGCGGGATCACCCGTGCAAATACGCTCGGAAGCCTCCGGATTCAAAACGGTGCGCGTGTCGCGACTGGATGGTCCACAGGGAACACCGGCGGCGGTTGAAGGGTTGGGCGTGGTGCTGGCGCGTCTCATTGCCCGCATGCACGCGGCCCCGGTGGCCGGCGCCAGCGTGGCCGGAATGATCGCCGCCGGCATTGCGGCCGATCCCACGGGGTTCGCCGACGAACAAACCGATGTCGCGCTCGGTTATTGCGATCGGGTGTTCTCCGACTGGGAGCTTTTCAAACAGGCGCTTGTGCTGCTCGGACCCACTTTGGGGGTCGCGGGAGATCCCTCTCTTGCCGCCACCACCGAATTGCGGGTGTTGTACGACCCCGCGGCCGATCCGCGATCGGCAGGTGTCGATCCCGTGACCGGCCCGATCACAATCAACGAAATCTCCGCGGTCGGATCCGAGTACGTAGAGATTTTGAACGCCAGCCGCACGTCTCAAAGCATTGCCGGCTTTGCTGTGGCCGATGCCGACACGGACGGCGGACCGCGTTTCGACCTGGCCGCGCGGTTCCTTGCGGGCGCGACGTTGTCGACCGGAGGCAGGATGGTCATTGTCGGCGGCGTCAGTCCCGTCACGCCGGGCGCCCAGTCGAACTGTATCCCGGGTGTTGCGGTCTGCTACCAGGCCGCCTGGGACATCAGCGCTTCTCGCGGCGAGACGATCTACCTGCTGACGCCGGACAACGTCATTGTCGACCAGGCGATCTATCCGGTCATTTCGATCGCGATTGGTCAAAGCTGGCGGCGTTTTCCCGACGGAAGTGGCCCCTTCACCGTCGGAGTGGCAACGCCAAGCGGCGCCAACACCGGTCCTTGATCGCCCATCGGCGTGTCGCGCGATGCACTGCTGCGCATACGCTTGACTGCTGCGATGCCGGCACGTTCTCCGTCCCTGGATCAAGTGAACACAGTAGGCCCGCGCGATCCTATAGGGCCAACGCCAACCGCCCATGGGCCGACGCCCACCGCCCATGGGCCGACGCCACCGCCCATAGGCTCGCTCCGCATGGGTAGGCGGTTTGCGGGGTGTCAGACTGGTCCGCATCGGGTAGGCTTTGTGTTTCTGGAGTGTTGTCGTGCATTTGAGCATTCGACCCTTGGTCGTAGCGGCATTGGTGTTGGTCACCGGCTGCCGCAAATCCGGTACTGACGGAAGCCCAAAATTCGTCAGGGACTGGACCTTGTCACCGGCGGTCTTTACCTTGACGGGTGCGCAAGAAATCGATGCCATGGGCGATCTCCATGGCGACGTCGTTGTCGCCGCCCGCGTGTTGTCCGGGGCAGGCCTCATCACCACGTCGACGCCTTATCACTGGACCGGGGGAACCCGCGTTCTGGTCGTCGCCGGTGATGTCATAGACAAGGGAACGTCGGCGCTACCGATTATCGATTTGCTGATATCAATTGAGGCTGAGGCGAAGGCGGCCGGTGGACACGTTGTGGTTACCCTCGGCAACCACGAGGCCGAATTCTTGGCCGACCCAACGGGCTCGAAATCTGCGCTGTTCCAGGACGAGTTGTCCAGCCGGGGATTCGATCCATCCGAGGTGGCGGCGGGTGGATCGAAATACGGCGTCTGGCTTTTGAACCGACCCGTGGCCGCACTGGTCGACGATTGGTTCTTCTGTCACTCGGGCAATACCAACGGTTTGAGCGCCGGCGCGATTGGTCACATATTCCAGCAGGCCCTGACGCCCACATCCGGCAACGCCACCCTGGGTTTCGGCGATTCGTTTTTTCTGGGAACCAACAGCATCTTGGAGGCGCAGCTTTGGTGGCAACAGGGACCGGGGGCGACCCCCACGGCCACCATCGACGCGAACCTGGCCGCGCTGCCGGCCCAACACATCGTATTCGGTCACGAGCCGGGCGACGTGGCTTTTCCCGACGATCCCCAGGGACTCCGGGGCAAGGGCCAGATGGCTACGCGTTATGGCGGGCGCATCTTCCTGATCGACGTGGGCATGTCCTCCGCGATCGGCAACTCGAAGGGCGCGCTCTTGCGAATCGTTCGCGGAAGTCCCGACCAGGCAACCGCGACCTACGTCGAGGGAACCTCTCAGATTCTGTGGCCCTAGCCAGTCAACCGAAGGTCGGTTCTCAGAAGGAAACCCCCACCGCCGCCGCAGGGACGATGGCATTCCACCATCACGGGACGGCGGCCCGCTGTCAGTTGCTGCGGCCGCGGTAGTTTCGCGCCTGCTTGATCAGCAGTTTTGGAAGCTGGCCGGGATTGTCCTCGTCGTCGAACTTGAAGTCGACCTCCAAGGCATACCAACCGGCGTTGCCCGCCAGCGGCCCGTAAGCCGGCGAAAACCGCTTCTGGATCGCGTCGAGCGCCCGGGCCAGTTCCAGGATTTGAGGCGACGAAAGTACGAACGTGCCTTCCTGAATAAGGTTCGAGTGGCCTAGATACGTGGGCGAAACGTTGCTTCCGTCGTAATACAGAAGCGCCTCGTCGCTGGTGACCCCCGGCGGGGGCGCCACAACCTCGGCCACGCCGCCAAATTGAACATTCATGTAGAAAGCAGGCGCGTCGGTTCCGTACGGATCGAAGATATTGGCCGTCACGGCAACACCATTGGCTTCTTCGGCGGGAAAATTGTGGTGAACCAACAGCGCCATCCCGATCTTCTTCTGGTCGATGCTGCTGTACGCCCTTTCCTCGAAGGTCCGGAAGTACCAAACGCCCGACCAAGTCTTGCGGATGGCCTGCAACACGCTGCAACCCTGGTTGCTGTTCGTGTCGCACTGGGCTCGATCGACATCCCAATTGGTCGGATCTCCGGTGTGCGAGTCGTAGCAGCCGGCACACAGAAAATCCTCCTGGTCTTCCGCGTTCGTACTGGTCCGGAATCGCATGGTCATTCCGGGAAAATCCTTCTCCATTTTCGCCTTTAACAAGGCCGAAAACGCCGCGTCCACAGGCGCTTTTTCCATGTCCGCGCGCAACTGTGCCAACTGCGTGTCGCGAACCGCGGGATCGTTCTGAAACAACGGATCCGCCAACATGGTGTCGACACGAGCGTAGAAACCGTTCTGCTTCATGAACTGGTCGTAATAGAAGACCGGAATGCCGAACGCTTTTCGCACGGGCACGTTCTCGGTCTTGGCCAGGATCGAGTAGTTCGACGCCTTGCCGCCGTAAGCCAGGATGGCCTTCTTGATCGCATCCCCCAGCCCCACTTTGTTCGCGGGCAGGGTGCTCTCGTCGACAAGGTCCTGGATGTCTTTCAGCTCAGTCTGGGTCAGATCCATGTCGGGTATCAGCACGGGCTTCGGCTTGTTCGCCGCCCACCATGCGTCGGCTTCCGCCTGGGTCTTCTCGCACAGACTCCAGGAGGCAGCCTCCACTTTGAGCTCCGCCCACTTTCCCTCCATCTCGCGAAGGGTGCCGGTCTTGTCCCCACAGCGCCAAGCCGCGGCCGTGGTCGCCTTGCGCAGGCCCATGTTTGGCGTGCCGCGGTTCTGCGCCAGTACGTTCACGTGCGACAGCGGGGTCTGAAACTGTTCCGTGATCATGCCGGCCACAACCGAAATATCGTTTGGCACCCGATCCAGCACGATGATCTCCCGAAACCCGACGTAGACGCTGTCCAGATCGGCGGCGTTCACGAACCGCATCTTGCCAACGGTTGTCGCCAAATTCAGGGGCTGGTAGTCGATGGACGCGAAGATCTCGTCTGTCGTCTTGATCTTGACGGACGCCGGAAGCTTCTTCGCTTCCGTCAATACCGAATCCGACGTCGGGTTGAACCAAAGCGTAGACCCAACAAAAATGTTCTTCTTCACCACGGCGTACAGTTTTTCGATCATCGCGGCCGACGCCGTGTCGTAGGGGGCAATCTGCAGCGCCCAGATATCCGGGCCTTCGTAGTGGGTGACCGCGCCCAAGATGAATCGCCGCTCGACCGATGAGTACTCGGTCCGGTTGAACGCGCTTAGCGACGGAACGGTGGGATGCACGGGCCCCGACAAATGCGCGGACGCGAACGCGTGGTGGATCGGGTACTTGACACTGTTCTGGAAATACAGGTCTTCCTTGCCGACCCCGTCGAAGGTGTCGAAGACGACCTTCACGGAGCGGGCACCGGGGAGCGTGGACACCAATGGCTCCGACGCCAGTGCCTCGAAATCCCCGATGCATCCCATCTTCTGAATGAAATCCGGTGACGCAGTTGTGCCCGCCGGTATCTGGCACGTCCACGCGGAGGCTGCGCCACCCCCGCAGCCCGCCCACAGGCCAGCGGTGCTGGCGAGCGCGGCGAGCGTCCCAATACCTCTGATCCGTCCGAAGGATCCAGCGTTCATGGTTTGCTTCCTTTGACTGCTAGATACACTTCAGCTTGTCGCAGATTTGCGGAGCAACGCACTCGTCGTTCGAGGTGCAGCTTGTGACACCTTCAACCATGAGGGGACGGCGAAGGGAGGCCGAAACCACGAACTCGACGCATCCGGGGGTGATGGTGGCCGAATCAACGGACTGCCGCGTAAGAGTGATCTCAGGAAAACCGAACGTCCCTTTCGCTACCAGCGCGTCAAGCATCGCCGCGGGAATCGTCGCCGACCCGGTGTCGGGCATATCACACCACACCTCGGCAAGAACCCCGCCGTGGTGCGCGATGTCCAGAGAAAGAAACATGGTGCTGACGCCTGCCGTTGCGGGCTTTTCCCACGTGACGGTCAGCGGCTGATTCGCTTTCGTTGTGGAGATGGGCAGGTCTTGTCCTTCGGGCACCTCCAGGGGCTGAATGCCACGGACGCTCAGCGAAAACCCTGGTGGATACTCGCCTCCCGCCGCCGCAAGGGCCACCATGTCTCCCGGCGTGAACGGCGGATAGGCGATCCCTGAACTGGCCCAATAATAGGTATTCGCCGCATTCGGTATGATTGTCGTCGGCGCGACCAGGCCCGTGACGGTGACGGTCCCCACGTTGCGGGACGTCGGCGCTGCCACGCAGGCGCCGGCTCTGCAAACGTTCCCTGACGGGCACGCCGGGGAGCAAGATGAAGTTGGCCCAACCATCAGTCGGCAGTTTCCGGCGGCGGTGCCGGAAACCACCCAGACATCCGATGGATTGACGCTATCCCGAACACCCCCGATGAGCTGGCTGTAGGCGGGATTGGGCGAAGCCGGTGGTACCGCCTCATGCTCAAGGGCCAGCGCAAAACGCCCCACCCGCTGGTCCAGGCTGCACTCCTTCCCCGTCCCGCCTGTCACGCCACCGGTTCCGGTAACGGGCGAACTTCCGCCCGAGCATCCAGCCGCCAAAGCTGTCCCCAAGGACAGTAAGGAAACAAGAAGGCTGGCCCTAGCGAAGGCACCCGCTACGCTTGCCGAGCCGACACTGGCCGCCGGTCGCTGGCGACAATTGAAACAATTCTTTTTCACTTGTAGTTCGAGCATTTTCTCACCGTGGGTGGTAGGAAGTGGCCCTTTCCGTCACGGATTTGTTTCAAAATCCTAACTGGAATGAAGCACATACGGGGCCGTGACCGACTTGACAGTGCTTCGAAGCAAAGCGTGCCCGCATCTACTGCTTGGCGTCAAGGTGAATCGGTGCAAGCCAAACCCAGCCCTCTGGGTGGATCTTCATGTGCCCCATGCGTAGGTTGAACGTTCCGCCGAGGCGGAACCCATCGAAGGCATGGATCCTGTCGCTGTTGGTCGTTGGATCTTGCGGCGTAAGGTCAGACCGTTACAAGCTGGGCGCCGGCAGCGCTCCCCTGGTACCTGTCGCTGGAGCGTCCGTTCGCGGCACCAGGGGCGGCGCCGATGGCGGATGCGGCCACGTGCTCGCGACGGACGGTGGCATCACTGCCGTTGCTGGCAAAGCCCGATTCGCCGTGATCGGGGACTATGGCCGCACGGGCGCCAACGAGGCGAACGTTGCCGCGCTGGTCAAAGGTTGGAGCCCCGACTTCGTCATCACGACCGGCGACAACAACTACCCAAGCGGCTCGGTCGAGACCATCGACATCAATATTGGCCAGTACTATCACGATTTCATCGGACGCTACGTCGGCCAGTACGGCTGCGGGGCCAGCCACAATCGGTTCTTTCCGTCGCTGGGCAACCACGACTGGGACAACGGCAACCTGAAGCCCTACCAGGACTACTTCGCGCTTCCGGGCAACGAGCGTTACTACGAGGCCGTGATCGGCGACGTGCACCTGTTTGCTGTCGACAGCGACGGAAGGGAGCCGGACGGAGTGACCTCCGACTCGCTGCAAGCGGCCTGGTTGCGAAGTCGACTGGCCCTGTCAACCGCCCGATGGAAGATCGTCTACATGCACCACCCGCCGTACTCGTCCGGGCCCCACCTGTCCAGCATCCACATGCGCTGGCCATACAAGGCGTGGGGGGCCGACATCGTGTTCGCGGGACACGACCACGACTATGAACGCCTGGAGATCGACGGCCTGCCGTACATCGTCAACGGACTGGGAGGTGCCAGCCTGTACGTGCTGGGGGAACGCCTGCCCGGCAGCCTGGCGAGTTATGACGCCAATTTTGGGGCCGTCCTCGTCGATGCCGACTCGACCCGGTTCCAGTCCCGGTTCTTCAACACCGACGGCCAACTAATCGATCAACTGGTGCTGAACAAGGCCCCCTAGCCCACCCCTATTAGCCCACCCTTCTTGCCCAAGCACCTATGGGGGCCGATCGGGACTAGAAGAAATTGAAGCCGATGTTGACGGTACCGCTGGTCCATTTCTCGCCCTCGTAGAAGCCGGACGTCAACATCCCGGCCAATTCAAGGGACCAGTTGTACCCCTGGAGCAATTCGACACCGACGGTGCCGGTCAGACCCAGGCCGGTCTTGCCGAAGTATAGGAAGTCGCCGTAGTTGTTGCGTCCCGTGATGTTGCCGATACCTGCCCCCCCGCGAACGAACAGTTGTTGGGTCAGGAACGCCTGCAATCCGATGTAGTAAATGGTCTGGTCGTAGACCGAACTGTCGCTGTAAACGAGGCTGTTTTCCACCGACACAGCCCCGTCCACACCAACCAGGAGCATCAACTTTGGGGCGATACCAAAACCAAGACGTCCTGAATATCCGGTAGCGGGACCCGACGTGGGTTCATCGATGTCATTGTGAAACCGCATCCCGCCAAGGCCCAGCGAACCACCAATCATGAAGGCGCGCTGGGTCGTGGATCGAGGAGGCGGAGGAGGCGGCGGCGGATAGTAAGAATAGCGAGGAGGAGGAGGGCCAGCGCCGTAAGGGGGGCGGCCGTAACCTTGAGGGGGGGCATAGCCCGGAGGGGGGCCGTAGCCGGGGGGCGGTTGGTAACCCGGTGGGGGAGCGTAGCCAGGGGGGTATTCCTGTGGGGGCGCGGGCTGTTCTGGCGCCGCCGCAGGACCGGGATTGGCCGGCGGGGCCGCGGCGGGAGCGGAGGCGGCCGGCTGTTGCGCCAGCGCCGCGCCAGTGTGAATGACAAGAACAGTGGCGACGGTAAGCCCGGCAAGGCATACGCCGCTAGCAGCTGAGATGACTTTCATTGCTGTCCTCTCCGAAGGGTTTTCGCGAAATCGTTTGCGATAACCGAGCCCAGTTGCAAGACGAACGCCAGCATACACCCTGCCGGGATCGCGGCCAGCCTTCATGGCCCGCCTGGGCCCGCCTGGGCCCGCCATGGGCCCGCCATTGGCCCGCCGTGGGCGCGCCATGGGCCTGCCGTGGGCGCGCCATGGGCCTGCCAAGCTCTGGTGTCCCGCCAAGGTCTTGGCTCGTGCGTCGCCCGGACCTCGCTTTCGACTCAAAATTTGCGTACCGGGGGCTCTCCGGGGCTGGCGTCCGGGGCACCGCGGGGTGACAAACGCCGCACGCGAGCCAGTTCCAGATCAGGTTCGACAATCCGCCGCACCATCACCGGGACGCGGGTTCCCGACCGTAAGGCACGACGTTGCGGGGGTTCGCGCCCGGAATCGGACGGCGCCGTCGGGTCGAGGCGGCGCGACAGCCTCCCGACCACTTCAACGATGTCGCCCGCTGCGATGGCGATCTCCGCGGCTTGTACATGCCGATCCCTGATGCGCAGATCGGTCAGGAAGGGATGGTCGATATCCAGCAGCGTGGTGCTTTGGAACTGCACACGCCGATCAGGCGCGAAGCGGTCTATCAGCATGCCACCTGCCACCTCGATCCAGATGGGTTCGTCCGTCCCGTCGGCGATCATGAAATCAAACGCGACCTCATGGAAGAACGCCCGATGAAGCGGCGAACGCCCACGACGAAAGCGGGTGAGGGACCAAACAATGGGGCGCGTATCCAACGTCGACGCCGCTGTTCGGCTGGCCAGGACCACGCCCCGCACCGCGACCGCGCGCCGATCAGGTACGCCTCTGAGCTCCGAGATCCGGTAGCGACGACGCCGGGCGACCCACCGGTGCAGTCGGTTCGCCAGTCGCACGCCAATCGGTCCCGCCGAGGCCGCTAACCCTATCCCGGCGGCGATCGCCGCAATTCCTGGGGCGAAGCTGTAACCGGCGAACACCACAAGACCCCAGGTACCCAAACCCAACGCGACACCGGAGATGGCCGCGGTCGTCGTTCTGACGCCCCTGGGAAAGGAAACCCACCGGGCGATCGGCCCACCGGTTCGCGACAACGCGACCGCCTCGGCGGGATCGCCAGCGTCCGGCCGACGGCGGGTGGCAAGGTCCAAGAGCCGTGCGGCCCCGTTGGCCAGCCGCGCCCCAACCCAGGAGCGAACCGCCGTCCCAATCCTGTTGCCACCTGATCTGTCGGTGATCGCAACCTGCCTTCCAGGCGTGTCACCGTCCCGCTCGGGCGCACGTGGTGTACCCGGCGCGGCAGCGACTTGGGGTTGGATGTCCCGGTCGGTCATGGTCCCGCACCTCAATACTAGCCCTGGCACCCCGTCAAGGTTCCGGAAAGCCACGAAAATTGCGGTACACTGCCAGCCACGCCTCATGGTGACGAGCGCGGATTACCGGCCCGAATTGGATCTTCTGCGCAACGCGGCCCGGGGGAGCGAGAAGCGTTTTTTGGTGGGGTTGCCCGACCCCGCGGAGCGCCAGCGCATCGTTCACGCACTATTAGGGGAAGGGTCCGTCGTGGAAACCAACTCGACAGCGGACGCACTGGTACGGCTGGCGGACGAATCATTCGATCTTGCGTTCCTGACCGCGGAGGTCCCCCGCGAAAGTGGTGGCGGCGTCACGAACGATCCGCTGGCGGCCTGGCGTGAGTTGCGCCCGTTCACCGATCTGGTCTTGGTCTCGGACAGCGATCCGACCGGATGCGCCGAAGCCTTCGGGCGCGAGGTCGCGGCGGTCTTCCCACGGCCGCTACCCGAGATCGACGTCCTGTTGCGCGCGCATGTGAAGCGCCTGGCGGCGTCCCGTCAGGTTCGAACCCGTGGCCTTTTGGTGCTTAACGCCTTCAGCGGTATCCGTGTGGCACTGGCCGCCGCCGAACCCAAGCTGGCTGCCGCGTTGTCCGCCTTGCTGACTGCTTCGCGCGCGGAGCCGGGTATCGCCGTGACAGGTGAGGGCGACCTTGGTCGTCACCTGGGCGGATCGGCGTCGGCCACCGCGCCGGACGCGGTGGTTGTCGGCCTGGCAGCCGGCGCGTCGCCCGACCAGATTCTGCAGGAAGCGCGAGACAAGGTTCCCGGCGCGGCGCTAGTCGTCGTCGATGCTGCACCTAGCATCGAAAGGCTGCGTGAGGCCATCTACGGAGGCGTCCGGGCGTATCTTCCGCGCGCGCAGGTGGCGCTTCTGGGCCGTGTGGCAGCGTCGGTGGCATCGCGGCGCCACGCGGAAATCGTCGGAATGGAGCTGGCCGACACGCTTCCCCAGTTCGGCATACTGATGGGTGAGGAACCCACGGTACCATCCTCCGCCAACAACGACATCGACGCGCGTCTGATCGCCGACACGACCGCAGCCAGGCCGGCGCCTCCGATCGTTCCCACGGGCCACGAGGTTCTGGTCGTCGATGACGAGGCCGTGGTGCTGACGGTGTTGCGTGAGGCCCTGCGACGCGGCGGGTACCGGGTGACCACGGCGGCCTCAGCCGAGGAAGCCATCGACCTGATGCAGAAGCGCCGGTTCGATTTGGTGTTGACCGACAAGAACCTGCCCGGAGCGTCGGGAATGGAGGTCCTCCGCGTGGCGCGTTCGTTGAACCCAAGTCCCGCGGTCGTGATGATCACCGGCTATTCGTCCTTGGATTCGGCGGTCGAGGCCCTGGACATGGGCGCGCTCGATTACATAGAAAAACCAATTCACGATGTTGAAGATCTCCGCAATCGCATCAGGCGGGCGCTAACGCGTCGGGATGAACTGCTGGCGCGTTCCAGGGTCGCCCCCGCTGGCCGAACCGGACGTGTTCTCCTGGTCGAGGAGCAGGGAACACGGCGCCAGTTGATCGCCGACTACCTGGGCCGCAGCTACCAAATCATTGCGGCCGGGGACGGTGATGAGGCATTGC
>JANOJB010000242.1:0-3925 GCA_031407985.1 Pseudomonadota bacterium | reverse complement strand
CACTTGGCCATGATCCCGTCGGGAGAAATCTGAAGCACGTTGTCCTGACCGATGGTCCCCTTGGCCACCACCTCGGCACCCGACTTGAATGTGTCAGGAACCAGCCCGGTGTAGTTGGCGCTAATCACTGCCGACGCGCGGGGCGCAACGCTTTCGATCTTGAACCTGTACTGCAGCGTCCCCTTGGCCTGCAGGATTGAATCCTTTACCACGTGGCCGTGGACCTGCAGGCGCTTCGAGCGCAAGGTGTCGGGCGCGGCCATCACCTCGTCCACATGTTTGTAGTACTCGGCGCCTTCCTTCATCGAGCGCGACAGCAGAAAGCCGACTGCGCCGGTGATTGCGACGACGGACAGAACGATCTTCCACGCGGCGCCGCGGCCGGATGTCCCCCCGTCACTGGCTTGGGTCATGCGCGAATGGTAGCCCGGTGCGGCCGGGATTCAAGCAACTCGTCCAACCAGCCCCGATCGCCTCCTGCCGCGTCAATACCGGCGCGCTATCTCGACGGGCGCGAGGTCGGGATGGGGCCCGGTGATTTCATCGCGGCTATCTGATGAAAGTAGCGGCAGAACATTTCCATGCCACCGGCAGCCTGACCCCAGTCAAAGTTTTCGTTGATCGCGTGGTAACCGTGTTCCGGAAGCGACAGGCCCATGAAAATCACGGGCGCCCGGAGCATCTTGCGCATCGTGAGCACGGCGCCGATTGACCCGCCTTCTCGGGTGAATCCAGGCTCCTTGCCAAAGGTCTCACGCATCGCCGTCACGGCGGCGGCGTTGTACGGACCACCGAGCGGCGCGAGGTACGGATCAAGCCAAGCCTCATGCGTGACGCGCGCGTCGGGCAAACGTTTTCTGATAAACGCCTTCACGCTCCTGAAGACCGCCGCGGGTTTCTGGTCCGGCACCAACCGGGCCGACAGTTTGGCTTCAGCACGGTGGGGAACGATGGTCTTGATTCCCGGGCCCGTATAGCCGCCAACGATGCCGTGAACCTCGAACGTCGGCTGGGCCATGATGGCCTCCATCACCGCCAGATCGGTTGCGTGCGGCCGCAGGGACCGCAGTTCGTGCGCTGCCTTGAACCGGCGCGCGGAGAATCCGGCGCGCGCGAATCCCTTGCGCTCGGTCGCGGTCAGTTTGCGGACACCTTTGTAAAAGCCCGGAATCTTCACGCGTCCCGTGCGCGCATCCATGCATTCGGAAATGAGAGCCGCCAGCTCGGCAAGCGGATTGCGGGCCGCGCCACCGGTGGTTCCGGAGTGGACGTCTTTGGCTCCCGTTTCCAGGGTGACGGAAAATCCCATCAGCCCGCGCAGACCGTAGGGAATGGAGGGCTTCCCGGCGGCGGTCCAAATCGTGTCGGACACCACCACCGAATCGGTGGAAAAAGGTGCACGTCCCGTGGTCGGCGCTCCGGCGATCACGGATGCCAAACCGCGCGCGAAATTCGGACTGCCGATCTCTTCCTCCATTTCCCACAGGAACTGAATATTCACCCGCGCGTCGGTCTCCAACGCCAGGCGCGCGCCGTACAGCGCCGCCAGCGCCGGGCCCTTGTCGTCGGTGGTGCCGCGCGCGAAATAGCGATCGCCGACGCGCGTGAACGTAAAGGGCGGCGTGCGCCAGTCCGCGGCGTCGGCGGGCTGCACGTCCATGTGGTTGTACACGGTGACGGTCGGGAACGAAGGGTCGCGGATCACCCGGCCGACGACCAGAGGATGACCGCCGGTCTCGACGATGTCGACGCGCGCGCCGATCTCGCCGAGTAGGCGCCCCGCCAGTTCGGCGGCGCGAACCATGTCGGCCCGCCGCGCCGGATCCATGCTGACTGTCGGAACCTGGACCAGCGCGGCCAGCTGCTCCTCGAAGGACGCGCGCCACCCGGCGACGCGCATCCGAACCTTGCGGGTGTCGAGGGTCTCGATGATCATGGCGCGATTATGCGTGGCCGCGTCGTTCGGGCAAAACGGCCCGGCCGGATTCAATCCCGGTGCTCCGCTATTGGTCCTGGGTCTTGATTGCTTTCGGCAGCGCGCGCCAACCGCGGGTCTGGACGAACGTTGCAAGCCGCGCCGCCTTGATTTCGCCAAATGCGCGTACCTTCCCCTGCTGCGCCAGGCGATCCATCGTTTGAAGCGACGCGGTTCGCTCCTGATGCTTGGCGGTGATCTCCGACAGACGCAGGCTGACTCCGCGTGCTTTCTCCAGGGTCAACCCTGGGAGATCCACGTGGAAGGTCTGCGACTCGATCTCCTGCGGATCGCCGTGTTCTCCCCCGCCCACCGCGTGGCGCTCGAATTCCACGCCCACCGCTTGCACGGCGACGACGCCAGCGGCGTCGCGGGCCTCGTAGACGAAGTTGCGGTCCATATCCTTTTCAAGTTTGAGGAAGCCGGGCAGCTCGACGGCGTCCAGGATCTCCATCTGCCCCTTCCGGTCGACGCTCACGGTCAGCCGCACCGAGACCTGGGTGGTGCCTGGTTGCTTCACCAACACCGTCTGGCGCTCCTCGAAACGCTCGGTTGCGTCTCCGCCCGATCCGGACTCGCAACCGAATGCCCCGACGGCCAACAGTACGGTCCAGGTAACGACTTGCCTTTTCATGGTCATGCCTCAGGACTGGATCGAGCGAAAGGTGATGATGCGAGAGTTGCCGGTTTCGGTGGGCGGCATGGTGCAACGAACGAAGAAGTGCGCGAACGTGTAGGGCTCGACGATGCCGGGCAGGTCCAGCGAAACATCCGATGCCGAGTTTCCGGCGGAACAGACCTCGGTCCCCAGCTTCTGATTTCCGTTGGGCGTTCGCGATACCACCCGGCAGCAAACGTTCTGGGTCGAATGCCTGTCCACCGCCCAGACCCGGGCGCTGAAGTTGGTGGTCAAGACTCGGTCACCGAAACTCTACCCTATTATCACCACTATAAAGGGGCAACGAACACTCGGTCACCCATATTATGCACAAAAGCCGTAATCTGTGTATCTGTGTATTACACAAAAGCCGTATTCTGTGCATATATGCATACCTATACATTTGTCTGCTATTTACCTTACTACTACCACTATACTATTGAATTACCATGACGATTACACCATTATTACTGCACTATTACCGTATAAAGGGGGATACTATAAGCGGTCACTGACGGAATAGGTGAGTTGGTAGCGTGGTGGTACAGACATTTTTTGTCACAAATCACAGTATCATGACAGTAAAGCATAGTATTTTGTCACAAATCACAGTATCATGACAGTAAATCACAGTATTTTGTCACAAATTGCAGTAGTAATGTCATAAATCAGTAGTAGTATTATTATTTTTTATATCACAGTAGTATTTTTGGTGTCGTTCACCATATCTAATACTACTCTCAACGCCTTTACGACGACTACAACGATCGCACTCCCTAAATCAACCAAACCGACCAAAACAAAAAAATAGCTTGATAACCCCATCACAGGGCTATCAAGCTATATAACGATACCTTAATCTATCTCTGGATAGCCATACGGCCAATCCTCTCCTTCCGATAGCTTGTCGTAAGGCTCCATAATCGTGATGCAATCCATCATCGTATCGCCAATCCCACATAGAGTAAGGGCATGTTCTATCGTATCTTTGTTCTCTTCAACAGAGAATGGTGTAGCCCTGTTAGCTTCCTCGTAATTCTCGCTAATCATGCTGCACAAATCAGCCAGGGCTTGAAACGCCCCTCTAAATCCCATATGCTCTACGACATGCTTCATTATCTCCTCGTTCACAGCCTGCTTTGTGCCGGAGCGATCATCCGTAATCGCTTTCAGCATTTCCGTAAGCAGCGCATAATCTCCAGAAATCTCTTTCATCATCCCATGCTCCTTTAGGGTTTACAATCTCCCTATATGCTATTATAGCAAATATACCAAAAATAACAAGAAAAAAG
>JANOJB010000320.1:0-18001 GCA_031407985.1 Pseudomonadota bacterium | reverse complement strand
CTCCTGTGTCGCGGCGGAACCGCGAATCAACGGTGGGGAGGAATCGTATGACTCGTCGAAACGCACGGCTGCCAGGGTCGGTTCGTCTGGCCGCCATTTTTGGTTTGTACGGCTTGGGGGCAACGATCACCGCTACGTCCGCCCACGCGGCGCCCGGCCCCGCGCCATCAACAACGCCCGCGTTGCCCGCCGGCAAGGACATTCCCGAGGCCTTGCGTCCCTGGACGGCGTGGGTTCTGCACGATCACGAACAAGAACGATGTCCGGTCCTGACCGACGGTGGCGACGACAACGACGACGTGTGTGTCTGGGCGGGGCGGCTGGCGTTGACGCTGGATGCACGCGGCGGACGGTTCACTCAGGACGTCGAGGTGTTCGCGCCGGGTCCGGTCGCATTGCCCGGCGACGACGCGACCTGGCCGCTGGATGTGAAGGTGAACGGCAAAGCGGCCGTGGTTGTTCCCGGCGAGAAAGACGGCGACGGCGACGGGCCGGTCGTCCATCTTCCGATCGGACGACACACGGTACAGGGCACGTTCGCGTGGCGGCGGCTGCCGGAATCCCTGCCGGTTCCCACGTCGACGGCGTTGCTGGGGCTGACGCTGTTGGGACGCAAGACCGATTTTCCCAGTCGGTCAGCCGCGGGGGAGTTGTTCCTGCAGAAACAGGAAGCGGAGGAAATAGCCGAGGAAGACAAGCTGGACATCGCTGTTCATCGCCATGTCGCCGACGACGTTCCGATGTTGCTGACCACGCGTCTGGTGCTGAACGTATCGGGGAAGACCCGTGAGGTGGTGCTGGGCAAAAGCCTGCCGGGTGGTTTTCTGCCGCACGCGATCGATTCACAGTTGCCCGTGCGCATCGAATCCGACGGCCGGTTGCGGGTCCAACTGCGGCCCGGCACCTGGACCGTTACGCTGGTCGCCCGGCAGAACGCGCCCGTCGCGAAGTTGCAAAGGCCGGCGCCCGACGGTCCGTGGAAAGACGGCGACGAGGTCTGGGTGTTCGCGGCCCGGCCGGCCTTGCGGACCGTCACCATCGAAGGTGTGCCCACCATCGATCCCCAGCAGACCACCTTGCCGGACGCCTGGAAGGCGCTGCCCGCGTATTTGATGGTAACGGGCGCGACCATGACGCTGGCCGAGCGTCGGCGCGGCAACGCGAACCCGCCGGCCGATCAACTGACCCTGCAACGGCAATTGTGGTTGGATTTCGACGGCGGAGGATTCACCGCGCGCGACAAGATCGCGGGAACGTTCCAGCGTGGCTGGCGTCTGGCGATGGGATCCGAATCGAAACTGGGTCGCGTCGCGGTCGGCGGGCAGGATCAGTTCATCACGCGTTTGGGCAAGGATGGGCCCGAGGGCGTCGAGATCCGGCAAAGCCGCGCCGGCATCACGGCCGAGAGCCGAATCGCCGGCAGCGGCACGGACATTCCCGCCGTTGGATGGGACGCGGATTTTCAGTCGGCGTCCGCGGTGCTGGCGTTGCCGCCTGGATTCAGTCTGGTTCACGCGTCCGGTGCCGACAGCGTGTCGGAAACCTGGATCATGCGCTGGACGCTGCTGGATCTGTTTCTGCTGCTGATCACGGGCATCGGCATCGGCAAGATATTCGGCTGGCGGACGGGACTGTTGGCGTTGGTCACCTTGGGGCTGGTGCTGCCCCAGGACGAGGCACCGAAATGGATCTGGCTGTGCGTGCTGGTCGCCGAGGCGTTGGTCCGCGCGCTGCCGGGGGGTCGCCTGCGCTGGGTCGCCGGCGCGACCCGGCTTGGCACATGGGTGGTGCTGGTGGTGATGGCGATTCCGTTCGCGGTGCAGGAGATCCGCGTGGGACTGCACCCCGCGCTGGATCCGACGCACCATGGGATCGACTATCAGGAAGAAGAAGTGGCCGAACAGTTCTTGCGGGCGCCCCGTCCCGAGGGTGAGCAAGGCAATATGGGCGATCGTCAAATGGCCGAGGAGCAAGCCAAGGCGGCGGGTATTCTTGGCGTACTGGGTGGGAACGCGGACAAGAACTTGGAGGGCCTTGCTCTGGAGGGCAGCGCCGACGGTGCGCACGGCCAGAGCGGAATGAACCTTAGCGGTGTCGGGGACCTTGGTGTCGCCGGAGCTGGCTCGGGCCTGCGACGCAAGGTTGCCGCGGCGCCGGCATCCACCGCGTACGGCAAGGCGGGGAATCGCCTGTCGCAGAATCTGGCGTCCTACGATCCGAACGTGATGGTGCAGACGGGCCCCGGGGTCCCACGCTGGAACTGGGGCAGCGTCGCCTTCAACTGGAACGGACCGGTGGACAAAACCCAGCGCCTGAAGTTTTGGTTGCTGCCGCCGTGGCTGAATCTGATTCTGGGGTTCGCGCGTGTCGGCCTGATGGCGCTGCTGGTGTTGCGCGTTTTTGGCGGCCGCCGTGGATTGTCAGACGGCCTGCGCCTGGGATCGCCCGGCGCCGCGGCCGCCGCGTTGATCCTGCTGTCCCTGATCGCGCTGGTACCGGCGAACGCCGTCGCGGCTGAATTTCCCGACGACGCGTTGCTGGGAAAATTGCGCGAACGCCTGCTGGAAAAACCCGACTGTCATCCGAACTGCGCATCGCTGGGGCGCCTGGCGCTGGACGCCGCGCCCGATCGTTTGCGTCTGCGTTTCGAGGTCGGAGCCGTCGCGGCGGCGGCGATGCCCCTGCCGGGACACGCGCAGCACTGGTTGCCCGACACCGTGGTTCTCGACGGCAAACCCGCCGCGACGCTGACGCGCGGTGGGGACGGTCAGTTGTGGTTGCAGGTCGCGGCCGGCAGCCACCAGGTGGTGATCGAAGGTCCCTTGCCCCCGCGCGAGATGGTGCAGATCCCCTTCAAGATGCTCCCGCGCGCCGTGACCGTGTCGGCGCACGGCTGGAAGATCGAAGGCCTGACCGAGGACGGCCGAATCGATGGAAATCTGCAACTGTCCCGTATCACGCCCAAACCATCGGCCACCGACGGCGCCACCGGTTCGCGCAACACGCAGGGCCTGGAGGCCGCCAGCCTGCCGCCGTTCGTGATCGTCGAACGGACGCTGGAGCTGGGCCTGAAGTGGGAGGTCCGCACGCGCGTCACGCGCCAGACGTCGCCGGGCGCCGCGGTTGTGGTCGAGGTGCCGCTGCTGCTGGGTGAATCGGTGGTGACCAGCGGCGTTCACGTCGGCAAGGGTCGTGTGCAGGTGAACCTGGGCGCCGGCGAGACGGAGCTTGGCTGGACATCGACGCTGGCCGAGCGGGCCGAAGTGATTCTGGAAGCCCCCGCGCCGGCAAGCCCGGCGTCGGCCGCGTGGTCCGAGTCGTGGTTCGTGAACGCCAGCCCCGTCTGGCATGTCGACTTCACGGGCATTCCCCCGGTCGAGGCGGCCGGCAACAATCCCGCGCGTGTTCCGGGTTGGCGGCCGTGGCCTGGAGAAAAAGTGACGATCGCGATCTCGAAGCCCACCGGGACCACGGGACAAACACTGACCGTCGATCACGCGGGGTTGGAGGTTTCACCGGGCATTCGTTCCACACAAGCCAACCTGTCGTTGTCGTTGCGCAGCAGCCGCGGTGGAGAGCACGCGTTGACGTTGCCCGATGGGGCCGTCGTCGAAGCCGTCACCGTGAACGGGGTGAAGCAACCGCCCCGTCAGGACGGCCGTCGCGTCATCGTTCCCATCGCACCGGGTGCCCAACGCATCGGCGTTTCGTTTCGCGAGCCGGTCGGATTGACGTCGTTGTTTCGCGCGTCGCCGGTGGATCTGGGCCTTCCCGGCGTCAACGTCGACGTGCGGATCACCGTGTCCGACAGTCGATGGATCCTGATGGTCGGCGGGCCGCGCATGGGTCCCGCCGTTTTGTTCTGGAGCTTCGTCGTCGTTCTGGTTTTGATCGCCATCGCGCTGGGTCGGACGCGCCTGGCCCCGCTGAGTGTGTGGCAGTGGATCTTGCTTGGCCTTGGTTTGTCGCAGACACCGCCCGCCGCCGCGGCGTTGGTCGCGGGCGCGCTGCTGGCGTTCGGTTGGCGTCGTCGCTTACCACCGCAAAAACGCGCGTGGGTTCACAACCTGGGCCAGATAGGTTTCGCATTGTGGACGATCGCCGCGGTCGTGGTGCTGTTCTCGGCAATCAAGCAGGGGCTTCTGAGTCCGCCCGACATGCGCATCGCGGGCAATGGTTCGTACCGGGGCGACCTGAAGTGGTTCGCCGACCGGATTCCGGGCGCGCTGCCCCAGCCGTTCGTGTTGTCGGTACCGCTGTTGGCCTATCGACTGGTCATGCTGGCCTGGGCGTTGTGGTTGGCGCTGGCCGTCATCCGCTGGGCACGCTGGATCTGGGCCTGCTTCACCCACGGCGATTTGTGGCGGCCGCGACAACGCGCGGTCAAGGCGCCGCCGCCTCCGCCACCTGGTGTCGTTCGATCGGGAGACGAATGACGAACGTCGTTCCTTGGCCCATCACGGTTTCAAAGGTCAGGGTCCCGTGATGCTTGTCCACGATGACGGCTCGGGATATGGCCAGGCCCTGCCCGGTTCCCCTTCCGACTTCCTTGGTCGTAAAGAACGGATCGAAGATCCGGTCGCGAACCCCTTCGGGAATTCCGCCGCCGGTGTCGGAAATCGATATCGCCACATGCCCATCCGCGTGACGGGTACGCACCATGAGTCGGCCCTTGGTTCCAGTTCCGTTGACGACGTCGGCAATCGCGTGGGATGCATTGACGACGATGTTCAAGACCGCCTGGTTCACGTCGCCAGCGTGGCAAAAAGCGCGAGGGACGTCTCCAAAGTCGGTTTCAAGATCCGCGACGAATTTGTACTCGCTCCGGGCGATGGTCAGGGTGCTTTCGATTGCCCGGTTCAGATCGACCTCGGTCATTTCCTTCTGATCGGGGTGCGCGAACTCCTTCATCGATCGCACGATCACGGCGACGCGGTCAAGGCCCTCCATGGCGCGATCGAGGGCAGGAGGCACGTTTTCGAACAGGTAGGGAAGGTCGGCGCTCCGTATCATCTCGGCAGCCTTCTCGGCGGCGCCCTGTGACGGCGCCCCTTCCAGGACCGCGCTATTGACGACCTGAAGGGTCTCGATAACGCCGGTCAAATCCTTCATGGCGTCCCGCACGAAGTGGAGGCTGTCGCTCACGAATTGCACCGGAGTGTTGATTTCATGGGCAACTCCGGCCGCCAGGCGCCCCACCGACTCCAGTTTCTGTGCGTGTCGCAATTCGACCTCAATCTTGCTGCGCTCCTCCATCTCGCGCTTCAGTTGGTCATTCGCGGTGCTGAGTTCACCGGTGCGCTCCGCCACGCGAAGCTCCAGGGTTCGATTCGCCTGGGCCAGGATCTCCTGTTCGCGCTTCGCCATCTGCTGGACGTTGGCGATGAGATCGCGCAATTGCGACAACATGGCGTTGAATCCACGCGCCAAAGTTCCAATCTCGTCCAAGGACTGGTCCGCGATTGGTTGCTGGTCCAGTGCTCCTGCCGTCACCGCCGAGGCCACGTCCGCGATCCTTCGCAGGCGTCGGGCGATGGATCGCGCGATCAGCCACGCCGCCAGTACGCCCGCCGCCAGCGCCAAACAACCGACGAAGACGGCTGTCATGGTCACCGACCGTTGGCCCTCTCGCAGCCGCGATGTCGACAGCTCGATCACCAGCGTTCCGCGGGGACCCTCGGGGGACACGACCTTGGTGACCACGACGACGAGTTCTGGAGTCGCTGTTACGCCGGATGTCGCCTGCTCGGCTGTTGGACAGGCCGTTGTGATCTTGCCGACGGCATGCAGGGCCCGGCCGTTCGCCAGGCAAAGAACACCGCCCGCGACGTCCGGATCGGCTGCCAGGGATGTCAATACTTCCCTGGCGGTTGCGCGATCACCGAAGGCGACCGCGGGAGCAAGTTGGTGCGAAAGGAGCGCCCCATAGGTCTCGGCCCGGTTGGCCAGACCCTGGGTCAAGGCCGCGATCTGTCGCGACGGGAAATACGCCGTCAAGACGCCGACTATCAGCATCATCAGGATCGCGATGACGCCTATCAGCTTTTGATGGATCGTGAGGTGCGTAAAGGTGCCCATCCGGTGACTCGTGGCACCAGTGATCGGCCGGTTTGAAGAAACTCTGAAGGCGGCAGCCTCAAGTTCGCGGCGCCCCAGTCGATTCGTCCAAGGATGACCTGCAAAGTATTCGTCCGTGACGGGCGTGGTGATGTCGCCGCGATACGAATGGTTCTAATCGCGGTGGCGGGAATCCTGGTGGCAGGTTGCCAGCGGATCGAAGGAATCGCCATGGCATCCCCGGCACCTACCTCGCCGGCCGAGATCTCGCCAAAGGGCGCGGAAACCGATGAAATCAGTCCGCGCCTGCTGAGGCGCTTTCAGCCGGTGGCGGGGGAGAAGGATGTTGTTCGCGCGTCGCCAGACCGTGTGGCGCTCGGTCGGGCACTGTTCCATGAAACGCGCCTGTCGCGTACCCAAAAAATCTCCTGTCACAGCTGCCACACCCTGGCCAAGTTCGGGATCGATGGCCAGTCAACATCGACCGGCGTCTCTGGCCAGCGCGGGGGACGGAACGCTCCCACCGTCTTCAACGCAGCCACGCACATCGCGCAATTCTGGGACGGCCGGGCCACCAGCATCGAACAACAAGCGACCGGTCCCATCATGAACCCGGCAGAGATGGCCATGCCCAGCGAAAAGGCCGTGGTTGCCGTGCTGGAGTCGATGCCGGAGTACGTCGAGATGTTCCGCAAGGCATTTCCCGGGGAGAGCAAAGCGGTGTCGCTGAAGAACGTCGGGGAGGCCATCGGTGCCTTCGAGCGCGGACTGGTCACGACGTCGCGATGGGACAAATTCATCGCCGGTGATTCGTCGGCGCTGACGGCCGAGGAAAAGCATGGTCTCCGCGTGTTTCTCGACGTGGGATGCATGGCTTGTCATACCGGTCCGCAGGTGGGTGGATCCATGTTTCAAAAGGTTGGTGCGGTGATTCCCTGGCCCAATCAGAAGGACGCCGGGCGGATCGCCGTGACCAAGGCACCAGCAGATCAAATGGTTTTCAAGGTCCCGTCTCTCAAGAACATCGCCAAGACGGCACCATACTTCCATGACGGATCGGGCGGAAACCTTGAGACCGCCATCCGTCTCATGGGTCATCACCAACTGGGGATCGAGCTTGCGGACGACGAGGTCAAAGCAATCGCCGCGTGGATGCGTTCGATGACCGGCGAGATCGATGCGGCGTACATCGCCACGCCTCAGCTGCCCAAGAGCACCGCCCGAACGCCTGGACCGTTGTAGAAAACGACGGCGCGGGCAGGTCCCCGGCCGACGGCATCATGGGGACATGCGCATGCCGAAACGGGCCGACTGATCCTCGCTTGAGCTTTTTCTGGTCCGTCGCGGTACGTGGCCATCACGCGCCCAAACGCGCGTGCGGTCACCCGCGGTGCGTCTTGGTTAGTAAAGATGCCTTCGTTTGGGTCGGTTTGCTTGATAATGTCCCCATTCCCACTGTCCCGGAGGGATTCACATGCGTTGCGCTTTCTCGTATTTGGCCGTCGCGGTCGCCACGGTTGCTGTTGCAGGTGTGGCGTCACCGGCGCGCGGGCAGACCACCATCACGATTTCGATGGCGGCCGCGCCCGCCACGCCCCGCATCAACGGCGCGCTGATCGTGGGGGTGCTGACCGGCACCCCTGTGCTGCACACGATCGCCGCGACGGGGACACCACGTCCGACGTACACCGCGACGGGACTGCCGGCGGGACTGACGTTGAACGCCACCAACGGTCGCATTTCGGGAACTCTGGCGGCCGCGGGGCGGACCACGGCGATGATCACCGCCGCCAACAGCGCCGGCAGCGACACAAAAGCGCTGACGTTTGTTGCCGGCGATACGCTGGCGCTGACGCCGCCGATGGGTTGGAACAGCTACGATTCGTTTGACGATTCGGTGAACCAGGCCGAATTTCTTCCGCAGGCGACGTGGCTGCGCGACAATTTGCAACCCTACGGATGGGACACGGTGGTCGTCGATTTTCGCTGGTACGACCCGAACGCGCCCAGCTCGGATCAGGGCGGCAGCAACCCCAACCTGGTGACCGACGCCAACGGACGCTTTCTGCCGGCCCCAGGCCGATTCCCGTCGGCGACGGGGGACGTGGGATTTCGCGTGCTGGCCCAGATGGTTCACGACATGGGCCTGAAGTTCGGCATCCACATCATGCGGGGCATGCCGCGCAAGACGTACAACGCCAACACCACCATCGCGAATTCGACCTTCACCGCGCAGCAGGCCGGCGACACCGCGAAGATCTGCCGCTGGAACGCGGACAACTATGGCGTGCGCGGGGACACCGCCGCGGGCCAAGCCTGGTACGACTCGCTGTTCAGCCAATACGCCACGTGGGGCGTGGATTTTGTGAAGGTCGACGACATCACGTCGAATCCCGGCGCCACCGACTATTGGTCGGACGAGGTCGAGGCCATTCATCGCGCCATCGCCAAAAGCGGCCGTTCGATGGTGCTTAGTCTTTCGCCGGGCGAGACGCCCGTGGCGCAGGCCAGCCACCTGACCATGCACGCGAACATGTGGCGGCAGTCGGATGACTTCTGGGATCGCGCGGCCGATTTGAACGCCAGCTTCACGCTGGCCCAACGCTGGGCTGTGGTAACCGGGCCGCCGGGACACTGGCCGGACGCGGACATGCTTCCGATCGGGCGCCTGGGTCCGCGCTGTCCGATCAATGGCGCGAACCGGCTGACCGCGTTCACCCGCAACGAACAGGTTTTGATGCTGAGCCTATGGGCCATCATGCCGTCGCCGCTGATGCTGGGCGCGAACATGGTCACCAGCAACGACGCCTTCATGAATGCGCTGTTGACGAACGACGAGGTGATCGCCGTCAGTCAGGATGCCCTGGGCGCGCGCGGCAGGCGCATCGTGTTGCAGGGGAATACGGAGGTTTGGGTCAAGGATCTAAGCGGCGGACGCAAGGCCGTGGCGTTGTTCAATCGTGGGACCGCGGACGCGACGGTGACCGCGACGTTCGCGCAGGTGGGCGTGACGGGGACGCAGGTGATTCGCGATCTGTGGCGGCGCGCGGACGTGACCGGGATGACCAGCGGCCTTAGCGTCAGCGTTCCGGCGCGCGCGGGATTGCTGTATGCGCTGTCGGCGCCCGTGACGGGAACGGGCGGCGCGGGCGGTGGAACAGGTGGCGGGACGGGTGGAAGCGCGGCTGGGGGCGCGGGTGGTCGCGGTGGCGCGGCCGGAGTCGGTGCGACTGGTGGAATCAACGGAGGTGGCGGCGTCGTCGGTAGCGGCGGCGGACCGGGACCGATCGACGGCGGCGTGGGTGGTACCGCCGGCACTGGCGGATCCGGGACGATCGGCAGCGGTGGTTCCGGATCGCCTGATGCGGGGGCGGCAACAGGCGGTGCCATCGGCACGGGCGGCAGCGGGTCAATCGCGACCGGCGGTTCGGGAGGCGTTGCGACAGGCACGGGCGGCGCCACCTCCAGCGGGGGAACGAACGGCGGCGGCGGCGCGGGCACGGGGGCGTCCGGCGCGGGTGGTTCCGCGGGCGGTTGTGGATGCGCTATCGTTGGGACTTCCGCCTCGACTTCGGGCTGGTTGATGCTGGGCCTGGGTGTGTCGGCACTGATGGTGCGTCGTCGACGGAGGAAGTAACCGAACACGGAGGCCCGATGATCGCCGCCACTGCTCTACTGTCCGCACTGTTGGTTTTGCAGGCGGAGGGGGCGGTGCCGGCGGCAACGGCCGCGTCGCCGAACAGCGCGCCGTCCACTTCGGGGCAACAGGCCAGTCAACCCCAGCAGCCCGGGCAGTCGGAGCAGTCCGGGCAGCCCGGGCAGTCCGAGCAGTCCGAGCAGTCCGGGCCGGCGGAACCGTCAGGACCGCCGCTGGCACCCCCGCCGGATCCGGTTCCGCGTCGCTACGGCGACGCAGGCACATCCGAGATCGCCATCGGGCTTGGTTACACGGCCGGGGCCGGATTTCTGGGCGCTGGCGGTTTCCGACACTTTGTCGTCGACGCCGTAGCCCCCGGGTTGGAGGCGACCTACATCAGTGGCGGCTCTGTGTTTTCCACTTTTGGAATGGTCATGGGCAGCCTGCGTCTGGTCCCGATCCGTACCGGCAGTTTCGCGTTGGTTCTGACCGGACGCGCGGGCCGGGTGTTCCTGGCCGACCACTCCGCCGGTTGGGGCGCGGGTGGCGGCGCCGGCGTGATCGTGTTCCTGGGCGCCAACGTTGGCCTGGAACTCGGCTACGAACTGCTCCGGCTCTTGCCCGCCAGCTTCTGCGCGGATCTCGAAACTTGCGTCATCCAAAGACCGGTCGTGGGTCTGCGCCTGAGTTTTTAGGTCGCGCAACGGTAGCCACCGGCGCGCGTGGCGCGGGACCGCGGGCGCGGATTGCCAGGGGCCCGCCCCTGTGTAATGTCTGCACCCATGGCTACCCCGCAGACGTCCCGCGCCCTGCTTTTCGTTGTCGTGCTGACGGCTTTTTCCGTTGTTGCCTGCAAGAAGAAAACCGTCAAGGGCAGCGGTTCCGCCGCGACGTCCGGGGCCCCGGGCGATTCGCTGCCGGTCGCGCGCATCGACGATATCGTGATCACGGTTGGCGATGTCCAGGAGCGGATCAACAAGCAGGCCCCGTTCACCCGTGGCCGGTACACCTCGATCGAAAAAAAGAAGGAGCTGCTGGACAGTCTGATCCGCGTCGAGGTGATGGCGAAAGAGGCCGAGAAACGCGGCTACGACCAGGATCCCGAGGTGGTTCGGGTCAGGAAGCAGCAGATGATTTCGAAGTTCCTGCAAAAGGATTTCGAATCGAAGCTGAAGGTCGAGGATGTTCCCGACGTGGACGTCGAGAAGTACTACAAAGAGCATCCCGAGGAGTACAACCGCGCGGACGAGGTCCGGGTCAGTCAGATCGTGCTCAAGGACAAGGCCAAGGCGGACAAGGTCGCCGCCGAGGCGCGCGCGGCTGATCGGGCGGACGGAAAGGTGTTCACGGAGCTGGTGAAGAAGTATTCAGAGGACGAGGATTCGAAGCCGCGTGGCGGCGATCTGACGTCGTTTGACAAGGCAACGACCACTCTGCCCCGGCCGGTCGTCGACGCCGCCTTCGCGATGAAAGAGATCGGCGAGGTATCGGCGCCCGTGAAATCGGACAAGGGTTACCACGTGCTGCGGCTGACGCAGAAGCGCCCCGGGTTTTCGCGGCCGATGGCGGAGGTCAAGCGTCAGATCCAGCAGCGGCTCTTCCGCGACATGCGGACCAAGGCGCTGGACACGTTCGTCGCCGATCTGAGGAAGAAGTATTCCGTGAAGATCGACGACGCGAACCTGGCCAAGGTCACTGTCGAGGCGGGACCGGATACACCCGGGGCGGGGCCGGGCGCGGGCGGTCCGTCGGGCGGTGGAATGCCGCACGGCCTCGGAATGCCGCACGGCCCCGGGGCACCCAACGCTCCGGGAATGCCGCCAAACATGGGTCCGCCCGGTGCCAGGCCGCATGTGGGGCCGGGGGCCCCGACAAGACCGCCAGGCCAGGGGGCTCCATGATGAAACCAATGGGCGCCACGCGTTTGACGCTGGCGGGATTCGCGGCGGGATTGGTTGTATGTGGCGGCGTCCTCCCCTTGTTCGGCGCGCGCGCCGCCCACGCCCGCGTGGTCGAGAAGATCGCGGCGGTGGTCGGCAGCAACGTGATCCTGGCCAGCGAGGTTGAGGAGAAGGCCACGCCTCTGATGGCGGAGGTTTCGCGCATCACGGATCCAGCCAAGCGCTCCGCGCGCGCCACGGCGCTGCGGCGTGAGGTTTTGGACCGTCTGATCGACGACGAGTTGATTGGCGGGCAGGCGGCTGACCTGCGGTTGACGATCACCCCCGAGCAGGTGGACGCGTCGATCGCGGAGATCAAGCGTCAGAATCACATCGACGACAAACAGCTGAAGGAGGCATTGCTGGGGCAGGGGATGAGCATGACCACCTACCGATCCGATTTGAAAAAGCAGCTGCTTAGGTTTCGGGTGATCAACATCGCCGTCGGCTCCAAGGTCAACATTTCGGACGAGGATGTCCGCGCCTATTACAACCGCCACTACAAGGCGGGTGGGGCCAACGTTCAGGTGCGCGCCAGCCACATCTTCCTGACCATCCCCACGGGCGCGGATGCCGGCGTGGTGGCCGAGAAGCAGGATCTGGGACGCAAACTGGCCGAACGCGCCCTCACCGAAGATTTCGCCAAGCTGGCGCGCGAGTACTCCGACGACGCCGCCACGCGCAAGGAGGGTGGCGATCTGGGCCTTTTCGGCAAGGACATGTTGCCAAAGGCCATCGAGGAACTGGTCTTCGCGATGAAGCTGGGCGAAGTCCGCGGCCCCGTGCGCGCGGACCGCGGGTTTCACGTCATCAAGCTGGTCGATCGCAAAACCACGGAAGCCAAACCCCTGGCCGACGTCGACGACGACATCCGGATGCAGCTGCGCCAGAAGGAAATGGAAAAACAAACCAAGACCTACCTGGCCGATCTGCGCAAAAAAAGCCTGGTCGACGTTCGGTACTAAGGGCCACCCGGTCGAGAAGGTCGGCGCCACCCTGCGCGGCTACATGACGGCGATGACGCAGATAGGGAAGGGGGGAGCATCCGGCCTCGAACCGACATGCAGGTGCAAATGTTCCTGCCGCTATACGGACAACGCCCACGCCGACGCGGCGGCCACTGCGGAAACCACCACCGTCAACCAAGCGCGCGCTTTCATGAAGCCGAACGATACTGGTGTTCAGCGGCAGGCGGGAGAGGCGGCGATCAGCGCCTCCACATCCGGATGCGCCAACTGCCCAGACTTGCCAGCGTCAGCAGCAACCGATCGAGACGGACGACCTTGTGTGGCGCAGGTGCGGCGAGTCGGTGTACATGGCCCATTGCAAGGACGTGAAGAAGGGTTCGCTGTTGAAGATGCAATTCACGTTCAAGGCCTGGGACGGCCCACCCGCCGGATCAGAACGACCAGCCGACGTTTAGGTTCAGTAGAACCGTACCGTTGGATGATCGGGCTGATGCCATCGTTTGACCGTCGGTGGCGCTCGCGCCGACACCGACGAACTGATAGTCAACCTGACAGTCGAAGGTGAACCCGAAATCGGCGATCACCTTGTATCCGAGGAACGGTCCGACGGAGAGCCCGTCGGCGACGGCTGACACGCCCCCGGCGTCGATCGAGGCGTGCATGTAGATAAGTTCGCCGCCCACCTGCATGCCGTGCCGGAAATCGCCCGAGGGTAGGGCAAATAAGGGCGAAATCGTCGTCGGTGACGAACCTCCGGGAACAGCAAGAAGGCTTAGGGCAAGCGCCGGCCCTCCGATATCCGTTCGTCGCGGAGCCGGTTCGACTATTGTGGTCGCATGCATTCCTGTGTTTGGCGGCGGGGGTTGGTTTGCGTCGTGATCTTCCTGGGGGCCTGCGGCGGGGGAGGCTCGGGAATGCGGGCCGACGCTGGGTCCGGGACCGACGGAGCCGCTGACGGCAGGATCCCGGCGCCGCCCATCCAGTTGCCGCCGTACATGGGACGGATCGTCGTGACGCCGGCGGCGCTGTTGTTCACGAAGGCGGGCGAGCACGCCACCCTGCGCGCCGAAGCCTTCGATGCGACGGGCGCGAAAGTGGACGCGACGTTCACCTGGGAATCGTCGCGCCCCCTCGACGCCGAGGTTGATGCCACCGGCCAGATCACGTCCGTCGCCGCGCTGGGATCGTCGCAGATCCGCGCGCGCGCCGGTGGCCTGGTGTCGCAGCCCGTCCTGGTGCTGGTGGCCGAACCGGCCGTCGGCGCGGTGTTGGTGTCGGACGCGCAGGTGACGTCAGGACCGACGCCGGTCGATCCGGCCGCGGCGCCCGGCATCGGTTTTCAGGTGACGCTGACTGCCTCAGGCACAAGCGCGCTGACGCCGGGCACGATCCTGCTTGCCAGCGAAGGCAAACCGATCGGCGGACGCGTGTTGACCGCGGTGCCGTCGGCGACCGCCGGTGCGCTGGACGTCGTGCTGGAGGCTGTCCCTCTCCTGGACCTTTTCCAGCGGCTGAATGCCGAGGGAAACCACGTCATCGACGGGGCTGCCATGGCCGAGGCGTTGGCCGTGCCGATTGAGCCGACGGCGTTCAGCCCGTCGCCGTCGCCGTCGCTGTCGCCGTCGACCCCATCACGGTCGATGCGCCGTGCGCGTCCGTCGGCACAAGAAGACCTGGCCGAGGCAAAGTTCATGCTGGGCCCCTTCGAGTGCGAGACCAAGCTGGTCGGCGGCGCGTTGACGGGTGACGCCACACTCAAGCTGCTTCCAGACATGTCGCTCGATTACCGGTTCATCAAGGACGCGGACGGCAACTGGTCCGATCTGATGGTGAAGCTGGAAGGCAAGCTGACGGCACAGGCCACGACGACCCTCAGCTTCTCTCCGATGCTGGCCGGATCGGTGTCTTGCGCCGTCACGTTGGTCAAGTTGCCGTTTCTGATCGCGGGCCCGTTGGGGGCAGTGGTGTCGTTCAAGATCCCGCTGGGGATCAAAGGCGAGATCACGGCGGTGCTGGCGACGATTCCGCTGGAAGCGGGGCTTGAACTGACCGGCGTGTCGAAGGTGCAGCTGGGCTTTCGTTACACGCCGCAGGCAGGTGTGATGGATCTGGGCGATTTCTCGAACACGTTCCAGCTGGATCCCAAGTTCACCTATCCCGAAAACGACACGCCGTTCACCGCGCTTGGCAGCGTGGCCCTAGGCGGCACCGCGGGGCTCACCGTCGGGATCACGCCGCTGACGCTTCTGGGTGGTGGTTCGCTCAGCCTGCTGGAGGCCGCGTTGATGATGAAGGCTTCGATGAAATTGGGCGGCACGGCTTCGCAGTTTTCCAGCCCGGCGTTTTCGTCGGGATACGACATCAAACCCGTGCTTGAGGTGGGCGCGGGCGACGACACGAAGAAAGCGATGGAGTGGTTCGGGGGCGCGATCGCATTGAAGCCCACCGTCGTCGTCGAGGGGCCTGCCCTGGCGCTGTCCCCGCGCGGAATGCTGAAGGCCGAGAAGACGACGGTCATGCCGGGCGAGCCGGTGAAGCTGACGGTCACCCTCGCGCCCAATTCACTCAGTTTTCTGGGCGTGGATAATGTCGCCGACGTGCGCATCTACCAGTCGACGCCGGGATCCGAGTTCAAGCTGGTCAAGACCATCGGCGCTTCCGCGGGCCAGGCCAGCTTTGCGTGGACGTGGAACACGTCCGTCACCGACGTGGGAACTCATCGCTTCTGGGCCAGCGCGAACAGCCGTTTGGCGCCCGGGTTGCCCCTGGAGGTGGCCGACGATTCAGGAATCGATGTCCATGTCGGCAAGCCCGTTCGCATTCGCTGGCGCGGCACGGTCACCTGCATGGACACGGGCGATCGCATGGAAAGCACCCTGACCAGCACCCTGGTCGAGACGATCAGACGAACCGTCACGCTGCAGGTGGAGCACGAAAGCGATCTGGCCGCCCAGTCGAGCGGGACCATGAAGATCACAGGCATGCAGGCGATGTATTTGAATTCGACGATCTCTGACGTGACGAGCGGGACCACGTGCCCGATGCAGTTTCACAGCGAAAGCATCCAGACGTCGAACAAGTCGGCACCAGGGCCCGGCGATCTTGTCGTGTTGACGGTGGACGACATCGGAGGCCGGTACGTTTTGTTCGCCGGCGGCAATCTGGTTCAGGACATCGCGATGCTCACCGCGACCTCCACCGTCGGTGGAGATCCCGCGCGCTGCAAGGTCGGCACCACGACGGAGGTCGATCCGATTGCGTTCGGGGGGAGCTGGTCTTGCGGAGCGATCCCGATGGGGATGTTCGCCAAGGACGCCGAAGAGATCTCGGGCGGCTACACGTCCACGACCGACAGTCCGATCCTGCCGATCAAGACGGTGACGCAGTGGACGTTTGAACGGATCTGAAGCGTCGCTAATCGCGCGGTCGATCGACCAGCGCGACCAACGTCTTCGGCGCCACGGTGCAGTAGCTGCCGACCAGCAAATCCGCGACGGCGTCCCAGTCGACGCTGTCGTCGATTACCATGCCTGCGATGTTGGGAAACCACACGGGCCGGAAGAACGGAAGACGCGCGAATCGGGACGCGGCAAGCTTTGCGACCGGTACGCGGAACGTCAGCACGGTGAGCGGACCTTTGGCTCCGGCGGCGCGCGCGTAGGCCGGCGGCCAGCCCGCGTCGATCACCAACACATGCGCGAAGTTCTTCTGGCGCACGCACCATCGCGTGCCGACCCACGCACGCTCCTGGTAAGCCTCGGGCAGGTTCAGGCAAACCAAAGCCAACCTGGAAATGATCTCGGGGGCGACGTCCGGGTGGTTGTGCTTGGACACCATTGTTGTCGGTCCCCAATGAACAATAGACTGCAGAGCCTCGCTGTCTAATCCCGAGCGATCCGCCCGGGCGCTCGCGGCCGCAGCTTTGAACTCCGATCCCCGAGGTCTGCAGCCACTCCTAGCCTAGGCGGTACTCTGTTCGGGCCGTGGCTGGCGCGCTGGGCCACCGCCCGGGGCTATAATCACCGTCGATGTTCGATGAAGTGGAATCCCGTCGCGAGCGGCTGAACGCTCCGAAAACGTGAAAGGGCGAGTGCGACATTGGTCAATGCTCTCGCGATAGCGGACGCAGTTCCCCTTGCCCCACTTACGACACTGGAACTGGGTGGTGTGGCGCGGCACCTGGTCGAGGCGACGGATGAGGCGACGGTGGCCGCGGCCGTGGCCTGGGCGAAGGCACGAGACCTGCCGTTGTTCGTGTTGGGCGGTGGATCGAATGTGGTCATCGCCGATGCGGGCTTCGATGGCGTCGTGCTGCGGATGGGCCTGCGTGGGCGTCGTTTCGAACGGGAGGGTGATCGCGTCCTGGCACACGTAGCGGCGGGCGAATCCTGGGATGCGTTCGTCCACGACGCGGTGGGGCGCGGGATGGCCGGGATCGAATGTCTGGCAGGCATTCCCGGGTCTGTCGGTGCGACGCCGATCCAGAACGTCGGTGCCTACGGGCAGGAGGTTTCCGAGACGATTCGCGCCGTCCGCGCGCTCGATCGCGTGGCCGGCCAGATTGTCGAACTCTCGGCCACCGATTGTGAATTCGGCTATCGCGACAGCGTGTTCAAGCGACGCCCCGACGTCTACGTGCTGCTGGGCGTGACCTTCGCGCTGGCGCCCGGGGGCGCCCCGACCATTCGGTACCGCGAACTGGAAGATGCCCTCGCCGAACGCACAGCGCCTGGTGCTCCGCGCGTGCTGGATGTCAGCCAGATGGTACGGACGCTGCGCAGAAAAAAGTCCATGGTCATCGATGCGGACGATCCCAATCGGCGCAGCGTGGGATCATTCTTCACGAACCCCGTGCTTGCCCCAGACGCCGCCGCCCGCGTCGTCGCGCGCGCGATCGCCGTTGGTGCCGCCCGAACACCGTCCGACGTTCCGCAGTTTCTGGCCGCGGGTGGCCAGGTCAAGCTATCCGCCGGCTGGCTGGTGGAACGCGCCGGTTTCCCCAAGGGCCTTCGTCGCGGTGCCGTTGGTGTGTCCAGCAATCACGCACTTGCGTTGGTTCACCACGGCGGCGGAACCAGCGCGGCGTTGTTGGGGCTGGCGCGCGAGATCAAGGACGCGGTCGCCGCACGATTCGGCGTCACGCTGCTGCCGGAACCGGTCTTGATTGGAACCGGGGGGACGAACGATCCCTGATCTCCAGCCTGGAGACGTTTGTCATGATAAACGAAAGTTGCTGTTTCGATCTGCCGCGATGGCGCGGGCGCCACAGCGACCTTGATTCACGTCCCCGGCCGGCACGTCGTGACTTCCATCAGCCGTGCGCGCGCGGCGGCCAGGCGGTCGCGTTTGTCGCCGTCGTCGAACGTGAATGACAGGCGCATGTCGGGGGACAGCTTCCA
>JANOJB010000296.1:0-7619 GCA_031407985.1 Pseudomonadota bacterium | reverse complement strand
GCGGGTCTGAAGGGCTGCGCGCCGCAGAAGTGTTTCATCGACAACATCGAAGCCTGGTCGGCCAACGAAATCACGATCAACTGGAACGCTCCGCTGGCGTGGCTGGCGGCATACCTGGACGAACGGGGCAGTGGTAAGGGCGGCGATAAAGGCGGCGGCAAGGGCGGCGGTGGCGGCAAAAAGGGTAAGGGGAAGTAGCCGAACACCGAACACAAGTCGGTGATGTGACGCCAGCAGCGACGATCAGGTCACTTTTTTTTCATCCGTTTTGGTGTAACGCAATCGTCGCTTCCGGGTCCGTTTTTTCGTTCCCACTCCCCTTCGGTCTGCTGTCCTTACAAACGTGGAGTCAAAAGGGGAGCGCGAAAGCGTCCGTCCGGTAGCCCGCGGAACGCGGCCGGACCGCGAGGCACCCTGTCCATCACTGGTGGACGTGGCGTGCCTTGAATCCGGCGATCTCAGCGAAGCACGGCGGGTGGCGGTGAACGCCCACTCGCGGGGTTGCTTCCGCTGCGGACTGTCGCTGGCGGAATTTCGCCAGGCCCGCAACGAAATCCTGGGCGCAACCGCCCGCGCGCGCGCGGCGCGATCACGGCGCGCGGCGGAGGATATTCAGAAGCTGCTGCGCCAGCGGCTGCACTGACGCTTTCCGCCCCCCTTTCCCGAACCGGCACAAGAGGAAGCCCACTGCAGCTTCAGATCGAATCACTACGGGGCCCAGAATTTGAGATGCTGACTACCGGAGATAACCCAGACTTCCCCCGCAGCACCTCGGAAGATGGAGCCGTCCTGTATTGTCCAGGGCATTACGTAACCAGGATTGCCCATGTCGCCAGTTGCGTAATTCTGCCAGGCGCCCCAGACTGACCCCGATTTGGACGATACAAGAATGCAGGGCGTAACCGTCCCAGATGGGCAATTCCCCGGCACCAAGGCCCAGGCGAAGGTGGGGCCAACGGCCAGTGGAGTAGCGCGGCCCAACCCTAACGTGAACGCATTGTTGGGATTTGATTGAGCGAGGGTCAGCGGTTGAGGCAAGCTTGGCGGAGGGGACCCCGCCTGAGCGTTCACGAGCTGCGTCGACAATCCAGACGCGCCCAGTAGGGCGATGCTATTTCCATTGGTCGTCTCATTCCCTGCAACCAAAACCACGCTACTGGTTCCGTGGGGCAACCACTGAAGTCCCCATAGGCGGAATACCTGATTACTTGTGGTCACCCCAACTAGGCCGAGGCCTTGAACGAAGGTTATGCTTCTAAGCCCAGCGGGTGGAGACTGAACATGTGGTGAGAAGTAGATTCGGGGATCGGGCCCCAACGGCCACTGGGTCTGTGCCGCAAAGACCAATCCATCACTCCTCAATGCGTGAATGGCGACCGCGTTGGACTGGGTGGGTTCAATGGCCACGGAAACCATTCTCATACCCGGGGTTGATCCCTTGAACCAACCCGGATCTTGCGCCTCAGTTCCGGCTCGACCCGTTAGTGAAGCCCCAGATGTCCCGAGCGCAGAAAAACAATGCAAAATACCGCCCCAGTCTGCAAAATTTCCCACGCGAACTGCGCAGGCAATTCCGGCCCCGCCTGGAGTACGTCCAAGCACCACCTGTGAATAGTTCGGACCGGACAAAACTTTCCAGCATTGGTGACTACTATTGTTAGTGGTGGGGCAATCAGCGGCGGTGGCACTGGATGTGCTTACGCCCAATCCAAAACCGATCATCCCCGTCAGGACCACACTCTTTCGCGATCTGAGCATGTAGCTGCCTCCTTCTGCTGGTTCAGTGACTTTTCTACGTTGTATTTTTTTCAAAACTGACAACAGAAGTCAAGGCAAAAGCATAGGCCGAAACCGACCAGGTGCGCACTTCGCTGATGATCCTCCCCAACCAACCAGGCCTGCAGGACTCGCGAGGAGGCGCGTCGACGAACGAGGTTCTTGCATAGCAGCCCGTGGTGGAAGTCCCACGTGACCTGAACACCTGATCGAGATCGACGCAGGATCTGATGTTGGGCAGGATGCGGGCATGGCAATGGGAAAACGGGAGGGCGAGCAGGAAGATCTGTTCGTCACGCATCAACAACTTCGGTCGCAAAGCCATCCGTTCTTCCGGGCGGTGAACCGCGTCCTGGCGGACCGAGGGTTCGACCGCCACGTTCAGGGGCTTTGCGCGAAGTTCTACGCGAGGAAGATGCGGCGACCGGGGTTGGCTCCCGGCGTGTACTTCTGGAGCTTGTTTCTCGATTTCTTCGAGGGCATCGACAGCGAGCTCGGGATCGCTTGGCGTGCAGCAGACTCGTTGAGCCTGCGGGATTTTCTCTGCGGACCGCCCGACAAGCTGACGCCAGACCACTCGACGATCTCGCGGACGCGCCGGCTGATTGATGTGTAGACGCACCAAGCCGTATTCACGTGGGTCTTGGGCGTGCTCGACAGCGCGGGGCTGATCAAAGGCAAGACGATCGGCGTGGACGCGACGACGCTGGAGGCGAATGCGGCGATGCGCTCGATCGTCCGACGCGACGACGGGCGCACGCACCAGAGGTTTCTCGATGATCTCGCGAAAAGCATCGGGGATCGAGATGCCGACCCGCGAGGATCTGGCGCGCCTGGATCGGAAGCGAAAGAAGGAGGGCTCGAACGACGACTGCTTCAACCCAAACGATCCGGACGCGAAGATCACAAAAACGAAGGACGGCCGGACGCATTTGGCCCACAAGGAAGAGCACGCGGTCGACCTAGAAACGGGGACGGTGGTCGCAGTGACGATCGTGCCCGCGTCGGCGGGAGACACGGCGACGATTGAAGGCACGCTCGACGCGGCGGTACAGAATCTCGACGACGCGCGCAAGGTCGCGGGCGACGAGTCGCAGCGCGAAGGCAAGCCCGAGGAGGCGGTCGCGGACAAGGGCTACCACAGCAAGATGGTGCTGCTGTCTTTGCAGCAAGAGGGCTGGCGCACGTACATCGCCGAGCCTCAACGCGGCCGGCAGAAATGGCCAGACCAGCAGGCCGAGCGCAACGCGGTGTACGCGAATCGTCGACGCAAGAACGGACGTCGCGGCCTCGCGTTGATGCGCCTGCGCGGCGAGCGAATCGAGCGGCCCTTCGCACACACCATTGAGACGGGCGGCATGCGGCGCACTCATTTGCGGCACCACGAGAACATCGCCAAGCGAGTCCTCGTGCACGTCGCCGGGCTCAACCTCGCCTCGCTCATGTGAACGCGCTTCGGCGTCGAAAAACCAAGGCGCCTGCAGGGCCGGTCGGCCGCCTTCGTGGCCGCCGTTGCGGTATTGATGGGCCTGCTACGCGACTTTTGGCAGCAGATGCGACCCGCACTGCGCGTCGAGCCACTCTTGCCGTCCGGCGCGGTCGCTCACGTCTCGCCGTGAGCGGCGGAGGCACTTCCACCACGGGCTGATAGGGATTGCGTTCACTTCAGGGAGACGATGGCAGCGTCGGGGGGACATTCGGGATTTGGGAAGGGAGGTCGGGGGTTCGCGAACGACGAGATCGGAATGGGCGACAGCGAGGCGGTCGGCCAAAAGGTCGCGCAACTTGGCCTGCTGCCAGCCGATGACAAGGTTCCTGGCCGGGAGCGGGTACGCAGGGGGATCGCCCCCGTATCCGACGCAGGTGTGAGCTGGACCGCATCGTGAGGTAAGGACGCTGTCCTTCACCGCGCGATCGTCGAAATTGCGTCGTCTGGGCCTTAGCCACTGAGGCGCCTCCCATCCGCTTCTTGTACATCGACCAGCGGTTTCGCTCGCCGCTTCCTCGCCACGGTCGGTCACACTTCCGCAGTTACGGTTCGCTTCGATTGGAATGGTCTCGTCTCGATGGGACTTTCACCCACAAGACAGCGCCCATGCTGGGCGCACCACGAAAAAGCCCGCGACCCAATCGGTCGCGGGCTTCGAACGGAACTTGAAGTAACTTGGAATCAGTTCGTTAGGGCCTTCAAGTTACTTACGCAGTACTTGAACGGCTTGACGCCGCCCGTACCGGTGAACACGTGAAACTGGATCGACATGATCTTGGTCGGATCAAAGGGAGGTGCGGCCGCATCGTAGAACGGCCCCTTTACATCCGCCCACTTGATCACATTCAGACCCGCCACGACCGGAGATGGTTGATCAATATTGCCAGCCCAGAAAGCGGCATTGGTAACACCCTGCGTGGGGAACTCGACGCGCAGCGAATTGAGCGGTGGGGTTTCCATCTCGAACGAAAACCCCGTCACGCCGTTCATGATCGCGTTGTATGGACTCTTTACAGAATTGGCGCCGCCGGTGTTGTTCAAATCAAGCGCGATCCCAGCGCCCCAGATGTTGCTGTAGTCGGGCATGCCATTGGTACCCATGATGACCATTGCCCCGGTTCCTTCCGTGCACATCTTGCCACCAACGTTCGCAAACCCTGCGTCGGCTGCGCCCGCCGCGGGAGCCGGCAGCGTGGGTTTCGTTATGACGGAGCAAGCAGTCCCGGGATGGCCTCCCTTCGTCTCACAGTCTCCGGGAGGGGCTCCCGTCATGCCGTAGTGATCGCCATAACCGTACCAGGCGCCCTGAATGCCCTTGGTCGCGTTCGTGGTCGGGTCAGCCATGACCCATCCGCTTGCGTCCGGCATGATCAAGACGCCTACGCTAGAACCGGTCTGGCCCCCGCCCCCGGGCGACCCACCTGCGCCGGTGCCTCCCGTGCCTGATGCTGGTGCCGTTGAACATCCCACTGCCGCAGCAGCGCCGGAGAGGACAAGAATCGCTAGTTTCCATGTGGACTTTTTCATGATCAGGGGCCTCGCTCTTATGTTTCTGTGGGTGATTCAAAGGTTTAACAGGCGTCCCGTGTCGTATGGGAACGCAGGACACTCGCCTTGGCATGCGAGAAGAGCGCGTAGTATCCGCGCCGATTTACGGAGCGTCAAGCAAGCCTCCTGCCCTCCCAAAAAACAACGATCTGATTCAGAACGACGAGCCATGAATCACGGGTCGAGGTATTGACCGCGCCAAGCAACAGTCAGGGCACCATGTTCCAAAAGTTTCCGCTGAGCGGAAGCAAAGACAAGACACCCCAAGACGCTTGGTAGTACGTGAAGACACCACTGATACTCATCTTGCTTGGATCCGTCGTGTTGGATTGGAGGGCCTGTGTGACCATCGTTAGAAACTCTTGGTGCCCTCCCGGCAAGGCAGCGACACCTCCAGGGCCGAAGAACGCCATTCCCGCCGCGTTGGCTCCCAACGTTGTCGGTGGCTTCGTACCCGCAGCGGTATAGCCGTCTTCAATCGTCCCCAACCCTATCGGAGCCTGCGCGGCGTAGAAACTTGCAATCTTGTCCAAGTACGTTTTCGCGCGCTGTTCACCGTTCTCACAATAATCGAGCGCGATCCTCCACGGCGTCCGACAGGCGTCATACCCGAAATAGGCACCGTTCGTATCGGACGGACTGGGAGCGGCGACGCCGACGCCCTGTGAATTGGACCAATTTGGAACCAACCCGAACGATCCCGAGGCCAACCCAAGAATCGCATAGCTCGACTCCACCACGGACATCCATCCATTGTTGCCCGTCACCTTGGCGAACACGCGATAGTAAGATGGCGCAAAGTACGAAGGATTGGTCTGGCCGGAGCCGCCAAAACTGTCACCAGGCTTCAGGACGTTGCTGCCCTGTTCGACCTCGCGGTTCCAAATATTGTTTATGAGGGTGACTGCAGCTGCGTTGTAGGAGCCGCCCCATTGGGCCCCTGCCATCAACAAGGCCCACGCCATGTCTTCGTCCGCGTCGCTGGCGCTCCCAGCCCCTATGACGTTCCCGCCAGAACCGATGTTCCAGTTCATGAGTCCATTGCCGTTGAACTTGCTTTGGGCAAAGACCCATAGGCCGTCGAACATCGACTTGTCGTTCATGTAAACGCCAATCAACATCCCGTAGGCGATACCCTCCGAAACAATGTCGCCGTTCATCTCGGGCCGAATGACGCGACCACAGGGAGCAGGGCAGGTCCCTACTTGGTAGAATTTTGCTTTCCAATTGTTGTATGCGGTCGCGATCGTATCGGTGTTGTAGGCGGGTAGAGGGCAGCGCGCGAATCCGTGCCCCTGTGGGTAGGGGAAGGTGGCGCCAGCCGAGTTATGGGGATAGCTCGAGGGTGGCTTCGTCACCGTAACCGGCCCGCTGCCACCGGTTCCGACGACGGCCGCGCCGCCCGTTCCAGTCGTGCCACCGCCTGTTCCCCCCACGATTCCCCCTGATCCCGAACTGCCACCGGAGCCAACAACGATAGGTGTCTGCGCGCAGGCCAGCAGAAGCAGAAGAGCGGCCGGAAACAACCTCGGCAGACGAAATGGCGGCGACATGGGGTGGGCCTCCTGAAAGCGGCCTAGGGCTTGGTGAAGTCAGCAAAATTTCCCGACATCATCAGCATCGTCAGAACCCGCAGGGTCTCCGGGAAATAGCTGTGATCGCCATAGTCTTGGACACCCAGCATGAAGGCATCATCGAGCAACTTCTGATAGCCGGCCATACCGGCCACGCCGGCGGGGCCAATGAAGGACAGATTTCGGTTGCCGCTTTTCTGCGTTCCCGTGACTGCGTAGCCATCGCCGATGTTGGCGGCGCCAATGCCGTTGAAGAACGCGCCGATCTTCATCAGGTACGCCTGCGCGCGGGGCTCACCGTTCCAGCAATAGTCCATCGCGATTCGCCACGGCGTGCGGGTGGCGTCGTATCCGTACGTGGCCGAGTCGTAGTTGCCTGGTGGCAGGAGCCCCTGGTTGACCGCATGCTGACCGTTTGTCCAATCGGGGACCAACCCATTCGTACCAGCGACAGCGGTGATCAGCGCGTAGTTTCGATCGAGAACCAGAGTGGACCAGTTCACGTCGCCGCTGACGACGGCAAACACCCGAAAATAGGCCGGAGAGAAATAGGACGGATTGCTGATCGGCGTATCGCCCCATCCATCGCCAGGTTTCAGGCGGCCGTCGGCGGCAATGACGTGGGTCAGCATGGCGCGAATCAGGGCCTTCGCTTCGTCCAAGTACGTCGTGGACGACCATTGATTGGACGCCATGATCAGGGCCCATGCCATATCCAGGTCGCCGTCGGACGCGGATCCGGCCGACGCCACTGCGCCCCCTGCGGTGATCTGCCAGTTCATCAGGCCCTTGATGTCCATGTGGCCTTTCGCGTAGGTCCACAGACCATCGAACGTAATGCGATCGACCATGTGGACCGCCGCGAGCATGCCGTAGGCAATCCCCTCAGAGACGGTGTCGTCCTGATTGGTCGGCCGCCGCACGCGCAAGCCGGATCCGCTCGGCGTGACGAATGCGCCCTTCCAACTGTTGTACGCCGACTGCACCGACGACGACGCATTGGCGACCGTGGTCAGCGCGCAAAACGGAGGCTTCTTGTTTTGTGGGAAGGTGTACGGGCCTCCCGTTCCCAAAATCAGGCCCCCGGTGTTTCCCCCGGTCGCCGACGCCCCGCCCGTTCCCGAACTGGCGCCGCCGGTTCCGGGAGGTACCGCCCCGCCCGTTCCGACCGCCGCCCCGCCCGAGCCGCCGACCACCGTCGGAGACGCCGCGCACGCGGCGAACAACAGGAA
>JANOJB010000288.1:0-10496 GCA_031407985.1 Pseudomonadota bacterium | reverse complement strand
TTTTTCCTTCGCCGGAGCCCTTGTCGTGTTGTCGTTCATAGATCTCGACACCAAACGCCTGCCGGACGTGATTACCATCCCGGGAACCGTCGTGTTGTTTCTGGCGGCGTTCGCCGCCCACGATGTGTCGTGGCAGGAACGGGCGATCGGCGTCGCGGCCGGATATTTGTTCGTGCGGCTGGTCGCGGATGTCTACTACTACGTGCTCAAACGCGAGGGGTTGGGGTTGGGCGACGGCAAGCTGCTGGCGATGGTGGGCGCGGTGCTGGGCTGGAAGTCGCTGCCGGTTGTCCTGTTCGTCGGATCGGTGGCGGGCACGGTCATCAGCATCCCGATTCTGTTGGCGACGCGAAAACGCGGCACCGAAGAGGATCTGTCGCTGCGGCGGGTTCAGGTTCCATTCGGGCCATTCCTGGCGCTGGGCGCGTTGGTGTACCTGTTCGCCGGGGCGAAAATACTGGCGCTGGTGATCCCGTCCGAATAGCGGTGGCGGGTGAACAGCGTCAGACCAAGGCGCACCGACTTAGAAGAAGGCCGGCGGTGATACGAACAACAGGATCAGGCCGCCGATCGTCCGATCCTTCTGGCCCTTGTGCTCGACGGTGACGGCGTAAATTTCGTTTTCACCCTTCGGAATCACGTGGACGATCGCCTGGCGCATTTCCCCTGGCGCCAGTTTCATCGACGCGGGCCGCTTGGTTTCGGCCAATTTCGTTCCGTCCTGCAGTAGCCGGGCCGCGGTGGCGTTGGACAGCGGTCCCAGTCGTCCGATCCGTGGCAACTGGCCGATAAGGGCGTCCTTCCGCTTCAGGACGATTTGAGGCCGCGGCAGCAGGACGCGCTCCGTGCCCTCTCCGAACAGTACAGCGGCAGGGGTGGCGAACTTGGCCTGTCGTTTCGAGAGTGCGTCGAATACCGCGGGATCGGCAATCAATTCCCGCAACCGCTCGCGATCCTTGCGGGGATCGAGGGCGCGCACCTCCAAGCGGGTTTCGCCGCGGTTGGCGTGCGCGTCGGAGGCCGCAAAAGCAAAGTTCATTCCCTTTTCGTCGCCCCCCGCGGGGGTCATACCCTTGGATTTTGGTGGCGGCGGCGGTGGCGCGACCACGAAAATGTTTCGGACGGCACTGCGGGCGTCCGTGGCGGCCGTGGCGGGCGTGGTGTAGCCCTGCGCCACGCAACCCACGCCGGTGGGAGGCGACTCATTTTGAACCCGTGCCAGGAGACATACGTGGCCGCCGTTGGGCCACGTGATGGCCGCACTGGGGTTGAACGAGAAATTTTCGGTAAAGGGACCATCCGTGGCGACACCGTCCCCGCCGGGAACGATTCCGAATTTGTCCACGTCGACCTGACCCATCAAGGTGAAGGATGTTCCAGGATCGGCCCAATACAGCTGCAGGCGCGAGTTTGGCGAATCGTCGGTTCCGTGATTGCGGACGGTGACCTGAATGGTTCGGGCGACCCCCGTCGTGAACGTGATTCCGCCGGCGCCGACATCGATGGCGGTATTCCCGTATTCACCGGCGTGCGGCGTGGTCCAGTAGGTGGGGTTGATGTAGATGTCTGGGCAGCTCATTGTCGTTCTCCCATGGGATCCAGGTTGTTGGTTAGGGCGTCGTGACGATGTAGACGTTCGTGATCAATGGATCACTCGCCGCACGGGTCAGTACGGGCGCCGTGGCTGGAAATGTCCCGGCGACGAACGCACCGCTGTAGACGGGACCGGTGAGCGTTCCTTCCGTGGTCACCCTCAACGTGGCGGATGTGAGCATGCACAGCCAGTAGTCGGCGGACGCGAGAGTCGGTGCGGAGAACAGGCTTTCAACCGGAGCCTGCGACACCGACGCCAGGTCGCTTGTCTGACCCAAGAGGGTCAGCGGTGCGTCCGACGAGCTGGTGTACAGGGCAAGGCGGAATGGAATTCCGGCTGTCGCGTTGACACCGACGTTGATGCCCAAGGCCGCCAGGCGGCCGGAGGCGGTGGTGTGGATACGATGGCAATACATCGTTGCCGAAAAACGGTTGGCCGAGCTGGCGCCCGGGCTGAAGAAGCCGTGTCGCGTGAAGGCGCAGGTGCTGGTCTGGCACGACCCGTATCTGCAGACCGTGCCGCAGATCCCGCAGTGATTGGGATTGGACGTCGTGTCCGTCTCGCAGCCATCGGTGCGTTTATCGGTGTTGCAGTCGCCGAATCCTGTCGCGCACATTCCGGTGCACGCGCTGCCGGAACACACCCGGGTCGCCATGTTGTTGTTCGAACAGGCGCCACCGCACGAACCGCAGTTGTCCGCGTCCACCGTCATGTCGGGCAGCGAGCAGACGCCCACTTTCCCGGACCGGTTGCACGCTTCGCACGCGCCCGTGCAGGCGCGATCGCAGCAAACCGTGTTGGCGCAGAACCCCAGACGGCACTCGCCTGCGGCTCCGCACATTTCCCCAGCTTCCTTCGGGCAGTCGGCGTCGGTGGGCCGGCTGCAACCAGTTGGACAGAAGCCGTCGCCGCCGACGCATCCGCGGCTCATGCTGTTGCATCGGAATGTGCAGGCGGCGACGTCCCCGGTTGGGGTCTGCACCATGTTCTGATTCGAGAGGCAGGCCTGGGCAAGCGTCTGGCACGCTGAAGGCGGATCGCACGTTTCACCAGATTCCACAACGCTGTTGCCGCAAACGGCTGCGCATTCTTGGTCGTTGGCGGCGTTGCAGCCGCGGGCGGCTCCCGGGCAGCAACCGTCGTTGCTTTGGCAGCGTGTCTCGGCGGGATCGTCGACGCAGGTGATGGTGCAGCCTGAACCGATCAGGTGCCGGCGGCTGCACCCGCTGATGGGGCAACTGGTGGGGCAGTTGCGATCGCAGGTTTCCCCGGACTCGATCACATTGTTCCCGCACACGGGCACCGATCCACCCGCGCCACCGGTGGCGGGACCTCCACCGGTTCCCGTGCGCCCTCCACTGCCGGACCCGATTCCAGCGGAGCCACCGCTGCCGGACGGCAGTCCGCCGGTCCCGCCGGTGCCGCCGGTGCCGCCGCTGCCGCCGGTGGAGGCGCTACCCGCGGTTCCGGAGCGGCCACCGTTGCTGGCGGTGCCCCCTGTGTTCCCTCCCGTGGTGCCACCAGCAACGGTGGCTCCTCCCCCGCCACCGGTAGGCCCACCTGCACCGCCCGGACCGTTCGCCCCACCGCCACCGCCCCGGCCACCGTCCGTACCCGGAACGCCGCCGCTGTCGGTCGCACCCTGATCGATGATGGCACCGGCGTCGGCGATTCTGTCGTCGCCTGGGCCGTCGCGCGTGTCCGCGGGTTGGCAAAGAGACGCCGAGCAGAACAGTGCCGGGGGACAGTCCTGATTCCGCTGACATTGGATCTTTCCCGCCGGAAACGTCGGATTGAATCCACACGCGACGGTCATGATCGGCAGCAGCAGCAAACGTCGCCCGCGCCGCCCCCGTCGCGGGTTGGCAACGACGGAGCTATTCCGGTTGGTCGATGGCGTGTCGTTGATCATCAGAACATCGCCCGCAACAAAACCGTGGCGCCGTCGCGGCCCAGGCTGGGAATGGCCGTCAAGCGCGTTCCGCCCACGGCGCTGCTTCGGGTGCCGAGATAGAACAGCAGGCCACCGGTGGCCAGTCCGGCGGCGCCGACGCCATATCCGACCCACTGCAAGGTTTCGGAACGCTGTCCCTCGTTGAATTTGTCACGGGAGAATGTGCCGTTGTTTGCTTCCATGGTGATCTCGTCCGACAGTGACCGCGCCTGCAAGCCCATATAGATCCCCCCGGCCACGGCGATCACGCCGACCGCGGCGGCGGTGATGCTTGCGATTCGAAACGCATGGGCCGTACCGGATGTGCGTGGGGAGGAATCACTGGTGGGCGATGTCGCCGCCGTCGTGGCTGTCGTGGCCGCCTGGAGAGATGGATCGGGCTGAGACTGGACAATGCCTGGAGGGGATTCCGGCGAGACCACGGTCGGTGCCGGGTTTTGCCGCGCTTGATCCTCCATTTCGCTGATGTGCCTTTGGACCTGGGCTTTTTCCTCGGGCGTGATGGTGGAGGCCTTGCGCAGGTACTCGCGGAATCTGGTGATGGCATCCTGGGCCTTTCCGTTCTGCTCGAAGCAGCGGCCCTGGTTGAAGATGTACGTGGCGTCGTTGGTTTCGGCGTACAGCGCGGCCAGGAGCTCGATTCCCTGAATGGTGCGTCCCGCCAAACAGGCCTTCTTGGCCTCCAGTTCGCGGGGATCCCGTTCTTGCGCGCACACCTGGCGATCGATGACCACGACGCCCCACAGCACCGCCAGGATGACAGCGCCATTGGAAAATCCGCGCCTCACCATTTCTCGGTCGCCGCTTTTGGCTGTGGAACCGTCGTCGCCGCTGGCTTGATCGATGTTATCGGGGTTTCGGGCAAGGGTCGGGGATTCAGGAGGCGGGCAGCGCGATCCGGTGGGACAAGACGCGCTCCCTTGGCCGTTCCCTTGGCCGCTCCCTTGGCCGCTCCCTTGCCCGCGACCATGTTGATCCTGCTGGAGGGACCTGGTTGGGGTTCCAGCGACACGTCAGTCTCGAAGTCTCGGTCGAGCGGAATGGCCAATCGCTTGGGGGTGAAACCCACTTTTTCCATGTACAAATCCAGTACGCCGGCGCTCCGGGAAATCTGACGCTCGATCGGAGTGACCCCCCAAGTCTTGCCGCTTTCCTGGTCGGTGACGGTTGCCCCCGTGGGGGTCGAGCGCAATCTCAGGACCGCGACGACCGGCGTCGGCGGCGCGATGGGTCTGGCGGACGAGCCCGGGGGAGCGATTGCCACGCCGGCCCCCTGGGGTAGCGGTGCTGCTGGTGTAGCGGCGGACCCGGGAACGCTTGGTGCGTCTATCCCTGGGGGCCGGGACCCCGATCCGATCATGGCGAGGGCGATCGCCCCCGCCGCGGCCAGCCCGACCAACAGAGCGATTCGCCGGCCCCAGTTTCGTTCGCCGATCGCGGCGGTATCGTACCCTGCCTCGATCTGGCCGCTTGCCGCCTTGAAGGTCGTTGACGTCGCCGGGGCCGCGACCGCGTCGTGATCTAAGATGCCCGCGCGAACGTCCGGTCTGCCTTTCGGGGGCGGCCAGTCCGGCAACGCCGAACCGTACCCGGGATTCTGGCCGGCACGAAGCGCGGTTTGAAGGTCGCCCATCGACTGGAAACGGTCCGCGGGATTCTTCGCGAGGGCCTTTAGCACCACGGATTCGATTGCTTCCGGTAGGTCGGGACGCAAATCACGTGGCGGACGCGGCGGTTGCGTCACGTGCATCAGAACCAACTCACCCCAGCCCGAACTTACGAAAGGCGGCGCGCCACAAAGCATTTCATACAGAATGATTCCCAACGCATAGATGTCGGTCCTGTGATCGATGTCTTCGGGCAACCCCCGGCATTGTTCGGGAGACATGTACGGCGGCGTACCCATCAGCGATCCCGTTTGGGTCTTGGCCGCGGATCCCGACAATTCTCCCCGCAGTTTGGCGATGCCGAAATCCAAAACCTTGAGACGTTCGCGACCGGGAGCCGATTCGTCGGCGGTCAAGAACAGGTTGTCCGGCTTCAGGTCGCGGTGAACGATCCCTTTTGTATGGGCCGCGGCCAGAGCTCCCGCGACCTGCGCGACGATGTGCACGGCGTCGCTGATCTCCATCCGGTGCGCCGTGGCCAGACGCTGCGCCAGACTTTCACCGTCAAGGTACTCCATCATGAGGTAGGGGAGGCCCGAGGGTAGTCGTCCGACATCGATGATGTCGATGATGTGGGGGTGACGGATCGCGTTCGCCGCGCGGGCCTCATTCATGAACCGTTCGACGACGTTGGCATCCTCGGCGAACTCGCTGCGGAGGACCTTGATCGCCGCTTTCCGTCCTATGAAGGGATGCTCCGCCAGGTACACGGTACCCATGCCGCCCTTGCCCAGGATCGAGACGATCCGGTAGTTGTTGATGGACGCGCCGATCACGATCGTACCGCGTGTATGACATCCCTGAATTCACCTCGGGTCAAGTGGGTTGATTTCGGCCGGATGGGCGAACGTCTCGCCGATGGGACTTCGAGACGCCGACGTCTGCTGCGACTTGCTGTCAATCGCTGCTAATCTGGGGCCCACATGACGCCATCAGTGTTTTCGCCATTCCTGTTCGGAGTCGTGGTAGCCGGGGCGCTTGGCTTGGCGCAGCCCGCATGCACCGTGACATCGCCGGCCGCCGGGGTGACGCCGTCTCCGGCAAACCCGGGACAGCCGGTCGCGTCCGCGAGCGCGGCTGCGGCACAGACACCAAAGCCAGCCGCGCCACCACAGACCGCGGACGGATGTCGGGCCTGCAATGGTGTCTGGGGGATTCACGGGCTTGCGCAGACGGAGTCCTGCGTTTGCCGCACGACCGACGGTGGCAAACGTTGTCGTGACGGCGCCGACTGCCAGGGTATGTGCATCGCCGCCGAGCAACCCGAACGTGAGATCGTCCAGACGGGGCCTCCTCCCCGCGGTTTCTTCGTCGGCCGTTGTTCGGACCTGGTGACGGTTTTCGGCTGTAACCGGATCATCGAACGCGGCGCCGCGGCCAGCGGTCCCGTGCCGCTCGGCGAGCCTCCGGGCGCGCTGTGCGTGGATTAGGTCGATCCGACGGGTGACTAACCCTTGGCGGTCGGGCGTGCGCCCGTGCCGGGCGCGGCCTGTTCGATCTTTCCCAGGCGCGACAGGGTCTCGGCGGTCAGGCGATCAATCTTTTCGTGTAGGTGGGCGATCTCCAACTCGGCCTTCAGGTTGACGTCGTATTCGATGTCGCCGCGGACGCGATCCTTGGCCACCTGGCGGGTCTGGCTGAGCAACACAAAGACCGACAGGATGATCGCCTCCAGCGATACCGCCATGGTCAGAAGACCGAACGGGTAGGGGTCGAACACCGGGATGGCGGGAACCCACTCGATGTTCACGACGATCCATCCGAAGAAGACCAGGCAGTGGATCAACAAGAACGGGATGCTGCCGCTTAGCGCCGCGATCCAGTCGGCGGCCTTTTGCACGTTCGTGCGCTGATCCTTGACGGCCTGGTTGACGTTGCGCGAGGCCGTGTGGCGCAAGAGTTCGGCGGTGACCCGCATGCGTTTTCCCATTGCCGTCAGCAGTTCCATCGCGGCCTCGGGATGCAGGCGCAACAAGTGATCCAGGTTGTGCCGGTCGACCCGCAGGGCCACCACGTCCTTGGTGACGATCACCGATGCCGTGCGCGGCCCATTGTCCAGCAACGACAGCTCGCCGAAGAAGTCGCCCTTCGTGGCGGTCTCCAGGACGATGCGTTCTCCCGTGTCGTCCTTGAAGAAGACCTCGACCTCGCCCTTCTTGATGACGTACAGCGAATCACCCGGATCGCCGTAGCTGAACACCATGTCCCCTTCGCTGTAGCGGACCGTTTCCAGATCGGCGGCCAGTAGGTGTCGTTCCTCGTCGTCGAGAAGCTGAAAAATAGGGACCTCGGCCAGAAGGGCCGCGGCCGCGTCCTGGGTCACGTCCCGGCCGGTGTGCCGGGCAGTGTCAGGGGGCGCCTCCCGCCGAGATTCATCCATTGCTGTTACTTTACCGGGCGCCGTGCCCGCGCGCGATCCGGCGCTACACTCCTGGCTGAAATTGTTTTGATCGTCCGTCAAAGGAGACCGACATGAGTTCCAACCTGTCTGGGAGAAACCGTGCCGCTGTGTTGTTCTTCGCGGCCGTGCTGGGATCCGCCTGCGCGACCAACCAGGGCAAGGGCGCGGCGATTGGTGCGGGCGGTGGCGCGGCCGTGGGTGCCGGCATCGGTGCGCTGGCCGGCGGCGGCAAGGGCGCCCTGGTCGGTGGTTTGATCGGTGCGGGCGTCGGCGCCGGTTCGGGCGCCCTGATCGGCCGCTACATGGACAAACAAGAGGCCGATCTGAAGAAGTTGAAGGGCGCGAATATCGAGCGCCAGGGCGACAAGCTGGTCGTGAGGTTCAACGCGGCGATCCTGTTCGACAAGAACAAGGCCCTGTTGAAACCAAAATCCAAGAGCGACCTGTCCGAATTCGCCGAGGTACTGAAGAAGTATCCGGATACGGATCTGATCATCGAGGGGCACACCGACAACAAGGGCAAGAAGCCCAAAAACCAAAAACTGTCGATCGACCGCGCCCAGGCGGTGATCGCGCAGCTGAGCTCCGTGGGTGTGGCGGGCACGCGCATGACCGGTCGCGGTTACGCGGACGATCGTCCGGTCGCGGACAACAAGAAAGAAGAAGGCCGGATGCAGAACCGCCGCGTCGAGGTGCAGATCGAGGCCAACCAGCAGATGAAACAGCAAGCCGCACAGGGCGGCTGATGGGCGTGGTTGGCCGGCTCGGCTGACGGCGGCCCGGTCAGTTCGTCGAGAAAACGCCGTTGCCCAGACGGGCGGCCAATGCCCGCGCGCTTTCGCCGGCCTTGGTGGGCAAATCGGGCTTCGCGCCAGCGGCCAGCAGGGCCTCAAGGACGTCCGTGGGCCCCCGCGTCGAGAAGATAGCCCGCCACAACACGGACGCGCCGTCTTCGTCCTGCGCGTTGGCGTCCGCGCCCTTGGCCAGCAGCAGGCGCGCCATTTCGGGCAGATCCTCCTGCGCGGCGAAGTGCAGCGCGGAAAATCCGTGGTGGTCGCGGGCGTTGACGTCCGCGCCGGATTCCAGCAGCAAACCGACCAGGCCGATGCTGCCGCCCAACACGGCCGAGAACAGCGGCGTGCGGCCGTCGTCGTCGCGCGCGTCGGGATCGGCGCCGCCCGCCAGGAGCTCGCGGACCTTGAGCAGATCGCAGATGAACGCGGCATCAAGCAGCGCGCGATCGTTGGGTTTTGGGGATTTACGGACGGCCATGGTGGACACCTGCGGGCGAAACAACAAACCCCGCGACACCTGACGGCGCCGCGGGGCTGAAAACTTCAACCCTCGCTTGCGCGAGGGCTAGGTGACTACTTCTTCTCGGCCTTCTTCTCGGTCTTCGCCTCGCCAGCGGCGGGGGCGGGAGCGGCCTCGGCGCCCTTGGCTGCCTTCTTGTCCTTCTTGGCGCTGTCGGCGGCCGCGGCAGGCTCGTTGGCGCTGGCGACGGTCCAAGACACGGGGAGCAGGATGGCGGCGGCGATGAACAGGGTGCGTGCAAGTTTCATTGGATTCTCCCTTGGTTGGGTTGTTCGGACAGAGGCGGCAGGATAGTCCGCATGTAGGGGATTGTGAAGAAAAAACCAGGGCGCGGATGGCGCACTGTGCGGTCACCCCAGTTAAATCAGGGGTTTGTGAGGCGTCCGTGAAAGAAAAGCGGGTGCAAATGCGCCTATGATGCGCTGTGCTCTCGGCCGAGACCTCGCGTTCCCGGTTCTTGCTCTTCGGCGGGCTGTACTTCGCGCAGGGGGTGCCGTGGGGCTTCTTCACGATCGCGCTGCAGATTCGGCTCGCCAAGTTAGGACTGACCCCGGGCGCGCTGGGCGAGGTCATGACCCTGGCGTGGTTGCCGTGGGCGGCCAAGCCGTTGCTGGGACCGCTGGTCGACCGGGTCAACTTCGGGCGCTTCGGCCGGCGGCGGCCGGTCGTGCTTGCCGCGGAGGTGGGCATGGCGCTGACGCTGCTGGTGCTGGCGACCGTGGATCCCGGCCAATCGCTGCACCTGTTCGGGGCGCTGGTGCTGATTCACAACGTGTTCGCGGCGGCGCAAGACGTGGGCGTGGATGCCCTGGCCCTGGACCTGTTGGGCCCCGCCGAACGGGGTCGCGCCAACGGCGTCATGGCGGCGGGGAAATACGCGGGCGTGGTGGCGGGTGGTCAGGGGTTATTGTGGATCGCGAACCAGGTCGGATGGTCCGCTGCGTTCTTCACGGCTGTCGTGCTTCTGCTGCTGCCGGCAACGCTGATTCTTCGGTTGCGGGAATCGGAGGCACCCGTCGTGAGGCCCCGCCTGCTACCGCTGCTCATGCGGTCGTTCATGGTTCGGGCCGTGATTCTCGCCGTGGTGTTCGCGTTCGTCTTCGATCTCAGCGACTACCTGTTAAGTCCGATGATGTTCCCGCTTTTTCAGCAGCAGCTTGGCTATTCCGACCAACAGATCGCCACTCTTTCCACCTTGGGGGCGCTGGCGGGCGTGGCGGGATCGTTGCTGGGTGGGGCGCTTGGCGATCGGCTGGGACGGCGGCGCACGTTGGTGTTGGCCTGTCTGGGCGTGGCCGCGACCAACTTCGCGTTCGCCGCCGGGCAGGCGTCCTGGACCAGCTATTCCTTCGTGTTGACGCTGAGCCTGGCGGGTGCGGTCGCGACCGGCATGGTGTTCGCGGCGTCGGTGGCATTATTCATGGACTTCACCAATGCGCGCCTGGGCGCCACGCAATTCCAGATCTACATGTCCGTGACGAATCTGCGCGCCAGCGCCGCGATGTACACGGGCGGCCACCTGGCCGATCGCCTGTCCCCGCGATTCATGTTTGTACTGGGAGGGAT
>JANOJB010000286.1:0-6574 GCA_031407985.1 Pseudomonadota bacterium | reverse complement strand
CTAGCATCGATCAATGATCCCAATCAACGCGGATGGGCCCAGGGTTTCTCGCAGTACCTGAAGCCCGCGGTGGCCTTGGCGAACTACGCCGATTCGGGCGAAACCGCGGGCGGCTTCTACACCAAGTTCTTCCCGCAGGCGCGGGACGCCATGCGGACCGGCGACTATTTGTTCATTCAGTTCGGGCACAACGATCAAAAAGCCCAGGCGGATATCGATAATTACACCGCGAACTTGATGAAATACGTCACCGATGCCAAGGCCAAGGGCGCGACACCGGTCCTATTTTCGCCGCTTGCGCGCAAGGGCGCCAGTACGGCGAATCCCGGTTTCGCTGGTCTTGATCAGAAGGTTCGGGATCTGGCTACGTCGCAACAAATTGCCATCGTCGACCTCACGCGCCTGACGATCGCGTTCTATGCCACGGTGGCGAATACGAATACGCTGTTCGGTATGGGCGACAGTACGCATCCCAGCGAGTTGGGCGCTACCCAGATTTCGGGTGTGGTGGCGAAGGACCTGAAGGCGGGGACGCTGCCGTTGCGTGACTTGCTCAAGTAGAGATTCGCCCATCGGACTGTGTCGGAGGAGGACTGGCTGGGCGGCGCGTGACCGAAGTCGGCCAGGCGTGTTCTACTGCGCTCAGCGCGGACGCCACTGAAATTCCGTCGGGCGGTTGTGTTTAAGGATTATGCCCACGCCGCATTCAACATCAGGGAGAGAACATGTACCGACGAGCGTCAGCGTCCGCGATCGCGTTGTTCCTTGTCGGAACGATCGCGACGCAGGCCTTTGCCAAGAAGGCCCAAGAACCGAAGAAGAACACCGAAGAAACCGAGACCGAAGAAGCAGAGACCGAAGAGTCCGCTGACGACGAGCCGGCGCCCAGCAAGACGCCCGCCAGGAAACCGGAATCGAAGGTCCTGCCGACGGAGAGTCTTTCCGAGAAATCCCCCGGCCTGGGCCTTCCGCCCGCGCAAGAGCCGGTGAAGATCGAGACGGCGAGCGGGACCACCATCAGGTTCGGCATCCTGGTCCAGCCGCAGTACGAGGCCGCCACCGATCGCCGCAACGACGTTCAGGGCTGGGGTCACAATCTGTTCGTTCACCGGCTGCGGTTCATGGTCGGTGGAACGCTGTTGCACAAGTTCGAATACTTCCTGGCCACCGACTATCCGGATCTGTTCAAGCAAGTGAACACGGTGGACCCGATGGGAACGCCGACATACCTGAAGAACTTCCCGGGCATGAACATCCAGGACGCCTTCGTCACGTACAAGCCCGCGGGAGCCTATTTCAAGGTCGACGCGGGCTACATGTTGCCGCCCATGGCTCACAACGCGGTCCAGGGGGCGGCCACGCTGTATGGCTGGGACTACTTCGCCAATACGTTTCTGCACAAGGACGCGTTTGGAACCACCGCCAATCCCCGGGTGTTTGACCCCAACGCCAATTCGTTGGGCAGGGATCTCGGTGTCCAACTGCGTGGCCTGGTGTTCGGCGGTCATGTCGAATACCGCGCCGGTATCTTCCAGGGCCGCCGGACTCTCCCGGGTGGGGTCAGCCTGGATATGCCCACGGCGCCGGGAGGTCGCAATTTCTTCCGGCTGGCCGGACGCATTCAGGTCAACCTCCTCGATCCCGAAACGGAATTTTTCTACGCGGGGACCTACCTGGGCCGGAAGCGAATTCTGTCGGTCGGGGCGGCGGGTGATTTTCAGAACGACTACAAATATTGGGCCTACGACGCCATGCTGGATCTTCCGCTTGGTCCAGGTGTGTTGACCGCGCAGGTCAATCTGGCCCAGTGGGACGGTGGCACCTGGCTTGTGGCCCCGTACCTGGTGAAGCAGAGGGCGTTGATGGGTGAAGCGGGTTATCTGATTGCGCCCCTTCGCCTGAGTCCCATCGTCCGGTTCGAGCAGCGTTGGCTGGCGTCGACGGCGCCCGCGGGGACCCCATCCAATAGGCAGACCGAGACGCGCATGGGTGGAGGCCTGGCTTTTTGGCCCTACGGTCACAACAGCAACGTGAAGGTGTTCTTCAGCCGCGCGGTTCCCGACGCGCCCGACACGCACACTTTTTCCGAGTTCGTCCTTCAGTGGCAGGTCTATTTCTTTTAGGCTCTCCGAAAGCCCCTATGACATCACATCCGATCGAACCTTCCGGCTCGACCTTGTCCACAACGGCCTCGCCGGCTGAGGCCGTCAATCTACGCAAGGTCATCTTCGCGGCGTCGCTGGGCACGCTGTTCGAGTGGTACGACTTTTACCTGTACGGCAGCTTGGCCGTGTTTTTTGGCGGATTGTTTTTCCCCAAGGGCAACGACACCGCACAACTGCTGGCCAGCCTGGCGACGTTCGGCGCCGGATTCGGCGTGCGCCCGCTGGGCGCCATCGTGTTTGGACACCTTGGCGATCTGATCGGGCGCAAATACACGTTCCTGGTCACCATGGCCACGATGGGCTTCGCGACCGCGATGGTCGGCATGCTGCCAACCTACGCGTCGGTCGGTCTGACGGCGACGATCCTGTTGGTGGCTCTGCGGTTGCTGCAGGGTCTGGCGCTGGGCGGTGAATACGGGGGCGCGGCCACCTACGTCGCCGAGCACGTTCCCGATGCGAAGCGCGGTTTTTACACCAGCTTCATTCAGACCACGGCGACGCTGGGATTCTTCCTGAGCATGGGGGTCATCGGGATCACGCGGTCGGTCCTGGGCGAGGCGGATTTTCGATCTTACGGCTGGCGTATTCCGTTCTTGCTGTCGTTCATTCTGCTGGGCGTGTCGCTGTACATCCGCCTGAAGATGAAAGAGTCGCCGTTGTTCACCAAGCTGAAGGAAAGCGGCAAGCGATCGGTCAATCCCCTGAAGGAAAGTTTCGCCAACCCGGTGAATCGAAAGTACGTGTTGATCGCTCTGTTCGGCGCGACCGCCGGGCAGGGCGTGGTCTGGTACACGGGGCAGTTCTACGCGCTGACCTTCCTGCAAAGCGTTTTAAAGATCGCGTGGCAGCCGGCGTACCTGATGGTGTCGGCGGCGCTGCTGATCACCACGCCGCTGTTTGTCGTGTTCGGACGGCTGTCGGATCGCATCGGCCGCAAGAAGATCATGATGGGCGGCTGTCTGCTGGGGGCGCTGACGTACATTCCCATCTACATGGCGCTGAAGATGTTCTCGAACCCGCGCGGATTGCCGGTTGCGGATCCGGCGGATCTGAACTGGCCGATGATGATCTTGTTGCTGTCCGTTCAGATGGTTTACGTCTGCATGGTTTACGGACCGATTGCCGCATTCTTGGTCGAGCTTTTCCCGACCAAGGTCCGCTACACGTCGATGTCGCTGCCCTATCACCTGGGCAATGGATGGTTCGGCGGTTTCCTGCCGCTGATCGCCACCGCCGTCACCGCGTCGGCCTGGGCCAAGACCACCTTCGGGGCAGGATCGATATACACGGGCCTCATCTATCCCATCGCGGTCTGCATTCTCACGCTGATCGTCAGTGCCCTGTTCATTCGAGAAACCAAGGACCACAAGATCGACGCCGACTTCATGCCCCACTGAACGGACGGGCTTGGTTTCCCTGTCACACGGGATCGGCACGAAACAGCGGCGACGGTGATAGCCTGAAATTCCTTTGGGAGTCATGGAAGCGCCGCCTTCGCTAGATAGTCTGCGTTGTTTCGTCGAGGCGGCGCGCCTGTTGAACTTCCGGGCGGCCGCGCGCGTGGTCGCGCTGACACCGGCGGCGTTGGGGCAGCGCATCCGGCAGTTGGAGGAACAACTTGGTCGGCCGTTGTTTCACCGGACCACGCGGCGGGTCGCGTTGACACCAGCGGGGCTGGCGCTGCTGCCCCACGCCGAACGCACACTGGCCACGGCGGTTGAGGCACTGCGGGCAGGACGCGGCGAAACCGGACCGCCTCCGCAGGACCTGGTGCTGGGAACGCGGCACGAACTGGGCATGTCGTGGATCTTGCCCATGCTGCCACGGCTTCGGCGCGCGCGACCCGAGATCACCTTTCACCTGTATTTTGGTTCGGGCAGCGATTTGCTGCTGCGTTTGCGTTCGGGCGAGGTTCATTGTGCCGTCGGATCGATGCGCATCGACGATCCGAAGCTGGACTCGGTGGTGGTCCAGCGCGAGGACTACGTCCTTGTCGGCCAGCCGGCGTTGCTGCGGCGGACCCCCCTGCGCCGGCCCGCGGATGCCGCGCACCATACCCTGGTCGACGAGCGGGCCGCGTTGCCGCTGTATGCCTACTGGCGCGATTCGGTGGGAGGGCACGACCGATTGCGGTTCGGACGCTTCGTGTTCTTCGGGACCATTGCGGCCATGCGCGCTGCCGTATTGAACGGCGAAGGGATCGCCGTCTTGCCGCGCTACCTGGTCGCGCCGGATCTGGCCGCGCGCCGGCTCTCTCTGGTCTTGCCGCGCATTCGGCCGCTACACGACTACTTCCGCCTGATCTTTCGCGCGGACGATCCACGTCGCAGTATCTACGAGACGCTGGCCCAGGAGATGGCGCAAGTTCCCTTGCGTTAGCCGAGTATCAAGGACAGTTCCGCCCGCAGCGGACCGGTATTCACGCCGAATTCCTCCAATCCGGGAAGAAGGACGTCATCCGCGATGCCCTTTAGTACTCGACGAACTTCGACGCGCGGCAGGATTCCGTATTCTGACAGGTCCGGCTGCGCGTCGCCGTCGGACGCGGGCCCGGCTTCGTCCTGAACGCACGCGCGCAGCATTCCTGGGAGGTGAGGGGACAACCATGTGATGTCCGTTCGGCGGCATTGGGCCGCCAGATGCGCCCACCCGATGCGGGCGTGGGAGATCTCGTCTCGGAGTATCTCGTTGACCGTGGCACGCACCTGTTCGTGGCGGGTCACGGCTCGCATCCTCTCCAGCAGTCCGGCACTGAGGGTCTCGGTCACGCACGACAGCGCCACGGCCGTGTAAAGCGCCCGAGGCCCCGGCTCCATGCCGGCCGGACCCAGCGTCGGCCATGCGTGGACGGGCGGCGCAGAAGAACTCCGGTCGAACTGCTCGGCCAACGCGCGACATCGCTGAGCATGGCGGGTTTCATCCGCCGACGCTTGGCGCGCCGCCAGTACCAGGGCTACCCCGGCACCCGTGGTCGCCAGATCATCGGCCAATCGGGCGAACAAGGCCGCCGCCTGATGCTCCGTACGCTGCCGTCCGCGCCATAGGCGCGCGGCCTGTGTCAGCACGACGTGGCCCAGCAGCACACGAACCCGGGGGTTACGGTGGCCGGGGCTCCCTCGTGTAGATCGCAGCACTTGGTGGGACTGCAAAGACAGAGGGCACCCGCGGGCCGTTCTCCCGGGAGTCCATCCGTGTTGGCGTCGGTGATGACGCTGGCGATGTCCGTGGAACCGGCGTCCGACGCGACGTTGTTGTCCCCATCGGCGCTGCGGTCCTGTCCTTGGCCGTCAGCCCCAGGTCCATCATTCTTCCTCTGGTCGCCGTCTTCGGCGGCCACGTCGCCGGTGGGCTCACCTTCCGAATCCTCCGAGCCGTCCGCGACCGCCGCGCCATCTTTTCCCTGCCTCGTCACCGCGTCCGTTCGTGCCTTCTCGCAGCTGATGACCGAGCTTCCCAGAACCAGAACGTGAAATAGGCGTTTGAAGTTCATCGCGGGCCTCCCTCTATGGTCAGAGGATCCTAGGTCCCTGGGAGTACATACGTAGGCGATAGTTTCTGAATAGATGTGTATTGAATTCATTTACAGTCTCGCGGCGACCCGGCGCCGTTGCCTGCCAGACAGCGGCCGCGCCACGGCCGGAGCCGTCCCGCTTTCGGCATCCGTGAATGGCCCTATTGCTGCGCCGTCAGATTCGAGGCAGAAAAGGAGGGCGGCGACGCAACGCAACATCATTCCTTCGCCGGCCTCTTCGTTTCGCCTCGACAGTTCGTCCGCTTTCGATCACGTTTTCCACGGTATGAACGGTCTTCCGGATCCCTTTCGTTCACCCCCCAACGTTTCAAGATAAAGGGTCTTTATGTCGAAAAATCCGCGTCTCTCGCGCGCCACGCAGGGTATCGAACGGCGCATGTTCCTGACGGCGATGGCCGCTGGCCTTACGGTGCCCGCCGCCCTGCGCCTGTCAAAAATGGCGACGGCCGCGCCGACGGCGGCTCCCAGGCGCTTCTTCGTTTTCTTCATTCCGCACGGTGTCGCGCCCGAGCACTACGACCCGCGGATCACGGGCGGCGATCTGACGAATTTCGCTCTTGATCAGACGAACGTCAGCATCCTGGGTCCGTTGCAGGCGTACAAGCAGTACGTCAACGTCTACCAGGGCTTTCAGTACCCTGGCGCGGCCGAGACCCACTCGGGTGTCGTGAATTGTCTTTCCGGCGCCACGACAAAGGACTCCGCGACCAGCCGGACGTCCGTCGAACATGTGATCGCCAAGGCCATCGGCGTGAAGCCGCTGATTCTGGGCGCCTGTTCGCATCCGACCTACGGCTTGGACGCGAACGGCATGTTGTTCTGGGACGGGACGCCGGTCGATCCGCAGAAAAGCCCGGTTGTCGCCGCCGACATGCTT
>JANOJB010000282.1:0-31721 GCA_031407985.1 Pseudomonadota bacterium | reverse complement strand
CGATCGTCACCGTCCGCCGAGGCGGCGTTCCCAATGCCGGGCCAGGCGGCCAAGCGGATAGCTCATCGCGAAGTACAACGCCGCGCAAGCGAGGCCCGGCACCAACCACCCGCGCGTGTCGACGGCGGTGATCGACATGCGTTTCGTCAGCTCGACCACGGTGATGACGGAGACCAGCGAGCTGTCTTTTAGTAACGCGATGAAGTCGTTGGTCACTCCCGGCAGCGCGACCCGAAACGCCTGGGGCAACACCACGCGCCGCAGGGCCAACCGGCGCGTCATGCCCAGGCTCAGCGCGGCTTCCATTTGGCCGGCCGGGACGGACGATATTCCGGCGCGGTAGATCTCAGCTTCGTACGCCGCGTAGTTCAGGCCCAGCCCCAGGACTGCCGCCGCCAAAGCGTCCAACCGAAGGACCGGAGCCAGGCCATAGTAGAGGATGTAAAGCTGCAATAGGACCGGGGTGCCGCGAAATAGCTCGATGTACGCGGCCGCGAACCACCGGCCGCGCGGAAGGTACAGGCGGGTCAGTGCCAGTCCCAGGCCCAGCGGTATCGCGATCGCCATGCCCCCGACGGACACCAGTAGGGTCATCAACGCACCGTTCAGGAACAACAGAAAATGGCGAAGGCCGAAGGGGGGCGGGGCATCGAACGATCGCGGCGTCGGTGCCGATTCCGGCAGCGACGGTTGTGACGCCGCCGCTGGCGGCGATGGTTGCGGCGACAACTGCGGCGACGGCGTTGCCGGCGGCGCTCCGCCGGGCGTGGCTTCAGCCGCTTCCTCGGGGATCTGCAAGGCCAGGCGTGCCTGCCAGGGTCCGTCGATCTTCCAGCGTTCCAATATACGGCGCAGGTCGCCCGACTTGATCAGCGCCCCCAGGGCGGCGTCGATCGCGGCGCGCAGATCGGCGTCCTCGCGCCGCAGCGCCACGGCGTATCGCCCTTCGCCGACATCACCCGCGACCCGCAGGGTTTTGTGCCGGGGCAGGTACCTGTCCACGATGATGTCGTCCAGCAGAACAGCGTCCGTGCGACCGTTTTCCAGATCGATGAATGGCTCGTCGACGCCCTCGTACGGAACCGCGCGCGCGCCCGCGGCCAGCAGCGTGTGCCAGGCCTGGGTCGCGGCCAGGGTTCCGACGCGCAAGCCGCGCAGCGATTCCAGATCGCTGATGCGCCCGTCGTTGGCCCGCGCGACCAGGCGTTCCGTGAACGCGAAGTACGGCCGGGAAAACGCCACGCGGCCCTGCAGCGCGGGCGTGACCTCGATGCCGTTCAGCGCTATGTCGAAGGTTCCGCGCTCCAGCGACGGGATCAACGTGGACCAGTCGTTTTGGACGAATAGCGCGCGAACGCCGACTGCCCGCGCCAGGGTGTCCGCGATTTCGACCTCAAACCCGACCAGCACCCCCGGTTGTTTCGGATCCTCGAAGACAAATGGCTCGCCCCCCTGTTGATCGGCGCCCCAGCGCAGGACTCCGGCCGCGCGAACGCGCTCCAGTCCCGTTTCCGCAGAAGACCTGATGGGCGCCAGGGCGACGCCCACGAAAGCGGTGACCACCAGGATGGTCGCGCGTGTCGATGCTCGGGACCGGGTGTCCAACCGACAGACCTTACGATCGCGCCGCGCCTTTGGGCAAAACGAGGTGTGGGGCCACGCGATGGCGTGGTATGCGGTCTGCCGAACCCACTTACGCGACCCAGGCATCCCAGAACACAATGATTGTCGGTACGCCGCCCGGGACAGAACCGTTTCCATCTGATCTGGTGGATAGGTTGGAACAGGCGATCGCCGCCCGCGGGCCGTCCGCCGTGCCCCGCACGCGCCACCTCGGGCCGGCAGGGCGACCGCGCTTCACGAATCGGCTGGCGCTGGAAACCAGCCCTTACCTGCTGCAACACGCCCACAACCCCGTCAACTGGTATCCGTGGGGCGACGAAGCTTTCGCCGACGCGCGGCGCCTTGGCCGACCGGTGTTCCTGTCGATCGGGTATTCGACCTGCCACTGGTGCCACGTCATGGAGGAGGAGTCCTTCGAGGACGAGGAGATCGCGACGTTCATCAACATGCACTACGTCGCGATCAAGGTCGATCGCGAGGAGCGCCCCGACGTCGACGCCGTCTACATGAGCGCCGTGCAACAACTGACGGGATCGGGCGGCTGGCCGATGAGCGTGTGGCTGAACGCCGCGCGCGAGCCGTTTTTTGGCGGCACGTATTTTCCCCCGCGCGCCGGCGTGCGCGGCTCGCGGCACGGGTTCATCAATTTGTTGAGCGATTTGTCTGACACCTTCCACCGCGACCCGGAGCGGGTGGCGCAGGCGGCCTTGTCGCTGGTGAAGGCGGTGCGCGCCGAGATGGAAGGCGCGCGAACGGCGCCGGATTCCGATGACGATCTGGCGCCGCCGACGCTGGCGGCCATCGATGCGACGGTGGACTATTTCAAACGTTCGTTCGACGACGCCCACGGCGGTCTGCGGCGGGCTCCCAAATTCCCCTCGAATATTCCGGTGCGTCTGCTTCTGCGCCACCACCACCGGACCGGCGACGCCGACGCCCTACGAATGGCCGTGTTCACGCTGGAGAAAATGGCGGCGGGCGGGATGTACGATCAATTGGGCGGTGGATTTCACCGTTATTCCACCGACGCGCGCTGGCTGGTGCCGCATTTCGAAAAGATGCTGTACGACAACGCGCTGCTGGTCGTGGCGTATGCCGAGGCCTTTCAGGTGACCGGCAGCGCGTACCTGGCCCGCGTGGTGCGCGAAACCTGCGATTACATCCTGCGCGAGATGACCGATGCCGCCGGGGGTTTCTATTCGGCCACCGACGCGGATTCGGAAGGGGACGAGGGGCGTTTCTTTGTGTGGACCGATGACGAAGTCCGGCGCGTGCTGGGAGACGGGGATGCGACCCGGATCTTTATGGAGCACTACGACGTCCGGCCGGAAGGAAACTGGGAAGGGCGGACGATTCTGAATGTGCCCCGCCCGGACGAAACGATCTGGGCGGCGCTGGCCGGCGCGCGCGCGAAACTGTACGACGTGCGCGCGCGGCGCATCCCACCGCTGCGCGACGAGAAGATCCTGGCCGCGTGGAACGGCCTTGCGATTTCGGCCCTGGCGGTCGCGGGGCGGGTCCTGGATGAACCGCGTTTCATCGACGCCGCGTCGCGGGCCGCGGGATTCCTGCTTGGGCACATGCGAGACACCGCCGGCGGCTTGTTGCGAAGTTACAAGGACGGTCGCGCCAGGCACGCCGCGTTCCTGGATGACTATGCGTTCCTGGCGGCGGGCCTGATTGATCTTTACGAGGCCAGTTTTGACCCCCGCTGGTTGCGCGAGGCGCTGACGCTGGCCGAAGAGACCGAACGCCGGTTTGCCGATCCCTCCGGAGGTTGGTTCATGACCGGCCAGGAACACGAGACGCTGATCGCGCGTGAGAAACCCGCCTACGATGGTGCCGAACCTTCGGGGACGTCGATTGCCTTGATGAATGCCGTTCGCCTGGCCGTGTTCACCGACGACGATCGTTGGCGCCAGGTCGCGCGGCGCGGGTTGTCTGCCCACGCCGCGGTTCTGACCGGCAGACCCATGGCCATGACCGAGGCGCTGGTGGCGCTGGACTTTTTCCTGGATGACCCGCGCGAGATCGCGGTTGTTTGGCCCGATGGCGGCGCCGATACCGCGCGGCCCCTGTTGGCGGTGCTGGCCCGTACCTTCCTGCCGTCGCGCGCCTTCGCGGGCGGGTCGGCAACAGGCATCGAACAGTTGGGGCAAGTCGTCACCTTCGTTCGCGGCAAGGTCGCCCAGTCAGGCCACCCCACCGCCTACGTGTGCCGCCACGGTCGTTGCGATCTGCCGGTCACGGACGCGCCCGTGTTTGAGGCGCAACTTGGTGCTGATATTCAGCATTTCGTCGCCTGACCGCGTGACCGGTCAGGGCCCCGGGGGCGGCATGACCGTGTGCGTGGGGGACTGTCCGGTTGCGTGTTCAGGCTGGTGGACCCAGGTCCAACCCCGGGTTATTAAGGGCTGCCCATACCCATTTCGCTCGCGCTTCGTGATTCGTAACAACGGCGTCGCCCGACTGTCACAAACGACAGATTTCGGACGACCACAGCAGAGGCCCGCCCATGGCGACCCACTTCGAAGAAAATCTGCAGCGAGACATCCATCGTCTGCACGGCAAGATCACCGAGATGTCCGGCCTGGCCGAGCGGGCGTTGCGCGAGTGTTTGCAGGCCCTGCGCGACCACAATCGTCAACTGGTGTACTCGATCATCCTGCGCGACCAGAGGATCGACGAGCTGGAAAAAGAGATCGACCGGCTGTGTCTGGAGTTCATCGTTCGGCAGCAGCCGGTGGCCGGCACACTGCGTTTTGCCTACGCGACCATCAAGATCAACTCGGAACTGGAACGCGTTGGCGACTACGCCGAAAGTGTCGCGCGGCAGATTCTGTTTCTGTCCGGGATAGAAGTGGTTGTTCCGTACGATCGGTTCGCGGAGATCGGCAGCCTGGCTATCCCCATGTTGCACGACGCGATTCAGGCGTTCGTCAAACAGGATACCGAGCTGGCCACGCGAACGATGGAGGTCGAGGATCGCGTGGATGTTCTGCGGCACCAGACGAACGCCGCACTGGTGCGCATGCGCGAGGAGAATCAGATTCCATTGGAAGCGCTGGGACCGTTGATGACCATCGTCAACCGGTTCGAGCGTGTCGCCGATCAAGCAAAGAGCATCTGCCAAGAAGTGATGCACATGTGTACCGGCGAGTACATGAAGCACAAGGGCAACGAGGTGTACCGTGTTCTGTTCGCCGACGAACACAACGCCTGCCGCAGTCAGATGGCCGAGGGGATTGGAAACGCCCTGGGTCAAACCCGGTTCATCTTCGCCAGCGCCGGTCTTGAACCCTGGCGAATCGACGATGCGACATTGAAATTCCTGGGAGAAAAGGGCGTGGACATCTCTCGTCATGCCCCGAAGTCCATCGAACAGGTTCCGAACGTGGACCACTATCAGATCATCGTCGCGGTCGCCGATCAGGCGCGGAAGGTGTTTCCTCCGCCCCCGACCAAGGCGGTGTGCCTGGACTGGAGTGTCAAGGACCCGTCACAGGTCAAGGGGACGCCCGAGGAAATTCACGCGGCCTACGAGGAGACGTACCAGTTTCTGCGCGCCAACATTCAGGACCTGGTTGAGGCGGTATTGGGCGACGAAGCTCGATAGACGAAGCCCGATAGACGAAGCCCGATAGGCGAAACCCGGGTAGGCGAAACCCGGTCGACGAAACCCGTAGCAGACCAGCCACCAACACGAAACCGATGGAAGAGGAGCGATCATGATCATGAGGAATAGGGGCTTGACGGTGCAGCGTATGATCCGTGTGGCGATCGTGCTGGCATGCGCGGGGGCCGGCCTCAGCGGGTGCAAGAAGAAGGCTGGCTCCGATCAGGGGGCGACGACCGCCCCTGCCGCCAAGCAATCGATTCAGAACATCGGCTCCGACACGATGGTCAACCTGGCCCAGGCATGGGCAGAGGACTACGCGAAGGTCGACCCGGCCGTTTCGGTCGAGGTGGCCGGCGGTGGTTCAGGGGTCGGGGTGGCCGCGCTAATCAACGGAACCGCCGAGATCGCGAACTGCAGCCGGAAGCTGGAACCCGAAGAGGCCGAGAAGGCCAAGAAGAACACCGGGAAGGATCCCAAGGAGTTTCTGGTCGGTTACGACGGTCTGGCCGTCTACGTTCACAAGAGCAACCCCCTTGACCAGATCAGCATGGAGGAGCTGTCCGAGATCTACAAAGAGGGTGGCAAGGCCGAAAAATGGTCGGACCTTGGTGTCAAGGCTGTCGATCCGAAGAGCGATGCGATCATCCGCGTCAGCCGCCAGAGCAACTCGGGCACCTACCACTACTTTCGAGAAACCGTGGTCGGAAAGAAGCACGACTTCAAACAGGGTTCGATGGACATGAACGGGTCAAAGGAAGTGGTCGAGGTGGTTTCGAAGACCGTGGGCGCCATTGGTTACAGCGGACTTGGCTACGCGACCCCCGAGGTCAAGATTCTGAAGGTGTCGAAGAAAAAAGGTGAGCCCGCGGTGATGCCGACCATCGCCTCGGTCCTGGACAAGAGCTATCCCATCGCACGCCCCATGTTCATGTACACACCGGGTGAACCGTCGCCCCACGTCAAGAAGTACCTCGACTGGATCATGTCGGATGCGGGGCAGAAGGTCGTCGAAAAGACCGGATACGTTCCGCTTCCCAAAAAATAGCCGTAAAGAGACGTAGTCGTGGACGAAACCGCCGCCAAGATGCCGCCCGAGGACAAAGAGTCCGCCGCGCCCGCTGACGGATCGTCGCCGGGCGGTGAGAAGGCACCGACGGTTGATCGAGGCGCCGCCGCGCGGGCGAGGCGGCAGCGGTGGGAAAATATCTCCGAAAAAGGGATCGAGGCGTTGATCCGTCTGTGTGGAATCAGCGCGATCGTTTTCGTCTTCGCCATCTTCTTGTTCGTGTTGCGGGAAGGCGCGCCTATTGTTTTCGGGGGCCTCAGCCTCCCGAAGTTTTTGTTCAGCACGGAATGGGTTCCGACCTCCCAGCACAACGTCCGCTTCGGCGTTCTGGCCTTGCTGGCCGGAACCGCCAGCGTCACGCTGCTGGCCACGTTGATTGCGGTGCCGTTCGGCCTGGGGGCAGCGGTGTTTGTTTCGGAGTTCTGTGGAAAGAAGACGCGCGAGACCCTGAAGATCGTGATCGAGCTGCTGGCGGCGATCCCGTCGGTGGTCTGGGGGTTCATCGGTCTTTCCGTGATGAATCCCGTGATACAGAACCTGTTTGGAGTCCCCATTGGACTTAACGTTCTGAACGGCGCGTTGTTGCTGGCCTTGATGAGCGTTCCCATCATGGTGAGCATCGGCGAGGATGCCCTGAAGGCGGTGCCGGATTCCTATCGTGAGGCGGCGGTCGGGCTGGGTGCCACGCGGTGGCAGATCGTGTACCGCGTGCTTCTTCCCGCGGCGAAAAATGGTCTGCTGGCCGCCGTCCTTTTGGGTATCGGCCGCGCCGTCGGCGAGACGATGGCGGTTTTGATGGCGACCGGCCACGCGATCAACATTCCCCACAGCGTGTTTGATCCGGTCCGCACCTTGACCGCCACGATTGCCGCGGAACTGGGCGAGGCATCTGTCGGATCCCCGCACTATCAGGTGCTGTTCCTGATTGGGATCTTGTTGTTCGGCATCACTTTTGTCGTCAATCTGACGGCCGACTTGATGGTCAAAGGCATTCGGAAACGATAACGGGGTAGCCACCTTTGTTTACCGCAACGCCTTTCTCCAGAAAAAAACAGCGCTCCGAGCGTCTGGCCCAGATCCTTTTGGGCGTGATGTCGCTGCTGCTGGTGATTCCGGTGGTCCTGATCGTCGTCTACTTGCTGGTCAAGGCTTTCCCTTTGTTGTCGTGGGACTTTCTGACCTCGAACCCGACGGGCGGGATGCGTCGCGGGGGAATCTGGTCGGCGCTGCTGGGCACGATCTGGTTGGTGGGCACGTCGTTGCTGATCGCGGGCCCCATCGGGGTCCTGGCGGCCGTGTATTTGAACGAATACGCGCGCGACACCTGGTTCACGCGGATCATCAATCTGGCCGTCGTGAACCTGGCCGGTGTACCCAGCATCGTGCACGCCCTGTTTGGGTTGGGCGCGTTCGTGTTGTTCGCGAAGATCGGTCGGTCTGTTTTGGCGGCGTCGCTGACGTTGGCGATCATGACGCTGCCCGTGATCATCGCCAGCACCAAGGAGGCGCTGTCGGCGGTTCCGCAGTCGTTCCGCGAGGCGTGCTGGAACGTGGGCGCGACCAAGTGGCAGACCATTCGACGGATCGTGCTGCCCAACTCCATCAGCGGAATTCTTACCGGCCTTATCTTGCAGGTTTCGCGTTCCGCCGGCGAAACCGCGCCCGTCATGTTCACCGGGGCCGTCTTCTTCAAGAAAATCCCCGAGGGCGACTTCTTCGCCTACGGTCTTTGGGATCAGTGCATGGCGCTGTCGATGCATCTGTTCACCATCACGACGCAGGTGACGAACGTGCCCGAGGCGTTGCCCTACGCGACCGCCGCCGTGCTGCTGGGTACGGTGCTTCTGGTCAACACCACGTCGATTGTGCTGCGGGTCTACCTGCGTTCGCGGAAAAAATGGTAACGACGGTCGAACCCCAGGAACGCCAACCCAAGATCCAGGTTTCGGATCTGCGGCTGTCGTACGGCGAAAAGGAGGTCATCCACGGCATTTCCTTCGACGTACGCCGCAATGAGATCCTGGCGGTGATCGGTCCGGCCCAGTCGGGAAAAACGTCGCTGTTGCGGTGTATCAACCGGACGCTGGACTTCGTTCCCGGGGCCGTCGCCACCGGTTCGATTCGGGTTGATGGGCAGGATGTCGCCAAGGTGCGTAACGTGTTCGAACTGCGGCGCAAGATCGGCATGGTGGCGCCGTTGCCTGTCGGGCTTCCCCTGTCGATTTACGACAACGTTGCGTTCGCGCCCCGCGCGGCGGGCCTGCGCGACAAGGCGGACTTGGATGTTCTGGTGGAACGTTGCTTGCGCCAGTCGGCGCTGTGGGACGAGGTCAAGGACCGCCTGGATAGCCTGGGAACCAAGCTGTCGGGGGGCCAACAACAACGATTGACGATTGCACGCGCGTTGTCCCACAGCCCCGAAATTTTGTGCCTCGACGAATTTTCGATCGCGATTGATCCGGTCACCACGATGCGCATCGAGGACGTCTTAAAGGAACTGCGCCACCAGATGACCATCATTCTGGTCACGAATCTGACCCAGCAGGCGCGCCGGTTGGCGGATCGGACGATGTTCCTGTGGAACGGAGCGATAGTGGAAATCGATCGGACCGACGTCGTCTTTTCCGACAACCCTGCCAGCCGGAAAACCTACGAATACGTGAACGGGATCTTCGGATGAGCGAGGCCGTCCAACCCTGCATTGTGACGCGTGATCTGAGCCTGTGGTACGGCAAGTTTCAGGCGCTTCGCACCGTGAACTTGGAGATCAAGAAGGGCCACATCACGTCGCTTATCGGTCCCTCGGGCTGCGGCAAGACCACCCTGTTGCGTTGCTTCAATCGCGTCAACGAGCGGGTTGGCACGGTCACAACGTCCGGCGAGGTCAGGGTGCTGGGCAAGAACATCTACGACGCGGACGTGTCGTTGACCGAACTGCGCCGCGCGGTCGGCATGGTATTCCAGCGTCCGAATCCCTTGCCGGTTTCGGTCTACGAAAACGTCGTGTTCGGCCTGCGCATTCACAGCCCCCGCCAGGAACTTGGTAAGAGCGTCACCGACGAAGCCGTACACAAGGCGCTGCTGGAGGTGGGCCTGTGGGACGATCTGAAAGATCGCTTGCAGGATCGCGCGACGTCGCTGCAACTGGAACAGCAGCAGAAGTTGTGCATCGCGCGGCTGCTGCCTTTGAAGCCGGACCTGATCCTGCTTGACGAGCCGTGTTCGTCGCTGGATGCCGACGGGACGCGCGCGATCGAGGAACTGATGTGGACGCTGCGGGGCCGTTACACGATTGTGATCGTGACCCACAACATGGCCCAAGCCCGCCGTGCCAGCGACGAATGCATTTTCATGTTGCTCGGCGAGTTGATCGAGCACACGCGCACCGAGGATCTGTTCCTGTACCCGAAGGATCCCCGCACGACCGAATACGTTGAAGGTCGGTACGGCTGAGGGATTCCTGATGCGTTTCGCGGCGTAATTCAGCGTTTTCTGCCGCAAACGCCGTAAGGGGTGCCTTTCCGCATTCGCGGTACAGTCGCTTTCGTTCTCGCGAATTTCGTCAATCGATTTAGAAAAAAAGATCGATTGCCGAAAACGGCCTGGAACAATGAACGAAGGTCGCTGCGTGGGTGCAGCGTCAACGTTCCGGCCAACGCGTCTATCTGTCGCTAGTCGACGGTCGGTCTTCTCTGCCGCCATCGGCTTGCGCGCAGGGCGCGTAAGGAGGGTCCGCATGATCAGCCGTGGGCGAAGCTTTGTCTTGATTTCAGCACTGGCGCTGTCCGCCGGCACGGCGCAACAGGCGCGCGCCGACTACGTCGGCAACAAGTTCACCGAAGCGGCCACCGGGCAGGTGCTGGAATACAACGTTTTCGTACCCACGGGTTACGACGCGTCCAAGAAGTATCCGTTGATGGTTGTGCTTCATGCGGCCAACAACACCAATCCTCCCAACCGAACCCTGTCCAGCGACGGTAAAGGCTGGGCGGCCACGTTCATCGGATCGTCGCAGCAGGCCACGGATCCATCGTTCTTCATGATCCCGATTTCCCAGACCAACGCCAGCGGTTGGGGGGAGGCCACCCAGCCGATCGCCACGGCGGAGAAGTTCGAAGGCCGGCTGACCGTGCTGGTTCTGAAGCAGGACGTGATGACCAAGTACAACATCGATCCAGCCCGGCTTTACATCACCGGACCATCGATGGGCGGACGCGGGACCTGGGACATCATCAGGCGATACCCGGGGATGTTCGCGGCAGCTGTTCCCGCGGCGGCACCCGCGTCGCCCGCCGATGCGGCGCTGTATCTGAATCAGAACATCTGGGCGGTCTGCGGTCAGAACGATCCGATCGTTCAGGGCGAACGGGACACGATCGTCGCCATTCGTGCCTTGGGCGGCAACCCGATCTACACCGAGCTGGCCGGCCACGGGCACGACAGCTGGCGGTGGTTGTATCCCGATCCGCAACTGCGGCCGTGGATCTATGCCCAGCGGCTGGGCGTGCCGTGGTGGACGGTCAGCAAGGCGCCGGTTGGACCGTTCACCGGCAGCTCGCCCGCGGCGAATCTCACCACGGGTTGGCCGGCAACCATGCCGCCCGCCAACCTGCCCACGGGCTTCGGTGGTGCGTCGGGAAGTACGGGCGGCAACGCGGGCGGCGGCGGAACCGGCGTCGGTGGCGGATCCGCGAATGGCGGCGGTTCCGGAAGCGCCGGGCGCGGCGGCTCGACAGCGGGAGGACAGCCGGGTACGGGCGGCGCCGCACCGGTGCCCGGCACCGGCGGCACCGGCGAAACCGGTGGGGTCATGGGCACTGGGACGGGCGGCGGCTTCGGCACGGGAGGCACAACTTCGACGGGCGGAGCGCCGGCGTTGACCGCAAGCGGCGGAGCGACGGCCTCGGGCGGCAATCCAGGTACCGGCGGAAGCGCCCCGGGTGGAACGGGAGCGACGTCCGGCGCGGTGGGCGGCAGCGGCGTCTCAATCGCGGGTGACGCCAGCGGCGGTTGCAGTTACGCCGCCGGGCGCGCGACCGGATCGTCTTCGGTTGGAGCAGCGCTGTTGCTGAGCTTGTTTGCCCTGCGGCGGCGGCGGCGCCCAGAACCAAGGCATTCAACCGAACAAACGCGGCGGCTCCCGCGATGACACACGCGCCCACGCCCAGAGCTCGAAGGTTGATGCACCTAAACGGAGGCATTTCGATGCGCCATTCAGCGGCTTCTAACGGTTCTCGCAAAGACCTTGCGATGGTCATGCTTCTGATGGTTTCCGGATGCACCGGCGTTGCCACGTTACCCGGGCAGGGGGGAGCCGGGGCCGGCAACACGACGGGGACCGGGAACGTCACCGGAACCGGCAGCGCAGCTGGGACCGGGAATATCCCCGGAACGGGCAATGTATCCGGAACCGGCAACACGCCTGGAACCGGGAATGTATCTGGAACCGGCAACGCACCCGGAACGGGCAGCGTCGTCGGCACCGGGAACTCAACGGGTGCGGGCGGCGCCACGGGTGCCGTTCCTCCTGGTCTCCCGAGTAGCTGGAAATCGGTTGTCCCCAGCACCGTGCTTGATGCCGGTCGCGTCGTCATGCGCCGCCTGAACAACGCCGAATACAACAACACCATCCGCGATCTGCTCGGCACGACGTCGCTTCCCGCCACGAAGTTGATGTTTCCGGCCGACAACACGACGGACGGATTCGATACCGTGGGAGCGGTCCTCAGCTATTCCTCCCTGCTGTTCGAAAACCAAGAGACGGCGGCGGGACAACTGATCGACGAATTGCTGGCGAGGCCCATCGCTGATCCGTTGCGAAAACGCGTTCTTATTTGCGAGCCGACGACCGCCACGCTGGCGACCTGCCTGCCGCAGATCCTGACGCCCTTCATGAAGAACGCCTACCGTCGTCCGGCGGTTGCGACAGAGGTCGCGGACATGGTCACCCTCGCGACCACAATCGCGACCTCCGCCGCGGATCCCATGCGGGGATTGCACGCGGCACTGAAGGCGGTTCTTCTCTCGCCACACTTCCTGTTCAAAATCGAGGGAGGAACCCCCAACGCGGCCGCCGCAACGACCCTTACCGACCACGAATTGGCAACGCGGCTGTCCTATTTTCTGTGGTCGACGATGCCGGATACGACCCTGCTTGCGGCCGCCGACACCGCCAAACTGAAGCCCGCGGGGGCCGATCTCACGGCGCAGATCACCAGAATGCTGGCCGATCCAAAAGCACAGGCATTCACCGACAACTTCGCGGGCCAGTGGCTTTCGCTGCGCGAGGTCAACGGCGTCGCGCCCGAGGCCGCTGTGTTCACCACATTCGACGAGAGCCTGCGGTCATCGATAGCCCAGGAGACGAATACCTTCTTCGCCTCCTTGATCAAGGACGCACAGCCGCTGACGGCCCTGCTGGTGGGGGATTTCACGTTCGCCAACGCCCGCCTGGCCAAGCATTACGGGCTTCCTGCCGTCCCCGGAACTGCGTTCGCGCGGGTCAGTCTTGCGGGCAACGCCCAACGCGGGGGCATTTTGACCCAGGAGACATTCCTGACGGTGACCTCGATGTCCAATCGAACGTCGCCGGTCAGACGTGGCAACTGGGTTCTGGAGCATCTGCTCTGTGACCTGCCGCCCCTGCCACCACCGGCCCTTCCGGTGGGTGATCTCAAGGATCCGGTTCCCAATTCCGGCGTGACGGTACGCGAGTCGCTTGCGGAACACCGTCAGAGTCCGGCCTGCTCCGCCTGCCACAACACCATCGACCCTGTCGGTCTGACCTTCGAAAACTACGACGCCATCGGTACCTACCGCACGATGGACAACGGCGATGTGGTTGACGCGACCGGCAGCTTGGTTGACCTGACCGGCACGGTTGTCACGAAAGTGAACGGCGCGAAAGAGATGTCGCAAGCGATCGCCGCCGATGCCCGCTTCACCTACTGTCTGGTCAAGCAGGCTCTGACCTACGGCGTGGGTCGTTCCTTCGACACCGTGGGGGGCAACGCCTACGTGGCGGGCCTGGCAGCGCCGCTGGTCGGCAAAGGAACCTGGCCCGATCTTCTGCGAACGGTCGCCACCAGTCAGGCATTCCTCACGCGCCGTGGAGAAATTCCGTAGATGTCTACCACCAAGAAACGGGAGAAGGACATGAAGCCGAATATCTCGCGCAGGCTATTCCTCGGCGGAGCTGGCACCACGGTGGCGCTGCCGTTCCTGCCATCCGCCGTGTGGTCGCGGCGGGCCAGCGCGGCCGTTTGCACGCCGCCACGACGGTTCATGGCCTGGTTCATTCCCAACGGCCTGAACATGCCGGACTGGACCCCGTCCACCGCGGGTACCACCTGGACGGCGCCGAAGATCGCGGCTCCCCTTGAGATCGTTCGACAGAAAATCCTGATCCTCACGGGGCTGGATATGCAGGCAACAACCTATCCCGGGAGTCCCCCTGGCGATCACGGCGCTGGCACTGGATCGTTCCTGAACATGATCATGGTCCAGGGTCATGAGACCGACAAAACACGTACCAGTATCGATCAGGTGTTGCTGCCCGTCCTGAATCCGGTGGGATGCACCCAGCCGCTGCTGCCGTCGATGCAGCTTGGCGTCCAGGGAGACAACGGTCTGTGCGATCGCGTGTCGTGCGATTTCTCGCGGGCCATATCCTGGACCAAGGGCACTCCGATGCCGAATATCTACGACCCGCAGGCGGCGTTCGACCGCATGTTCGCCGGATTCACGCCCGCAACAGCCACCCCCGGCGCCGTCGATCTGGTCGCCGCTCAGCGCAAGGCCGAGCGCAAGAGCGTGTTGGACGCGGTTCTTGCCCAGGCCAACGCCCTGACCACCAAATTGAGCGTATCGGACAAGAACAAGTTGGACGAATACACGACGTCCGTGCGGGCGCTTGAAACGCGCCTGGACAATATGGGAACCGGATCGGCCAGCACCGTTAGCTGCAAGCCACCAGCGCGTCCCGCCGCATCGCCGCCTTTGAATTTTGACCGGGGCGTTACACCCAGCAGCATTCTCAGCGCGCACACCCCCATCTTCGTCGATCTAATGGCGCTGGCCTTCACGTGCGACATCACGCGTTCCTTGACGTTCATGTTGGGGAACGGCACCAGCAACAACGATTTTCAGTTCGTTACGGGCAGCGGCAGTCCCCATCACGGTACATCGCACCACGGCGGCAACGCCGCCCAACTTGCCAAACTGACCCAGATCGGAACCTGGGAGATGACGCAGATGGCGGCGCTCCTGAAGAAGCTGGAAGACGCCAAGGAAGTGGACGGCACATCGGTCCTGGACAACACGACCTTCTACATGGGCAGCGACGTCGGGGACGGCAACGCGCACACCCACTGGGATCAGCCTGTCCTGTTGGCGGGCAAGGCCAGCGGCAAGCTGAAGGTCGACGGGCGGCACATCAACTACGTTCCCACCATGCAGTTCCCGAGGCCGCTGGTCGGACCCCGCGGCGGGCCGCACACGGGCCGGGTCCTGATCGCGATTCTGCAGGCGCACGGGATCATGGTGGATACCTTCGGCATGGCGACAGGTGGGCCGCTGCCCGAGTTGATGGTTTGACACGTTCGGCGGCACAAGCGGCGACACGTTCGGCAGCACTATCGCTGCTGGCCTCCGGTGGAGTGTCCGGGCCGTCCATCTCAGCAACTGGTGGTACCCCGCCGTCGCCGTCCGGGTCGGGGGGCCCGGGCGGCGCCGGCGGCGGTGACCGGTACCGGTGGCGCGAATAGCGGCGGCTTGGGCAGTTGGGGGCGGCTCGACGAGCAGCGGTTAGGGCGGCGCCGCGCCGGGCAAGCGCGGCGTGGCCTCCGGCGGTTCAGGCGTGGCCGGTCGCTACTGGTTCAAAGTGGCCGAACTTTGGGCGCAACGAAAACCGCGTGTCTCGGCGGGAAAGCCGGCCGTGAAGGCCAGCCGCGCGGCGGCGCGCAACGACGACACGTCGTCGAATTGGAAATCGCCACCCCGGAAGACGCGACCATCGCCAGCTTCGGGTGTTACCACGGCGCAGTTGTCGCAAACCGCGTCCGTGTACAGCGCGTACGCGTCGAAAGTCCATTCCCACACGCTTCCCGCCAGGTCCAGGTGACCCCAGCGGCCAGCACCCTTGATCCGGCTGCCGACAGGCGGCAGATCGGCCTTCGCGCAAGTCGGATTGCCGTCGAACAGACATCCGAAGATGGCGCGTTCGATGGATGGCGCCTCGTCGCCCCAGGGATAGGCGCGCTGTTCGTCGCCCCCCGCGGCGGCGTACTCCCATTCGGCCTGGGTGGGCAGACGTTTTCCTTCCGACGCGCAGAAGGCGAACGCTTCGTACCACGTGACGCAGGTGACGGGATGCGCTTCGGACGGACCCCGTTGGTCCGTCCAGGTGCCACCGCACTCGGAGATCGCGAAGCTGAACTGTTCCGGCGAGCTGGGCAGGGTCATCTTCCATGCCTCCGTGCGCCAGCCGCTGCCGGGGATCAGCGGGTGTGCGCCCGCGCCGTCGGTGGGAGATTGACCGCTGTACGTGGCCAGGAATTTGCGAAACCGGCCTACCGTAACCTCGTACTTGTCGAGCATGTAGGGCGCAACCGCCGTGCTGTGCGGGGGACGTTCGTTGGCTTCCCCGGTCAGATCGCCGGAGCCAGCGACAAACGTGCCTCCCGAAACCGCGAGCTGATCGGAACACGGCGGGCTTACCCCATCGCGGGCGCACGGGCGCGGCGTAACCTGAAGGATCAGTGTCGTCAGGCCGATCTGGACCAAGCCACCGGTTTCGATGACCTCGAGCACGATGGTGTGTGGCCCGATTGTCGCCGGGGTGAACGACGGCCGCGCGGCACCGGGATCGGGATCGAGCGTGAGGTATCTCCCCATCGGGTCCTGAACGTTCCAGAAGAACGTCACGGGGGCCCCTTCTGGATCGAGGCTGCCCGCCGAGGAAAGAAAGATGGGGAACCCCGGCGCGGGCCCGTCGCTGGGAAGATCGCTGGGAAGATCGCTGGAGCCGTACGGGTAGTCGGTTTCGTCTTGCGGTGTCGTGATGTGAAATCCGATCTTCGGAATGGGCACCAGATCGATTCCCGTCCGCGGGTCGGGTTCCGCACGATCGCTGCTGGAACAACCGGCGTCGCAGGGGGGCGTGCCGTCGCGCCCGCCATCGTGCTCTTGCGCTTGCCCGCGCGAACAGCCAACGGACAACAGGAACGCCCAGCAGGCGGTTGTCGCTAGCCGATTTCTCAAACCAGAAGAGATGGAGTCCACGTGATCAATCAACCCTCGCGTCCCGGTCGAAAGGGATGGTCAGTTCAGACAGTGTGGCGGTTGTTCCTGCTCATGGCCCTTTCGTTGCTGGCGTGGAACGTGCCGGACGCCGAGGCCAAGACCACGTCCAGGGCCAAGTCCAAGCGCGTCGCGCCCAGTCTTGACGATGGCGGCGCGACCGATCCCACTGTCGCGTCCGCGTCCGCGTCCGCGTCCGAGTCCGCGTCCGAGTCCGCGTCCGCGTCCGAGTCCGCGTCCGAGTCCGCGTCCGAGTCCGAGTCCGAGTCCGATCCAGATTCAGACTCCGACTCAGACTCCGAGGCTCCGGTGGCTTGGGCCGCCTCATGCTCGGATTCAAGGACCCTTCGGGAGGTACCGCCGTGACCGGGTTGGACGGAGCTACTGGTCCGAAAACACGTAGGGCGCCGGACGGCGCGGGGGGAACAACGTTGTCGAGATTCGCGTCGCCGGCACAGCGAAGCGCCTGGCCAATTCGCCGAATACGACGACGGCCAGACGACCTCCCGGTGGACGGGCAACCGCACGCAGGAACCCTTCGTCGACGGGAATGCCGGCGGTTGCGCTGGCGCCCTGGATGATCCCGGGCATTGCTTTTGTGGAAACCCTTCGGTCGCGACCGTAGGCGCGTTTGGCGATCAGCGCCGCGCGCATCAGCGCGTGATAGGCGAGGATCCACGGGATCCACAACTCCGGTTCATCGCCGCCGGGGTGTGGGGGCGGGCGTTGGTCGAGATACCTGATGCGCCGTTGAATCTCGGGCAACCCGAGAACATCCAGCTCGCGCAGCGCTCCGGGGAACTCCCGCGACAGCGTCCGCAACGCGTTGGGATCGGACGGCTTCGCGTCGGGGTCGACCGCGTCCACACCGCCGGCGTCCTTGGCCCTCCGCCATGCGGCCAGCACCCGGTACTTGCGCAGCAGCGCCGCGCGATCACCTGGTCGGATCAACCAACCGCTACCGCTACCGCTACCGCTACCGCTACCGTCGCCGTCGGAAGGTCCGTCGCTCAAGGGCCAGCCTCGCGCAACGCCGTTGCGACCTCTTCGGCCAGATGCCGTCGCCGCTCGGCCAGGCGTCGTACCGTGTCGCCATGGGCGCGCCAGCCCAGGTGTCGCAGCGCCTCCGCGACATCTCTCAATATTTCGCCGAGGCGCAACGCCGCGTAGCCGGCGACAGGCGCGACGAACACCGACAGCAGTCCCCAACCCACGCTCACATTGAAGCCGATGAAGATCGCCTCGGCGATCCACGCCGCCACCAGAAACGCGGCTCCGCTGATCATCTTGATGGTCGACAGCACGTCCTCGTCCTTGGTCATCCGCGCCGCGACGATTCCCGACAACCGGTACGCGGGCCAACTGGTCAGCGCTCCCCATACAGCGATGGGCGTCATCAGGAGCGCGCGCCCGATCGCGCCCACGACCCTCGCCGGCGTGATGCGCGGGATCTCCAACGCCCAGGGATCGGAAACCCCCAGTCGCTCCAGTGTGTTCGCGTACCGCCGCGCCGCCCGTGCCACCACTTCCACGCGCGCCGGGTTGGACGCCTGCAGCTTCGCGTAGGCGGCGGACAACACGCGCGCCCGCGCGTACCGACGTTCCGGCGCGTCGTCGTCCGAATCGGCCGCCGTCCAGCTTGCCACGCGCGCGATCCCCGCCAACAGCTCGCGGGATTCGGCCTGCAACACCAGATCGGCCAACCGCGCGCCTATCTCCCCGGTGAGCTGTTCGACCGCCTGGCGCTGGTCCGCAACGAACGGGGACACCAGCGCCGTGAGATCAATCGGCGCGCCGACGACCAGATGGACGTTGGATCGAAAGCGCGATCGGTCCTCGTAGTAGCTCCCCACCGGAACCAGGACCGGCGCGCGCTGACTCCCGGCTGCGGCAGCCTCGGCCGCGGCGGACAAGGCAATGCGGGCCGCGCCGGGTTTAAGAGGTTTTAGCTGCGGATCCGCGTGCGAAGTTCCCTCGGGATAAAGCGCCAATTCCGCGCCCGCCCCCAGTTCGGCCCGGCAGCGCGCGAAGGATTCCTCGTTTCTCAGCGATGACTGCGCGCGTTCGTCCGCCGTCAGGTCTTGCTGGCGGTAGACCGGCAGACATTTGAACGCGTCCATCGCCAATCGCCCGAACGGATTTCCCCACAACGTGCTCTTGGCCAGGAAGCGCACCGCCCGGCCGATCGAGACACGCAATACCAACGGATCCAGAAGTCCGTTCGGATGGTTGGCCACGTACAGGGCGGGGCCGGCGGGTGGAACGTGCTCCGCGCCTTCGATCGTGCGGCGCGGGTAGTAAAGGCGCACCAGCGCCTCGGCCAGCCACCGCAACAGCGCCACCAACAGCGTCCGCATGCGACCCCAGCATAGCCGACGCTGGTTTCCCGGCGGCCCGCGCGCTAAACAATGAGAATGTGCACGCGCAATTCATGGATCGTCCTGCTGCTGGTTGTCGCCGCTGAAGGCGTGGCCTGGTCGTGTCACCGCCAAACCGCACCGTTGGCGCCCGCGCCCGCGTCCGCCTCCGCGGCTCCGTCACCCACGGCGTCCGCATCCGGTCAGTCGGCCGCCGCAGCCCCCGCCAATCCCGGCGGGCCAGCGTCGGTACAGCCGCGTGTCGCTGTTCAGGTGACTGAAGCCGGCTTCGTGCCGAGCCGAATCCCCGCGCAGGTGGGCAAGCCGCTGATCCTGGTCATCACCCGCAAGACCGACAAAACATGCGCGCGCGAGATCCTGTTCAAAGGTCAAGCCGGCAAGACCGATCTCCCCCTCAACAAGGAGGTGGAGGTGACGTACACGCCGCAAGCCTCGGGTGCCGTGGCGTTCGGATGCGCGATGGGGATGATGATCGGCGGCACGTTGGACGTGCGCTGAATCAGGCCGCGAGGCTCAACCGTCCACGGGCCCATGCGCGGTTGGGCTAAGGCCTGGCCAAGGGCACTCTAAGGGCGACACTAGGGTCGCGCCGACCGCGCGTCACCGGATCCGTCGTCCCGAACGTAAACCGAGAGCTCCTGTTTTCCGAACACCAGGTTTTTGGTCGCGAAGACCGTCCGGTCGGTCACGCGGTAAGCGTCCGCGCGGCGGGTTTGGTTGCTGGGTCGCAGGGTGTCGGCCGCGGCGCTTGGCAAATCGGGAAGCACCCGGCCGTGCAGCGTTGCTCCGTCACCCGGCGTCTGGACGGCGACGACGATCGACGATGGTGGGTAGTACCGTCGCAGGTTCTCCAGATAAATCGCCAACGATTCCACCTGGGGCATGTCGGGCTTCGCGGTTGCGCCCGAGGAGACTTCGATGCGGACCGTCTGGCCACCCAGGTTTCGGGGAATGACGATGGGAATGGTCTCGATGTATTCCGGTCCCGCGTACGGACGCAGCGACACCCGCAACGGAAGCGATTGACCGGCGCGGATCTCGTTTCCCGGCAACGAAATCCCGACAATCTCTGTCACGTCGCGCCGGTATTCCAGTGCGATTTCGATATCCAGGCGTTCAAGCACGACGGGCTCGAAAGGGTTCGACAGCAGCTCGCCGACCGCGCGCAATCCCCGGGTCCCCGTCAGACCCTGTCGCGATACACCCTCGGGCGAGAAAAACTCGTCTCGCAGTTCCAGCGTCGGACGGCCTTTCAGATTCACCCTGGAGACGACGGAGACGACCATGTCCACGCCGTCCGGTTCGGCGACCAGCAACGCATTGCTGGCGACCACACCCACCAGCATCGGCGTCAACCTGCGGCTGCGCGCCACCTCGGCGCGGAACAGGCGAGGCGCGGCGACGGGACTGGTGACACTCACAGTGACCGGCATCATCGTGACGCGCGCGTCGAGATCGCCCACGATGCACGATTGGCGATCTTGAACCAGGGCGCCCACCTCGCGCAGCGGGGACGACAGTTTCATCGATTGCGCCAGGCTGGGAAGGATGGCGTGGATCTCGGAGTCGACCAGCGGCAGATAGATCTCGCCAGCGCCGAACAGGGGATGGCCAAACGCCAGCACGCCGCGGCGATCGACGTATGTGACTGTGCCGGTTCCCACCATGCTCATGTCGCCCCTGATCATCTCGACACCGATCGCGGATCCCGGCTCGACGCGCCCGGCGGTTTCTCGGGTGCGGGTGCCGGCGCGGGTGCCGGACGGATTGCCCGCTCCGCGCCCACCTCCCGCCTGCACCGGGATCAATCCGACCGGGCGAAACTCCCGCGCCAGCTCGGTCAGCGCGCGCGGGTCAATCCCGGAAACCGACAGCGGGATCGCGACCGGCACCAGGTGCGCCTGGCCCGACGACGCGTCCGTCGGCGGTAGGGCCGCTACCGCGCCCGATATCGTCGTCGTCGACGCGCCCGCGGTTCCCAGTGCCGATGCCGGACCGCCTTCGGCCACGGTCAGCATGCGTATTCCATCGCTGCCGGTCTCGGTCAACAGTTCGCCCTTCGCGCGGCGTGGTCGTTCGCGCTCGGCCAGCATCGTTTCGATCGGCGTCACCCCGCCCAACGGTTCCTTGGCGAAGCTCCAGGCATAGGCGATCGCGCCCACCAGCTTGCCGTCGATGTACACCGGACTTCCCGACATTCCGGCGACGATCCCCGAGAATTCAACGCGCGGATCCTCGGCGCGAATCAGGATGACGTCCTGCTTGGGCAGGAACTGGCGCATGATCGAGACCACGCGCACCTTGAAGGCCTCGGGCTTGGTGCCCTGAAAAACGGTTAGCGCTTCGCCCACCATGCCCGGACGGACTTCCGACAGGGGGAGGATCTTGGGCGGCGTACCGGTGGGGATGATGGTTCGCTGACGCACATCGGCGCCGGGGCGCGCCGGCGCCGCGGTTCCCGCGAACATCGACAAGGTGCACAGCGTCGTGATCAGAAGCCAGGCGCCGCGCATCAGTTTTTTGAGGCTAACAGACGCGGAACGTCGCGGACAGCCGGCGGCGCGGACCTCCGCGAGGACCCTTCGCGGACGGCCGTTCGCGGACCGGGTTCGCGTTGACAGTTGGGCGTGAACAACGGATATTTGAACGGCATTTCAGGAGGATCCACCATGAAGTTTGTCTACGCCCTCGTCATTCTCTCGCTTGCCCTGGTCGGTCTGGGCGCTGCCTGTGGGCCCGAAGAAAAATACTGCTTCGAGGAACACAAGACCTGTGCGCAAGCGGCGATCGACAAGGCAGCGGCGGACAGGGCCGAGAGGGAGCGGATTGAGGCTGAGCGGCTCGACGCCGGCCAAATCGGCGATGGTGGGGCGACCGTCATCGGTCAATGAAGCGCTACCGCGCGGCGGTTATCGGCGGTAGCGGGTACGGCGGCGCGGAGATCATCCGCCGCCTGTTGATTCATCCCGAGGTCGAGCTGGTACGCGTGGCCAGCATCGATCACGTGGGCCAGTTGCTGGGCGCCGTCCACCTGCCGTTGGCGGGTCGCACCAACCTACGCTTCCAGGATCTGGCGCCGCGCGATGCCGCCGCTGGCTGCGATGTGGTCCTGATGGGCCTTCCTCACAAGGTCAGCGCCATCAAGGTCCCGCCGGTGTTGGAAACCGGCGTGAAGGTGATCGATTTGTCGGGCGATTTTCGATTGCGCGACGCCGCGGCGTACGCCCGCTATTACGGGGCTCCCCACCCGCGCCCCGATTTGCTCGGGACGTTCGTGTACGGATTGCCCGAACTGAATCGCGACCAGATCCGTGCTGCCCGCGCCGTCGCATCGCCGGGGTGCTTCGCCACCACCATCGAACTTGCGCTGCTGCCGCTGGCGCGCGCCGGGAAGCTGGGGGGCACCGTGCAGATCACCGGGATCACGGGCTCGTCCGGCAGCGGCGTGACGCCGTCGCTGGGGACCCACCACCCGATTCGCGCCGTGAATCTGAAAACCTATAGGGTGCTTGACCACCAACACACGCCCGAGATCACCGAAACGCTGGCGGTCGCTGGTGCACCGGGGCTTCAGCTGCGTTTTGTTCCGATCTCGGCGCCGCTGTCACGCGGGATCCTGGCGACCTGTTTCGTCGAGGTCGATGAATCAGAGACGCTCCCGTCGATAACGGAACTCTATTCGCGCGCGTACCAGGGCGAGCCGTTCGTTCGCTTTGTCGAGGATCGTCTTCCCGAGGTCGCGGCGGTGTCCGGATCGAACTTCGCCGAGGTCGGGTTCGCGTTGGGTGAATCGTCCGACGGCAAACGCACGTTGGTCATCGTCAGTGCCACGGACAATCTGATCAAGGGGGGCGCGGGGCAGGCCATCCAGAGCATGAATTTGATGTTGGGTCTGCCCGAGACCATGTCGCTGGAGGATTCCGGACCTTGGCCGTGATCCCGTCGGGGCCCCTGGTCGGCGCGCCGGTGGTGGTGAAGCTGGGTGGCGATGTCTTGGAAGGTCAGGCGCTGGCGACGGTGGCGTCCGATCTTCGTGGATCAACCGAGGCGGGCCGGCGCCTGATGATCGTTCACGGTGGGGGGACACAGGCGACGGCCATGTCCGAACGTCTGGGCCTGCTACCCCGCATCGTCGGTGGCCGTCGTATCACGGATGTCGACACGTTGGATGTGATGAAGATGATCGTCGCTGGTCGGATCAACGTCGATCTGGTGGCCGCGTTGCGCGCCTTGGGCGTGCCGGCCGTGGGCCTTGCCGGCTCGGGCGGCGTGGTGCGGGCGCGGCGGCGGCCACCCCGCATCGTGGCTGGGGGCGGGGACGCGCCCGTCGACTTCGGACTGGTCGGGGATATCGCGGGATTCGATCTGAAGCTGCTGGGTCTACTGGGTGACGCCGGGTACTGGCCCGTGCTGGCCGCCCTGGGCGCGGACGATGCGGGCCAGGTGTTGAACATCAACGCCGATGTCGTCGCCAGCCAGTTGGCGGCGGCCGTCGGCGCGCAGGCGCTGGTCGCCGTCACGGCGGTCGGTGGAGTCCGCCGCGACAAGAACGACCCAGCGACACGAATGGCCCGCTTGACGGTGTCGGACGCGCGGGCCGCGATCGCTGCGGGAACCGTTGCGGGCGGCATGATCCCGAAGCTGGAGGAAGCATTCGCGTCGCTGGCCGCGGGCGTGCCGGCGGTCCACATCGTCGCCCCGGGCGAGATCGCGCGAACGCTGTCGGCGCCCGGAACCGTCGGCACGCTGTTGGTTTTGGGGTAGGTCGCGGCACCAAAACGGGACAGGCAGGCCGGCGCGCGCGGCGGCGGAATCGCGCTGGGGCGGCGGGGGCGATAACCTGCCGCCATGGGACGCATTCAGACGCATGTTCGGAACAAGCTGGTGGCGGGAGCGCTGGCCGCCATTCCGGTGGCGGTGACGGCGTTCATCCTTTGGTACCTGGATTCGAAGGCGCGCGCGCTGTTCGACATCCGTTATCCGGTGCTGGGGTTGGCCGTGACGCTGGGGGGTCTGTACGTTCTGGGCTTGTTCATCACCAGTTTGATCGGGCGTTGGGTACTGACCGCCGCCGATGTCCTGCTGGTCCACATCCCCGGACTGCGTGACCTTTACCAGTCCTGGAAACAGATGGCCTTTTCTCCCGAGGGCGACGAAGGCATCTTCGCGCGCGTGGTTCTGATTCCCGACGAGACCGGCAAGATGCGCATGATGGGTTTTTCCACGCGCAAGCCCATCGAGGGTGATCCCGAAACCATGTGCGTCTTCGTTCCCGGATCGCCCAATCCAACGACAGGCCGCCTGTATTTCGTGCCCGCGCGCGACTGTCTGACCCTGGACCTGCCGGCCCGGGCCGCATTGAAGGTGCTGATTTCAGGAGGAAACTATATTCCCGAGCAGATCGGCAGGCAGCTTGTGGAGCGTCGCCACGGAGTTGGCCTTGGCACCGGCGTCGCTTCGGGTCATCCTCAGAAGCCATGAACATTTCTTGTCTGTCCACGTGGTCGTCCTTCCGCTGCCTGGCCGTGGCCCTGGCCCTGGCGGTTGTGGCTTCGTGCTTCGTGCTGGATGCGCCCGCCGCTTGGGCCGGCGGCGAAGCCCGTGCGCGCGTCGGCGACAAGGCGCCCGCGTTTTCCCTGAAGACCGTGGACAAGGGTGACGTGCGGACTCTTGATCGGTTGGTTCGCGGTCAGGATACCCGCGGCGTTGTCCTGGTCTTTCTGTCGTGCCGGTGCCCGTACGTGGCCCAGGCGCGGCAGCCCCTGGGCGAGATCGCCAAGCAATACGGTGCCAAGATCGCGTTCGTCGGCGTGAACGCGAACCAGAACGAATCGGTCGACGACGTGAAAACCGACGCCGCACAGAGCTTCGCGTTTCCGATGCTGCGCGACGAGGGTTCGAAGGTGGCCGATTTGTACGCCGCCGAGCGCACGCCTGAGGTCTTTCTGATCGATGTCAAGGGCGTCATTCGCTATCACGGGGGCGTCGCCGATCTGGGGCCGGCGCTGGCCGATTTCACCGCGGGGCGCGCGATCGCCAAGCCGGAAGCCAAGGCCTTCGGCTGCACGATCAAACGCAAGCCGTGACGTACGTGATCCCCCGAATGGCGGACGTGGTGCCGTCTCGTTGCCGGGGCGTCGCACCGATCGCGCTGGTGGCCGCTGTTTTGCTGGCGGCGACCGCCGGCTGTGGGCGTCGCGCCGCCGCCGTATCTGCGGCAACAACCACGCCCAAGATGCGGGATGGGGGGCAGGAGGCCCCGCCGCCGCCCGACGCGGTCCTCCGGACCCTGACCCCGGGTGATATTCAACGTGAGATGCACAAGGCGCGCGGCCACGTGTTGTTCGTGCATCTTTGGGCCAGCTGGTGTGGTCCGTGTCTGGAAGAGCTGCCGCTGATGCACCAGTTCGCCGGCGCGGCGCGCGCGCGGGGGGCGGTCGTCCTGTCTATCTCCGTCGACAGTGATCGGAGCGCCATCGCTCGGATACCAGCGCTGCTGCGTGCGCGGGCTCCGGGGCTGACCGCCACGGTCGCGCATTTCGACGATCCGGAACAACTCACCTCGCTGTTCTCGAAATCCTGGGAGGGCGCGATCCCAGCAATGTTCGTTTTTGATCGCGCGGGCAAACTCAAGAAAAGCCTGATCGGCGAGGTTGAGGGCGACGATCTGGACGGCCTGTTGGCGGATATCCTGCCGCCGCCTTCACAGGCGAAGACGCCAGCCGCGAAGTCGCCGTCGCGCGCGCGTTGATCCGTGCTTGGCTACTTGTAGCCCATCACGACGATTTCCGCGGCCGGGCGCGATTTGACCGCCGTCAGCGGCAGAACGTTGCCGGGCAGACGGCGGACGTTGGTCTTTCCGGCCAGAAATTCGTCGATGGGGGTCAATTGAGACATGGTCGCCACCGGTGTCCGGTAGTGCATGGGGACGATCACCAGACGCGGACGCAACTGATCGATCACGCGTGTGGCACGCTCGGCGTCGATGGTCATCACGCCGCCTGTCGGCACCAGCACCACGTCGACTGAGCCGATCGCCGACAGTTGTTTGTCGTCCAGCAAATGGCCCAAATCTCCCAGGTGCGCGATGCGCAGTCCCGCGACCTCGAAAATGAACACTGTGTTCAGGCCGCGCTCGGCTCCGCGTTTGTCGTCGTGATAGACGCCGACCGCGCGGATCGCGATGTCCTTGACCTTCTCGTCGATGCGCGTCCAGCCCTTCTTGTCGGCAGTGAGGCCCCGCAACACGCGAAACCGGCCCGTGACCAGGCCGACGTTGTTGTGATCGGGATGTTCATGACTGATCGTCACGACGTCCGCGCGAAGGCCCATGGGAAGGGGGTAACCCATTCCCTTGGCGATGGGATCGATGACCACCCGGGTTCCCACGGCGGTCTCCAGCAAGAAACACGACTGCCCCAACCATTGCAACGTGACCTTGGCAGGCGCCGCTGCTCCCCCGTCGTCGTCGGCCCAGGCAGTCGTGACAATCGATCCCGCGGTGCCGACGAACGCAAGAAGCGTGATGGCCGCATGCGCGCGCCGGTGTGGTCTCATCGGGGGACTATAGCGCCGGGCCGGTTGCTTGCCGTTTTGGGCCGGCCGTCAGAATGGCGACCAGCACGCCCGACACGGTCAGAGTGCCGCCGATCAAGAAACCGGCGGTCAGGTGCTCGCCCAGCAGCCCGATGCCCAGCATGACGGTGATGGGAACCGTGAGCTGAGCGATGATGCCGCTTTGCACGCCGGTCAGGTGAAGCAAAGACGCCGACATGATCACCTGGGCCGCGGTGCTGACCAGGCCGATGCCGATCAGCAACACCCAGTCGGTACCCGTGGGGGGAACGAAGGTGCCGAACGGGGGCAGTACGGTCGGCAACGTCACCAGCGCGCCGAGCAGCGAAAACGAAAAAAACACAGACCATGCGGTCTCCGATGGCTTGCCGTCGCCGAGATCGCGGCGCGCGGCCCGGATGGACGTCACCGCTATGCCCGACGCGATGGCCGAGAAAACCCCCAGCAGAGCGCCCCGCGCGCCAAGCCCGCCGTCGATTCCCCTGACGCCGTCCATACCGGCAACACCCCCGTTCACGATCACGGCGACCCCCAGCAGCGTCAGGATCAACGCCGCGATCGCCGTGCGCCGGGGCCGTTCGGCCAGCAGCGCCCACGAGAACATCATCGTGTAGATGGGCTGCGTCTGGTTTAGTAACGTGGCCACGCCGACCGGAATGATTTGAATCGACGCGAAATACGCCACGACGGCGCTGCCGCCGAAGATCCCCCGCGCCGCCAGCCAGCCCCACCGGCGCGGACGAACCCGCGCTGCGCCGATGGCCACGGCCACGGCGGTGACGACGATGCCGATCACAAAACGAGCCAGGGCCACCTCGGGTCCGGGCAGCCGCCGGGTCGCCAGCTTGGTACCGGCCGCCATGATCGCGAACAGGGTCGACGAGATCAGCAGGGTCAGGGCCGCGCGCCGCGCCGGTTGGGAATCGCTGTGAAGAGAAGTTTTCAGGACGGCCTGCTGTCCGCTTTCCGCACGGATGTGTTTCGGCTTCCCTTCGCCGGGGCGATATCCCAGGGGATAACATAGACATTGTCGCTTGCCTGGTAGGCGGACGCGGCTGGGGCCACGATAAGGCCTGGCGCCATGCGGAGTCGGGGATAGGTGTCCTGAAACGCCTTGATACCGGCGGCATCATGACGCTCGGGGTGACTGCCCCCTTTGACTTCGATGGGAAAGAACGTGCCGTCGCGCTCGAAGATCAGATCGATCTCGGCACCGCCGTGCGTTCGCCAGTGATACGCGTTCGGGCGGGGTGAAAGAACCGAAGCCTGTTTGCGCAGATCGGCGACGACGGCACTTTCGAAAAGCGCCCCCCACAGGGGATGACCGCCCAGCGCCTGGGGCGACGAGATGGCCTGCGCGAATGCCGCCACACCCGTGTCGGCCAGGTGCCCCTTCGGGCGGGTACTCAGACGCTTGATCGCGTTGCCGTGATACGCGGGCAATTCAGTCCACTGAAATGTCGCTACAAGCAGATCCAGCCAGCGTCGGCTGGTCTGAGGCGCAAGACCCAACTCGCGCCCTATTTCCGCAAAGTTGATCTCTTGCGCGGTCAGGGCGGCGGTCAGGCGGACGAAGCGGCCGAACAGGGCCCAGTCGGACACGTCCGCCATCAGACGTACGTCGCGTTCCACGTAGGTTCGCTGATAGGCGGCGTGGAAGTCGGGGACCGACGCGCGCGGCAAGGATTGGACCTCGGGCAGAAAACCGCGCCACACATGTTCCTGAGCCGAATGCGGCAACTTCAACCGAACATGGGATTTTCGCACGAAGGCCTCGGGGTCATTCAGATAACCTTCCAGCCAGGAAGCGGGACTGGTCGAACCCGCCACCTCAGCCAGACAGAAGCCCTCGAGCTCAAGAAACACCGCTCGACCCGCGAGGCTTTCGGCCAGCGACTTGAGCACGCCCCACTGCTGCGAGCCCGTGAGGAAGTACTGGCCTGGCGAGCGGTTGCGGTCGATTCGCCGTTTGAGGGCCGAGACCAGATCGGGAACGTACTGGATCTCGTCCAAGATCAGAGGCGTCGTGTTGCCGGCCAGGAATAGATCAGGATCGCGGCGCGCGCCTTCCACGTCCTGTATGGGATCGAAGACAACGTGGCGTGCCTTTTCTCCAAAGGTCTTCGCGAGCAATGTGCTCTTGCCCACCTGGCGTGCCCCCGTCACCACGACCACGGGAAAATGTCGGGCCATTGCGCGCAGGCGTGTGGTCGCGAGACGGGGTTGAAACCTTGACACCTTGAAATATTAGAACGTAATCACCGATTTTCAAGGTGTCAGTCGACGCCCGTGCCGTTCGGTGAGTCCCGTCCCGACGCGGAGCCATGGTCGCGGGTTGCCCGATGCCCATCCAGTATGCTAGCCGCATGTCCGAGGAAGAATCGCGCGCTTCGACCCTGTTGCGCGAATCCGAGATCGAACCGGCGCGGCTGACGCTGGCCGAAATCTTGGATCGGTTGCCGACCGAGCCCGGCGTGTATCTGATGAAGGACCGCCGCGGCAAGGCGGTCTACATCGGTAAGGCGGGGAACCTGCGCGCGCGGGTGCGGCAGTATTTCCAGCCGGCGTCGGGCGACACGCGTCTGTTCGTGCCCCTGTTGGAAGGCATCGTCGCCGACATCGAAACCGTAGTCACGACCAACGAAAAGGAAGCGCTGCTTCTGGAGAACACGTTGATCAAGCGGCACCAGCCGCGGTTCAACGTGAACCTGCGCGACGACAAGAACTATCTGGTCCTACGGTTGGATCCCAAAGCCGCCTGGCCGCGCCTGGAGGTCACGCGAAAGATCACGGACGACGGCGCCTATCATTTTGGCCCATACCACTCGGCGACGTCGTGCCGTGAGGCGCTGCGGGTGGTGAACCGGCATTTCCAACTGCGCACCTGCACCGATCATGTGCTCGCCAACCGGCGGCGCCCGTGCCTGCAATACCAGATCAAACGTTGTCCCGCGCCGTGTGTGCTGCCGGTCGACCGCGACGAATATGGAGATCAGGTTCGCGACGTTCGTCTGTTTCTGGAAGGCAAGGACGACGAACTGGTGGCGCGCCTCACGGGCCGGATGAAAGACGCCGCCCAGCGTACGCAGTTCGAACAAGCGGCAGCGATTCGGGATCAGCTGCGCGCGCTGGAGGTGACGTTGCAGGCGCAGCGGGTCGTGTCGGCCGACTTCGTGGATCAGGACGTGGTCGGCCTTCACCGCGAGGGCATGGCGCTGGAAATCGTGGTGATGGCGATTCGCCAAGGCAAGCTGGTCGGCAGCCGCGGGTTTTCGTTCGGCGGGCAGGAATTCCCCGACAGCGAGTTGCTGTCGTCGTTCATCGGGTTGTTTTACGATTCGCCGGCGGCGTCGATCCCCGACGAGGTGTTGCTGCCGCTGGCGATCGACGATGCCGATCTGAAGGCCGAATGGCTCACCGAGCGTCGCCCCGGCCGCCGCCGCGTCGAGGTGTTGGTTCCGCAACGGGGCGATCGCAAGCGTCTGGCGGATCTGGCGCACAGAAACGCCCAGGTCAGCTTCACCACCCGCCGCGACCGGCGGGAGGACGCGGAGATCATGCTGGCGAAGCTTCAACGGAAGCTGCGCCTGCCGAAGCTGCCGCGCGTGATCGAATGCTACGACATCTCGCACATTCAGGGATTCGCGCCCGTGGCATCGATGGTCGTGTTCGTGGACGGCAAACCCGATCGCGCCCGGTACCGCACGTACCGCGTGCGCGGGGCGGAGGGCAAGGAGTCGAAGAAGGAGTCGAAGAAAGAGTCGACGAAGGACGGCGGCCGCGACAACAACAGCGGGATGCGCGTGCGCGCCGGCAACGATGACTTCGCGTCGATGTACGAGGTGTTGTCGCGGCGATTCCGCCGCGCGCGCGAGGCTGACGCGGGCTGGGAGTTGCCCGATCTGATTGTTATCGACGGCGGCAAGGGCCAACTGGGGATGGCGCTGGCCGCGGCCCGCGACGTCGGCATCGACGTACGCCCCGGTACGGGATTGCCCCTGGTCGGGCTGGCGAAGGAACGGGATGAACCGGAAGCGGATCCCGTTGTGGGTGAGACCCCGCTACCGCCGGGGTCGGAACCCGCGGCGGCGGCGGACGCCGAGGCCGCGACAGCGCCAGGGTCAGAAGTGGCGGAGCCCGAGACAACGCCGGGGTCAGAACCCGCGGTGGCGAAGGCCGAGACAGTGGCGGGGTCAGAACCGGCGGTGGCGGAGGTCGAGTCAGCGCCGGCGCCCGAAACATCGCCGAGCGGACGCCGTCGCGCGAAACCGGATCGCTCCGAGAGCCCCGGCCGCCGTCCCGATCGCATCTTCCTGCCCCACGCCAAGGACGCGATCCCGATTCGCCCCAGCAGTGCCGAGATGTTCGTGCTCCAGCACCTGCGCGACGAGGCCCACCGGTTCGCGATCAGCTTTCACCGTCGCCGGCGCGGCAGCCTGACGTTGCGATCGGTGCTGGCCGACGTGCCGGGGATCGGTCCCCAGCGCCAGCGTTTGTTGCTGCGCCACTTCGGAAGCTTGAAGAAGATCCGCGACGCCACCGTCGACGAACTGGCGGCCGTGCCGGGCATGACGGCCAAGGCCGCGGCCGCCGTGGGACGGCAGTTGGGGGGCGTGGTTTCGGGCGTTGATAACGCCGTGGCGGTGGACTTGGGCTCCGACGTGCTTGACGGGGCGTCGGCGTCCCCGGACGCGCCGATCGAGGCACCGATTCGTATCCCCGCGGATATCATCGCGGGCGCGGATCTGACACCACCCACATCCGACGATGCCGAGGAGGATGCGCTGGAGAGCGCCTTCGCCGAGGTCGAGGACGAGGTGTGAGATGTCGTAGGCGACATATGTCGAACTTCGTTCCGCGGGCCTTCAGATGCCGTGCACGCACGACCTTGCGTGTGTTCGGCCCTTGATGGGTAAGGCCTGACGCGGCGGCATTTCTCCTGGCCGAACGCCTTCACCGGCCGGCCGCGCCGCGGCCACTCGGATCCGCGTCACTCGATCGGTCACCGTAGCGACGTACGGCCGTTCCGGCCCCCAGGCGGTGAGCACGCTGTCGTGGGAGAATAACGCTGCGTGCCAAGCTGCGCGCCGCCGGACCAATCAGCGAAAAAGTTGACGTCGATATCGGTAAACGTAGTCTGATGTAGGATATTTCAGGATGT
>JANOJB010000271.1:0-8146 GCA_031407985.1 Pseudomonadota bacterium | reverse complement strand
ACCAACTTCTCGGTGCGGCGGTTTTCGGGCACGATCAGGCGCTCCTCCGTGCACACCGCCTGCATCTGTCGCATGAACCGCGAAATCACGCGTTTGTCCGAGTTGCCGATCCACCCCGAAAGGCGATCGATCAGCATCTGTTGATTCTGTTGAATGAACCGTGCCGCGGACAACGACTGGGCGGTATGTCCAAAACGATCCTGGCCCGATCGCCGCGCACCGGCCGTCTGGCGCGGCGGCTTCTGTCTCGGAAAGATCTCCAGCAGATCCTTCCGGTACTCCATCAGGTCCTGGTCGACCTTGTCGCCGATGTCGAAATACTCGGCCACGGTTTCGCGAATCTCGGTGTAGGGCACGCGCAGCCCGATGCGGGGATTGGGCGGGGACCCACGGCAAACGCCTTCCACCTCCAGGATCCGATCGACGTATTCCAGTTTGGCCAGCGCGACCTGCCAGTCGCGGTAACGCCGCCGCCAGCGCGACAGGGGATCCAGCCAGACCGCGAAGGTTTCGGCCCAGTCCTCGTCGGGATGCTTCTGACCGTAGTGGTACATCCCCGTCCAGTGCAGATAGCGAACGAAATCGCGGCTCCACGGATTGGGACCGTAAACGTCGCGATAGGGCCGGCGAAAATCCCCGAACATCGCCACCCAGTCGCGCCGTTTCCACAACCCGTATGCGTAAGACAAGGCGTGCCCCGCCTCGTGGCGCAGATACATCAGCACTTCTTCGCGTGAATACTCGAACAGGTGGTCGTTCACCAGCCGCCACAGCTCCGGCGTGGCCAGGTACCAGGGGATGTTCACGCTGACCGCCTGATCGGAGGTCCAGAAGTCGTCGTCCCCCAGATAGAACGCGGGCACGAATGTGATTCCGTGCGCCCGCATCTCCGAGATCACCTGCTCGACACATTCCGCGAGCGCGCCGGTCGGGCGCAGATCCAGATCACAAATGCGGGTCGACAGCAGCTTCTGCAAGCCGACCTTGCGGACACTCCTGGCTACCGAGGTTTGCCCCGCTATGCGCCGCGACCGAACCGCCAAGACTGCCACGCCCAAATTCTTACCACGGTCGCCAAAGCCCTTCTGTGAAAATTATTCACAATTTTCGTCAATAGTTACATATAGTTATTATATAATATGCAATATAAATTACTGTTATATTTGACAAGCCATATCGCAGTCACGGACCTATTTGGGCCCTGTCCGCGCCGGGCTCACGCCCACAGGTTCACAACGATTGGTGTTTTCAACGCCGGGTATCCGCCCCCGCCGCATCCGCGCCCGGCCGCGGGATCAGCTTCCCGGGCGCCGGTCGTCGAATAGTATGCAGGCGCATGATTTCACGCGGTTCCAACTGGTCGCGTCCGGTCTTGGTGCTGGTCGTGTACCTGGGACTTGCAGCGGCGGCGGTGGTTTGGGCATCGGTCCGCGGGCAGACCAACATATGGCGGGCCGGAACCCTCGACGAACCACCCTATTTCTGGGGAGGTCTCTCGGCTGGCGTCGCCCTGGGCCTGGTGATCGTGTTCTTGTCGCGCCTGGCGGTCCACCGGTTCGAATGGGCGCGGGCGCTGCACCGGGAATTTCGTGCGTTGCTTAGCCCGCTGACGGACGTCGAGATCGTCGTGCTGGCGTTGGCCTCCTCACTGGGCGAGGAGATGTTCTTCCGGGGCGCGTTGATGCCGGTGGTGGGGATTTGGATATCAAGCGCAGTGTTCGCGCTGCTTCACATCGGTCCACGGCTGCGCTACCTGCCCTGGACGTTCGGATCGTTCGTGGCCGGCGTGCTTTTCAGCCAGCTGTTTCTGTGGTCGGGGGATCTCACGGGTCCCGTCGTGGCACATTTCACGGTGAACTTCCTGAACCTCCGTCACGTCGCTCACTACGAGCTGCGCTGATCCGCGTCGCGCCGCATTGACTAAGACGACGGGCCGTTCGCGCGTTTTCAACGCCGTACGAGACCGTTCACCTTCCAACCCTTGTTGGTGCGTGTCAGCAGCAGGATCATCGTATCTCCGTCGGTGCGCGCCACCGCGAACAGGGCCCCCGATCCATCGTCGAGTCCAGGAGGAAGCTTGCCGACCAGTTTGCGAAGGCCCGCGGCCGTTTCGATCGTGACCGTTCCGGTCGGGCGGTTGGGCGTCTCGGCGACCAGACTACGCAACATCTGGCCAAGGCCATTCCCGTCCTTCGCGACGATCCCGGCGGTCGAGCGAAACGGGAAGGCCGCCCTCTGGGTCATGGCCGTGACGTCGCCGCGCACGTAGGCGGCGAACCACGCCCGCGCCAGCTCGGCCGCCGCCGTGTCATTGGCGTGGGGTGCTTCGGCCCGCCAGGGCGCCGGGGCCTCCTCCTGGGATTCGCCGGCCTCCCCGGTTACAAAGCGCCTCCCCATGCCTCCGCCTGGCGTTTCGGGCAGATTGCGTTCCAGGCGCCGCGGTCCGGGCAACGTGGCCGGCGAATCAGGCGACGAAGGTGACGTCCGGTTGTCGGGATCTCCGCCGTCACCCAGATCCCCGCCCTTCGGGGGATTGTTCAGGATGAAATAGTCGACACCCGAAGTCGCGCATTGGCGGCCATCCCGGAAGAAGCTCCAGTGAACGTAGATCTTCCCGTTGGCCGATCTGATCTCGCGCGGGGGCTCGGGATAAGGCCCCGCGCTGAACACGACGTCGATAGCCGCCGCGTCAAATGGCAGATACTTCGACGTCCGGACCGGGGTCACCTTGTCGATGGTGCCATCGCGGTTCAGGACAATCTCCAACTTGTTCATCAGCGACTCGTCGTTTAGGGGACTCGTCGACGGCAGCTCGTCCCAGTTTTCAAGCGCGCCGAATCCCCACAGCTGGTGGATGCTGCGATGCATGCGCGCGATGAAGGCGGCGAACGGCGCCGCGCGCGTGTTCAACGCCGTCTGATTGCCGGGCCTGACCTCGGGTATGAAATTTTCCAGCGCGGAGCGAACCCGGGCCATCCCACGTTGGTGTTTTCCGACGCGCGTGGACCGCTCCTTCTCCGCCAGCTGCCGCTCGGCCTTCGCTTCCTTCCCGAACAGATACTCGTAGTCCCTTCCCGACAGCGCCAGCTTCAGGCGTTTTCCCCCCGTGTGCCGGTGGTCGGCTTCCTCGTCACGAAACGCCCCGCGTCGTTTCGCCCTGGCCATCATGCCCGCCGGGTCATGGGGAAGCGACGGGTCCACTGTCTCGGGTGTGATCTCGTGGCCGCGTGGGGAGGCGTCGCGCAACGTCAGAACCGGAGACTTCCGTCGCAAAGGCTCGGGTTGATTGTGCTCGGGCGCCTCCGCTTCCTTGCGCGGCGTAACCTCAGGCGCCGCGCGCCCCAGCTTGGACTTCAGATCCTCCAACTGGGCAATCTTGGCGCGATCGTCGCCGACCTCCTTGTCATCGCGGCGCTCGCCCTCGGGCTCCTGCGACCCTTCCCCGCCTTTTTGCTCGCGCTCCATGTTGGTCTGCGTCGCGCGGGTCTCGACCTCGGCACGGTTGTTTTTTTGCGCCAAATATTTGGCGTCAGGAGGTGGCTCGACATCCTTGTCGTTGTCGAGATCGACCATTTTCTCGTGCGCCTTCGGCTGAGGCGGTGGGGTGGGAGGCTCCGGCATCGGCGGCAACGGAGGAACCACGATCTCGGGTTCCGCCGGTTTCTTGGATTCTTCCGCCACCTTCTCGCTGGGTTTGGTCGGCGCGGTTTCCGTCTTTTTCCGGTCGGCGCGCTCTTTGTCCTGGCTGCGACGATCCAGTTTCGTTTTTTGCTTCGCAACCTTCGCCGACGGGGCCGGTGTCTCGTCCAGCGGCGGCAGATCCTTCGGCAGCTCCTCGGGAGGAATATCCTCGAAGCCCAGATCCACCTCCTCGGCCCGCTGGGCTTCCTCGCGCGCGGCGTAGATGAACGTCGCGATCAGAAGAGGAACCAGCAGGTGCACGTGCAGGAGCAACGCCGCCAGCAACCCGCGGCCAAGATGGCCCCCCACGCGGGTCTCCCGGCGGCCACGCCCGTCGCTGTCCGCTTTCGTGTCCTTCCCCGCGCGGTGCGCGTTCCTTTTTTTGGCTGACCCGCCCACCGTGGCCCAGCCTAGCATGCAGGCCCAATACGCCTACCCGCCTGTCAGACGGGCATCGTGTACAAGAACGCGCCTGTCCCCCGGCGGCGCGCGGCGGCGCGTCAGGTTTTGCGGTAGACGCCGATCACAACGCCCAGCAGATGCACGCTTTTGAAGTCGCGCTTGCGCACAATGATCGGCTGCATCTTCGCGTTCGCCGGCTGGAACCGGATCATGTCGCCCTCGGGGTAGTACCGCTTCACGGTCGCCTCACCCTCGATCATCGCCACCACGGTGTCGCCCCGGGTGGCGTGCAACTGCTTGCGCACGAAAATATAGTCGCCGTCGAAGATGCCGTCCTCGATCATCGAATCGCCCTTGACCCGCAGCGCGAAGACCTCGCGCGTCTGGCCGATGAAGAACCGATCGACACGAACGGTATCCTCGACGTTCTCAACCGCCAGAAGCGGTACCCCGGCGGCGACCCGCCCCAGCAGAGGAATGTCGACGACCTCGGTCGACGGTTCCAGCGGCCGCCCTGACGACCCTACCGGGCGCAGCGCGCGCGACTTCAGATCCTCGCGCTGCAGGTATCCCTTCTTCTCCAGCGCGCGCAGGTGATCGTTCACGCCGTTCGTCGATCGGATACCGAAGTGCGTTCCGATTTCCCGGAGCGTCGGGGGATAACCGCGCGCGCCGATCGACTGGGTGATGAAATCCAGGATGGTGCGCTGGCGATCCGTCAGGACGTCCCGGTCGTCATCTCGTACCAGGGTCAGCGGGCTCATGTGGTGCTCCTCGGCGCGGCGGAATGATCTGTCACTGAACAGACGTATGGTACGGAACAGATGTGCCGTGTCAAGTTGTGGGCCTTGTGTGCTTCACAAGACCGCGACCAAAACCGAGTATTTGAGGCGGGGAAACGCCCCAAGAGGCCCCTCTAGACGGCTGTGCGTCCGCGATCGGGAGGGCCTACCTGGATCGCGATCACTCTCAGGGGGAGGCTTTCCAGGTTCCGTTGAAGATCCCAACTGATGCTCGCGAGCCTCGGGGCAACTCGAAAAGAGCATCGAGAAGCATTCTGCCTCCTTGATCGGGGAAGGTTCCAGCCGCACCGCCGAATAGGTAGAGCACCCCGTAGGTGGCAGAACGGTTGGTGTCGTTCCACAAAATCGAATGCACTTCATACCAACCAGGACTTGCACACGCCGAACAGTTAACACCGGCAAACGGAATGAACTGGTGCTCGACTAGGTCTCCTGTTGAGGGATCCTGACGAACCGCCGTCCCTGGCTGGTTCAACTTGAGCGAGATCGTCTCGCCCGTGGGAACGTCTTGGGCTGCCGGATTGAGACCAACTGCCTCGATCTCCAAACCGCAGAGGGTCGGCAGATTCAGCGTCGACGTGGACAGCGAAATTCCCGCGGTAACTGAAGCGCCATCGGTGCCCGTACATGATCCGCTGGCCGGCAGTTCCCGAAGGCGTTGGCTACCCGTCTCAAAGTGCCACACCGTGCGGAGGGATTCACCCTTGCAGTAGGGATAGAGGACATGCCAACGATCCCCGGTCGGTACGATCGCGGTGTATCCGCGATAGCCATCGAAGTCGTACTGGTCGTAGAGCACGCTCGAAGCGCTCCCGCTGGACAGCGCCACCGTACCCCTACCATTCTGGAAGTCGAGGGATCGAATCGTGGCGTCATCCACGACTCCATGAATCGCGACGCTAAAAGGATTCGACCACCCTGCAATTTCGGCGGAGTCGACCAAGAACGGGCCAGCCGGAGGGACCATCGGACACCTTGGCCACGAATAGTTCTGCTGGTCGTCACAGGCCACCACAGCCAGCGCGATGATTAACCACGAAGCACGCAAGCCCCAACCCCGTTCCGTCACGTTCGGCGCAGACACAACGGCAAAAGTATAGGTCTGGTCTCCAAGTTGTGGGCCGAATCAATGGCCGACGGCGGGCGGCGTGTCCGGAGGACCGAAACGGAACTCGGCAAAATCAGCGTGGGCGCTGCCGCCATCGGTCCCGGCGCGCACGGCGAACAGGCCGACCCGGGCCCCGACCCAGCGGCCTGCTTGCGCCTGGAACGTATGCGTCACGGGGCGCGGCGGCCCGTTGGCCGAACCGAATGAGAAGCTGCACAGGCCCCCATCGGCCACGGCGATCCGCAGTCGAATGGCACCCGATGACAATGAATCGGAATGCACCACCCGTCCGTCCACTGAAAACGTGACCCGCAGAGTATGCCGCTGCCCGACGGATGGGGAGGCCGGTTCGTGGGCCAGCCCCGCTGGTTCGACGGTCAACGCCGCATATGCTTTGCCAAGCACGACCAGACCAGCCTGGGTTCCCAACTCCACGCCGATCAGTTCCACGGTGGTTTCAACGGTGAACGAGCGTGCCGGGAACTTCTGCAGCAGCAGGTTCGGCGCCAAACGAAGATCCGGATCCGCGATCCGCTGGGGAACCATGCGCAGAAATCCAGGCCGCGCGGACAGCGAGATCCACGCGTCGTCGTGGTTGGCGTTCCACTGCCACTGGGGGCCCAGGGCGGGCGCGTTGAAATCGTCGCTGGTCTGGGGGACCCGCATAGGCTCGGATGGCGTCGCTGGTTTCGCGTGCCCGAGCAGCGGCTGGCGCACGCTTGGGGACGTACCTGCGCCCGGCGCGGCTTCCCCCATCAAGGGCCAATCGTCGACCCAGACGACGGGATTCAGATGCGTGACCCGACCGTAGACGCCCATGTCTTGAAAATGCACGAACCACCACTGCTTCCCGTCCGGTGTGTCCACCAGCGCGCCCTGGTGGGGCCCGTTGATGGTCGTGCGCCCCTGCGCAAGCACCACGCGATCTTCGTAGGGCCCCCAGATGTTGCGCGACCGAAGGGCCACCTGCCATCCCGTCGCGACACCTCCCGCCGGCGCCAGCACGATGTACCAGCCGTTGCGTTTGTAGAGCTTGGGACCTTCAATGGTCGGCTGGCGCGTGGTGCCGTCGAAAATGATCGCGCCCTCCCCAAGCAATCGACTGGCATCCGGGGCCATGGGCACAAGGCGAAGTTTGCTCTTGATGCCCGACCGGGACTTGGCATACGCGTGCACCAGATAGGCGCGACCGTCGTCATCCCAGAACGGACACGGATCGATGAGACCCTTTCCCGCAATCAACAACCGTGGCGGCGACCACGGCCCGACCGGCGCGGCCGCGGTCAGAACGTAGATGCCCTCATCCGGCATGGGAACAAAAAGATAAAAGGTGTCGTTGTGCCTTCCCCACGCGGGTGCCCAGACGCCCGCCCCCGCCTGGACAGCGGCGAAACGGGGATGCGGAAGGTTTGCGAGCGCGTGACCAACGATCGTCCAGTTCACCAGATCGCGCGAATGCAGGATCGGCAGGGCCGGCGTTGCGTTGAAACTGGATGCGACTAGGTAATAGTCCCACCCGACGCGTATCACGTCGGGATCGGAATAGTCGGCCAAGATGACGGGATTGCGGTACGTACCGTCGCGCCGATCGGGAACCCACGGGAAGCCCCCGTCACCACCCGGGTACGCCACTGAACCGCCACCGCCCGCATCAACCGCGCGGGTATCCGGGCGAGGCCACCCTCCCCAGGCCAGGACACCCAGCAACAGCATCGTCACCGCCGAAGGCACGACGGAATACCCGGGTTATTCTTCCGACCAGTCGCGCTGGGCGCAGATCGCTTCCAGCGACAACGCCTCGGGCGATCCTGGCTCGGGTGCCGCGCCGTAGCGCCACCTGACCTCGGGCGGCAACGACATCAGAATCGACTCGGTACGTCCGTCGGTGCGCAATCCGAATATCGTGCCGCGATCGTAGATCAGGTTGAACTCGGCGTACCGTCCGCGCCGCACCAGTTGCCAGTCGCGCTCGCGCTCACCAAATGTCTCCGACCGTCGCCTTGAAACGATTGTGGCGTAGGCGTTCATCATCCCGAGGCCCAAATCTTGAACGAAGGCGAAGACGCGTTCGGGATCCTGTTCCCACTCGGATACGGGTGGTGGCGACGGTTCACCGGCGGTCAGTTCGGCGCCGGCGCCCAAATAGTCGAAG
>JANOJB010000244.1:0-31043 GCA_031407985.1 Pseudomonadota bacterium | reverse complement strand
GCGGGTGTGGGGCACGGGGAACGTCAGGGCGGGTGTTATCGTTGAGGCGTGCGCTCGTCTTGGGGTCGCCTTGCCTCGGTGGTCGTGGCTCTGTGCGTGTTGATACCGGTGCTCGCTCTCCCAGCGCAGGTGGCCGCCCGGCCCGCGCGACAGGATGGGCGCGTGCCCCGTCCCAAGACCACGCGCGTCTTGATTGAGACCGATGGCCCCGAGGTTGTCCTGGAAGCCAGGGCGGCGGGTGCGGATGACGGGTCGCACCATTCGGCCGCGCCGCCGGGTCCATCAAGTCAGCCGTCGATCGCCGATACCAGCGCCGATACCAGCCCCGATGCCGAAAACGCGGCGGAGGGTGGCGCCGATGCCGATGATGTGGAGACAGCGGAGGCGCCCTTGCCGCTGGACGACGGTAAGTGGGACGCGGTGTGTTCCCCTCCCTGCCAGCGACGTCTGCCGCGGGCGGCGCTGTTTCGTATCACCGGTGCCGGGATTACGACCTCGGCGGCGTTCAGTTTGCCGGCCAAGCGCCCCGCGGTCACGTTGGACGTCAAGACGGGAACCGCCCGTTGGTATTGGACCGGGATTGTGGTGTCGGCGCTGGGCGGGTCTTTCCTTCTGGGAGGTGCCGCGCCGCCGTTGCTCATGGGTGGATCTTTCTCGACGCCACAGAAAATCCTGGGCGGTGCGGGTGCTGTCATGTTGGGGGTCGGCCTGCCGCTGTGGATCATGAACCGAACCACCGTGGTCATTTTCTGAATCGCGATTGTTTCGATTTCCGGCGATCGACGACGAAAACCCGCACGCGCGACGCGATCGTGATTGAATGCGGCAGACATTGTGGAAGGGCGTGATGGTGGTCACCCCGAACGGACGTGACCGGGACGCCGGCCACACCCTCAAAAAGAACCAAGGAGGTTCATCATGACAAAATCGATCACTACTTTCTCGGCGGCCGCGGGGCTGTTTCTGACCCTGGCGGTCTCGACATCCGCATTGGCGCAGGAGACCCCGCCGCCCGCGGCTGCCCCTTCGTCGCCCGCTGGGGTGATGGCCGGAGGCGCCGGCTCTGGCGCGGGGATCGGCGTCGGCGCCGCGGCCTTCTTGTCGGGACTGTCGGGAATTCAGGTTGTGTACGACATGCGGCAGTTCCACATCGAGGGCATCTTCGGATTCGAGAGCATCAACACCGGGCCCATGAACGACAACCGGGAGACGACGTTCCAGTTTGGAGCGCGCGGCTGGTATCACCTGCACAACGGGAGCAACAGCGACTTCTCGTTGGGCGGCGGTGCCGGCATGATTGCGGTGTCGGGTGGGGGTTCACCAACCGCGATGGTCCTCGACCCCGGGATGTTGGGCCGGGTGTTTCTGACATCGAACTTCGCCCTTCACGTGACGGCGGGTGTCAGCATGAGATTCGGTGACGGCATCAACACGACGAACCCGGGTTACGGGCTGTCGTCGCAGATCCTCGGCGGATTCGGTTTCACGTACTTCTTCCGGTAGCAGGGAAGGCGGGGCCCGCACGTGTCACCCGTCGTTGACCGGGGTGGGCCCCTCTGTTATTCCCATCAACCGCCGTGGCAAAACACAAGCAAATCGTCAAGGAACTGAAGCGTCCCGACCAGTTCGTGGACTTCTGGACGCACGCTTCGCAGCGCATTCGCGCGGTGCTGGGGCCCCGGCGGAAACCCGCGATCGCCGCTGCCGTGGCTTTGGCCGTCGTCCTTGTGGGGGCCTCTATCTTCAATGTTTGGGACGGCAATCGGCGCATCGAGGCCTCGCGGGTGCTTGGTCATGTTCAGAAGATCGCGAACGCCGATCTCTTGCCTACGGTATCCGAGGCAAAGGACGCCGACGGCAAGATGCAGATCAAGCTTGGCCCAGACGGAAGGCCGGGCGGTAAGTCGGACGCGCAGGATGATGCCAAGGACGGCGTGCCCCGTTTCAAGACCGCCTCCGAACGGCAAACGGCCGTCGTGAAGGAATTGGATTCTTTCCTGACGACCCATGGCACGTCCGGCCTGAAAGCCGAGGCGCTGATCATGAAGGGCTCCGCGCTTCTGGGACTGGGCCGGTTTGACGACGCGATTGCGGCCTATCAATCCGCGCTGGACGGTCGGTTGGACGCGCGACTGCGATTTGTCGCCCACGAAGGGCAGGGTTACGCCTACGAAGGGAAGCGGGAGCTGGACAAGGCACTGGCGGCGTTTGGGCAGATTGCCGGTGATGCCGCGGCGTTTGGCGGCTTCTATCAAGACCGGGCGCTGTATCACAAAGCGCGCCTGACCGAGGTCAAGGGAGACAAGGCCGGTGCGGTGGCCATCTACCATCAGATCTTGGACAAGGTTCCGGATACCGCGATGAAGGGCGAGATTTCGGATCGCCTCGCCGTGCTCGAAGGCAAATGAACAGCGCGGGGATCGTCTGGGGATCGCCGTGCCGTCGTGCTGGGGCAGGGCCGCGTCCGCGACAGTTTGGCGCGCTACTGATGGCGGCATTTGTCGGCGGCACCGCCGGTTGCGCCAGCGTAACCGCGCGCGAGAAGGCGACCGAAACGCGGGTGGCTCCCGCGGGAATCGTGCATGTGCGCTGGCGGACCGAACTGCACGCGCACAAGTTGTTCGAGCCCCAGCCCGAAGAGTGCGCGAGCGGCGCCCTGGCAGGGGATCGTCTGGTGATCGGAACCCGCGCGGGAACGGTGGTGGGCGTTCGGATCGTGGACGGGCATATCGATTGGGCGACTGGAGTGACGGGGGGGATCGACAGCCCCGCGCGGTTCGACGCGAAACGCGGGCAGGTTTACGTGGGGGCCGACGATGGATCGTTCTACGCGGTGGATCCGCGCGACGGCCGCGTTCGTTGGAGTTATCGAGCCAAGGGAGCCATCGAACGCGAGGCCGAGATCGGCGCGGACAGCGTCTATTTCGCCACGGCGGCTGATCGCGTGTTTTCGCTGGACGCGGCCAGCGGCAAATGGCGATGGCAGTATGAACGGGAGACCCCGGACGGGTTCACCATCCACGGGTACGGCGGGCCGCGCTTGCACGGCTCCCAACTGCTGGTGGGTTTCGCCGACGGGAATCTGACTTCGCTACAAGTCGCCACCGGAGAGATCACCTGGGCGCGGTCGTTGGCGTCGGTTTCCGACCAATTCGTGGATGTTGATTCAACACCCATTCTGGAAGGCAACACGATCTACGCGGCCTCCTATTCAGGCGGCGTGTATGGCCTGGATGCCAAGGATGGCGCCGTTCGCTGGCGGTTGCCCACGGAAGGGGCGGGGCCGCTTAGCTTGATTGGCGGCCGGCTGTATTTCGCGGCGCCGCGCGAGGGCCTTCACTCGATTTCAAGGGAAGGTCAGATTCTGTGGCGGCAGGGTCTCGCGGAGGCGGGTGATTTGACCGCGCCGTTGGCCCTGGGCCCGTACCTGATCTTCTCCGGCAGCCGCGGGGGCCTGTTCATCGTCGATGCGGCGAACGGCGAACTGCTGGAGATCTTCAATCCCGGCCAGGGCATTTGCGCGGGTGCTACGCTGAGCACCAACGGCAGAATGCTGTACGTCTTGTCGAACGGCGGCACGCTGTACGCGCTTGAGATCGGCTAAGCGGCCGATCGTCGCAATGGTGCGCTCAAGGGCCGGACGGCGAAGGCACGGCTCCACCCAGACGTTCCATGCGGCGGACCAGTTCCTTGATTCGGCGGCCGCCACCGGCGTCGCGGGCGATCCAGGCCACGCCGAATCCGGCGTCTCCGGACGATGTCCCGCGGGCAATCCAGGCGATACGCGCGGACACCGGCATCGCCACCTCAGCCCCCGGAGGCGCCATTTTCAAGACAACGTCCGTCTGTCCTTCCAACGACTGTTCGGTCAGGACGAACGCGCCGCCCCGCCCGATGTCTCGCAACACACCTGGGTTTTCCTGACGGGTCCCTGGGACCTGCCACAGCACAGGAAGGTCAAGGGGCAGCCGCTGGTGGCGTCGGGCGGACATCGCCGTTGTGTCACCTCGGGCGACCGACCGCAGGTAGTCGTGCGTTTGACCCTCGCTGGCCAGGAACTCGACGCCGATGCCCGCCTGAATCTTTGTCCGGTGTTTGCCGGGCCGCCGCCACGCGACCGCTCCACGTACCAGTACCGTTCCTCCGCGCGAGCCGAGACGGATGGACACCACCACCTGCTCGCCGACCGCGAACATGCTTCGCGTGGGAATGAACAATCCACCGGTGGCGAAATCCGCGATGTACCGATCCAAGAATTCGGCGGCTGAACGAAAGTGGGCCTTCAGTATGTTCATGTAGGCAGCTGTCACGCATTGTAGTCTTTGAGTGAGCAAAGGCAATCGCGCAACGAGCTATGAAGACATCCGATTTTGACTACGACCTGCCGCCGGGTTTCATCGCGGCATTTCCAACTCCACGGCGTGACCACTCGCGTCTTATGTGTTTGGGTCGGTACGGCGGAACGACGGTTCACTCTGAATTCAGTCGCATAGGAGAACATCTCCCGCCCGGCGCGTTGATCGTGGTCAACGATACCCGCGTGATTCCGGCCAGACTGCGCGGCAGGAAATCCAGCGGCGGCGGCGTCGAGCTTTTGCTGATCCGCCGGGCCGAAAATGTTGACGCGGGTACGGGGGAGCAGTGGGAGGCGATCGGCCGCAATTTGGCCGGCACGGCCGTCGGGACCAGATTGGTCCTTGATGGTGGTGTCGCGGTCGAGATCCGGGGGCATGGTGATCTGGGCGCGATCTCCGTCGCCCTATGGCCGCCAGCGGGTGAAACGGTCAGGGCCTTCTTGGAACGCACCGGCGAGATTCCGTTGCCCCCGTACATCGAGACGGAGCGCAAGGGTCATCTGGAGTCCCGCGCCGAGGGTGCGAACGTCGCGGTGAACACAAGCGAGTTGGATCGCGCGAGCGAGCTAAATCGCGCGCGTGAGCTGGATCGCGCGCGTGCGCTGGATCGCGCGCGTGCGCTGGATCGTGATCGATACCAGACCGTCTACGCGACCAACCCGGGCGCGGTGGCGGCGCCAACCGCGGGTCTGCACTTCACCGACGATTTGCTGGCAAGATTGAAAGAGGCGGGCCACCAGATCCTTCCCCTGACGTTGCACGTGGGCCTGGGAACGTTCCGCCCGGTGAAGGTCGACGAGGTCGATCAGCATCAGATGGAATCAGAGGAGTATGCGATTTCACCGCAAACTGCCGAGGCCGTGAACGATGCGAAGCGGACGGGGCGGCCGGTGCTGGCGGTGGGGACGACGGTCGTTCGCGCGCTGGAATCGTCGGCGCTCGCGGGCGACGGGATCGTGCGCGCGGGAACGGCGTCAAGCCGTTTGTTCCTGCGCCCCGGAGCGACTTTTCAGATCGTGACGGATTTGGTCACGAATTTTCATTTGCCGCGCTCCACGTTGCTGATGCTGGTTTCGGCGTTCGCCGGGCGCGAACGGGTGCTTGCGGCGTATGCCGAAGCAATCGCGTCCAGTTACCGTTTCTACAGCTATGGCGACGCGATGTTGATTCGGGGCACGCCATGAGCGCGTTCCGCCTGGTGGGTGCGGATCGCGCGGCGCGGGCGGGTGTCTTGCGTACGGCGCATGGTGACGTGCAAACACCGGTGTTCATGCCGGTGGGGACCCAGGCGACCGTCAAGTCGTTGTCGAGCGGCGACGTGACCGCGCTGGGCGCGCAAATCATTCTGGGCAACACCTATCACCTGGCCCTGCGCCCTGGCGCCGAAAATGTTCGTGGGCAGGGCGGGCTGCACAAATTCATGGCGTGGCCGCGCGCGATTCTGACGGATTCGGGAGGTTTCCAGGTCTTCAGCTTGCGCGAACGTCGAACGATCGACGAGGACGGCGTGACGTTTCGATCGCACATCGACGGCTCCAAACAGCGCATGACACCGGAAAGCGCCATGGAGGTTCAAGCGGCGTTGGGCAGTGACATCGCCATGGCGTTCGATGAATGCCCACCTTCGGACGCGCCGGGTGCTGAACTGGATGCGGCCATGGCACGCACCACACGCTGGGCCGCCCGATCGCTGGCGGCGCCGCGCGCGGAAGGGCAACTGCGATTCGGAATCGTCCAGGGCGGTGTCGATCTGGTCCGCCGTCGGGCGCACCTTGACGAGATCGCGGCACTGCCCTTCGACGGATTCGCCCTGGGTGGCCTGGGCGTGGGCGAACCCCCGGAGGTCATGCATGAAGTCGTCGCCGCGATAGCCGGGGAGATGCCCGCGGATTCGCCTCGCTATCTGATGGGTGTGGGGACGCCGCTCGATCTCCTGAATGGGATCGCCGCCGGTATCGACATGTTCGACTGCGTGATGCCGACGCGAAACGCCCGCAACGGTTCCTTGTTCGTACGGGCAGGGCGCATCAACATCGCGAACGCGCGCCACCGCCAGGATGCTCTTCCGGTTGAACCGGGCTGTGTGTGTGAATGCTGCGCTTCATACAGCCGCGCCTACCTGGCGCATTTGTTTCACGCCAAGGAACTTCTGTATTACCGCCTGGCCACGATTCACAACCTGCGCCACTACCTGGATTTGGTGGACGGCGCGCGTTCCGCGATCCTGGACGGAAGCTTTGGGGCGTACCGCGCCGCAATCCTGTCCGGACGAGGCGTGATTGAATAGGCTGGGCGGAGGGTTCTTCGGAATCCGCCGGGACAGATTCTTCAGTCGAGGCCGCGGTTCCGCTTCATTTGATCGAGCACCTTGGTGTACTCGACTTCCCAGGTTGCGGTGCCTTCCTGCAGGTTCTTGATCTTTCGGCGCACTTCCTCGTCGAGTTCCTCGTCGACGAGCATGTGCTTCTTCAAGACGTCGGCCATGCGCTTACGGAGCACGCCGTCTTCAGCGAAAATCTCTTCGATATGGGGCGACTGCATGAACGACTCGATCATCTGACCGGTCATCCACTCCAGACCCTCTTCGCCCAGTCCCAATCCCTTTTCGTGCGCCAGCGTGCGCTTGACCTTGCCGAATTGCTCGTAGGGCAGACCGCGCTTCTGCAGGATGTCCTTGGTTTTTTCGGTGATTTCCCGATCCAGGCGCAGGTACTCTTTCAATACGGCCTGCGCGTCCATCTCGGCCTCGCCCTTGTCGACCACGGCGATGTCACCCGCCTCGATCAAACCTTTGACGATCTCGCCCGCTATCGTTGGAATCTTCCCGCTATAAAGCCGCATTTTTCTCCTGGCGCGTTATAGGGGTGGGTTTTCGCCCCGTCAAGCAGCGATGACTGAAATTGCCGAGGGGTTCGCTCTTGACAGTCGGTGGCCTCAGCGCAAAATCGCGGCGGCTTTTGGCGGATTAGCTCAGCTGGTTAGAGCAGGCGTTTCATACGCGCCGGGTCCGGGGTTCGAGTCCCTGATCCGCCACTTCTAGTAAATCGGTAGCGGGGAGATTCACATGCGTAGAGTCGAGAAGCCCTGGGGCCACGAAATGATCTGGGCCGTGACCGATCGCTACGTCGGCAAGGTTTTGCACATCAGGAAGGGCGAACAGCTGTCCTTGCAGTACCACCGGCAGAAGGACGAAACCGTGATGGTTTGGTCCGGACGTATGCGATTCGTTCATTACGCCGACGGCCAACCAGAGCAGAATACGGATCTGGGGCCTGGGGAGGCATTCCATGTGACTCCGGGGCTGCGGCACCGCATGATCGCGCTGGAGGACACGGACGTCTTCGAGGTGTCGACGCCGGAGCTCGACGATGTGGTTCGCCTGGAAGACGCCTATGGGCGAACGGGCACATCCGCCCCCTGATGGGTCCATGGTCGCGGGTTGCCCGCTGCCGGCCAGCAACTGTTCCCCGTGGGGATAACGCATGGGATGGTCAGGCGGTCCGCGCCTTGACGGCGCGCGAAGCAGGGGATAAATCCCGGCTCCCATGCCGTACGATACTTCCGACATTCGCAAGGGACTGAAGTTCATGATGGACGGGTCTCCCTACACCGTCGTCGAATTTCAATTCGTCAAGCCGGGCAAAGGTGCCGCCTTCACGCGCACGAAGATGAAGAATCTTCTGACGGGCGCCGTTCTGGAGCGCAATCTGCGTTCGGGCGAACGCCTGGAAGAGGCGAACGTTGAGGTGAAGACGATGCAGTATCTGTATCGAGACGCCGACTCGTGCGTCTTCATGGACACCACGACCTACGATCAGGTCGGCATTCCGGCGGCGACCCTCGCGGACGCGAAGGACTTCATGCCCGAGAACATCAACGTCGAGGTTCTGTTCTTCAATGATCGGGCCGTGGACGTGACGTTGCCGAATTTCATCGAGCAAAAGATCACCGAGACCGAGCCCGGATTCCGTGGCGACACTTCCAGCAACACGACCAAGCCCGCGAAGATCTCGACGGGCGCGTCCATCCAGGTGCCGCTGTTCATCGGTGTGGGCGATGTCGTCAAGATCGACACCCGCACGGGGCAGTACCTGGAACGCGTCGGACGCGCCTAAGGCCAGCCCGTTGACCCGGGGACCCGCGCGGGCCCCGTTTGGGGTGCCACGTTGCTGAAGCAGGATCGGGATCGTCTGATCAAACTGCGTCCCGCGATGGAGGCGCGGGCCCAGGTGTTGTCAGCGGTTCGACGTTGGTTCGAAGGGGAGGGCTTTCTCGAGGTGGATACTCCGGCACGGGTGTCCGCTCCCGGGCAAGAGGTTCACCTGGATGCCGTTGCCTCCGGTGATCGCTGGCTGGTGACATCGCCCGAGTACGCGATGAAACGCCTGTGTGGTGCCGGATACGAGCGCATCGTTTCGATCGGAAAATGCTGGCGGGCCGGCGAACGGGGAGACCATCACGAATCCGAGTTCACGATGATCGAGTGGTACCGGGCGGGCGCGCCGCTGGAGATGATCGCCGACGATTGCGAGGCCCTGGTGAGGGTCGCGGCCGACGCGGCGGGCGTCGAGACCGAACGTTTTCGTGAGCGATTCGGCCGCTCTACCGTTCGAGAGTTGCTTCGCGAACACGCGGGCGTTGAACTGGATGGCGATGAATCGGCCCTCCAGCTTGCGCAGAAGGCAAAGCGGGCCGGCATCGATACCGGTTCGGCCAGGGAATGGGACGACATCTTTTTCCAGATTTGGCTGGATCGTGTCGAGCAAAGGGTCGCCGCAACCGGCCCGTTGTTCGTGTTCGATTGGCCCGCGACGTTGGGAGCCCTAGCGCGCCGACGCGCGGACGACCCGCGTTTCGTGGAGCGATTCGAGCTTTATGCCGGCGGCTTGGAGTTGGCGAATGCGTTCGGCGAGCTGACGGATCCGGTCGAGCAGCGCGCGCGTTTCGAGGCCGAAACCGAGTCGCGGCGATCCCGGGGCAAGGTGACGTACCCGATCGACGAGTCCCTTTTGGACGCTTTGGGTCACATGCCACCCACCTCGGGCGTCGCGCTGGGGTTCGACCGTCTGCTGATGCTGGTGTTGGGAATCGCGTCCATCCGGGACGTGAAGGCGTTCGCCGACGACCAAGTCTGAGGTACCCACGAGGCGCACCCAGGAGGATCGGATGTGGCCCCGTCGGCGTGCACCGGTTGGTTTTGCGGGGTGTCCCAAGTTGACCGGGGATCCCACGTCTGCTAAGGGTTCCACCCTTTGGAGGCCAGCCAGTGACATCCGTGCTTTTCAGTCTCGCCCAGGCCGCCGCACCGGGGCCTGCCCCCGGTGGTTCGGCGATGATGCAATTCCTTCCCCTAGTCCTGATCTTCGGGGTGTTTTGGCTGTTGGTCATTCGCCCACAGCAGAAGAAGAGCAAGCTGCTTCAGCAGATGCTCAGTGAGCTGAAGGCGGGCGACATGGTCGTGACCCAGGGCGGGATCATCGGGAAGATCACCGGCATCAAGGATCCGGAGGTCGTCGTCGAGGTTCAGCAGGGGGTCCGACTTAGGATCCTGCGGTCGCATATCACGAACAAGCACACGCCGGGCGAGGCTGTGAAGGCGGAAGCGAAAGCTTCCTAGACCCTCGACCCACTTTTTTTGATCGGCGGAGGAACGAAGAAGAACCATGGAACGGTCCTGGTGGTGGAAAGCGCTGTTTTACGGCGGCATGGTGGTGATGGCGTGTCTGTATCTGGTGCCCACCGTGGTCCCGGAAGGCAAGCAGCCTGAACTGATCAAGAAGTTATTCCAGAAGCGCATTCAACTGGGATTGGATCTTCAAGGCGGCCTGCACCTGGTCTACGAGGTTCACGTCGACAAGGCGGTCTCCGACAAGGTGGATCGCCTGGCGTCCGAGATTGAGGATCGTCTTCTGAAGGTCAAGAAGGTCGCCGGTGTGACCATCACCCGCGAGGGCCGTGACGACATCATCGCCGTCTTCAAGATCCCGGCCGACCAGAGCAAGATCGACGAAGAGATGTTGAAAGAGTTCCGCCGCCAACTGGACACGGTCTCTCGGGACCCGGCGACCGGAACTGTTCGCCTGCGCCTGGATCCCGACCAGATCGAAGAAGTGCGGGATTCGGCGTTGCGGCAAGGCATCGAGACGATTCGAGGCCGTGTCGACAAGTTCGGCGTCGCCGAGCCGACCATCATCCGCAAGGGCACCGACATCATCGTCGAGTTGCCGGGCTTGAAGACCGCGGATTTCGAACGGATCAAGTCCATCATCGGTCGCACCGCTCAGCTTGAGTTCAAGATTGTCGACGATGGCTCCGAATACATGCGCAAACTGGCGGCGTCCGTCGGCAAGGACAGCGGCATCGAGGTGCTGCCCGAGTCCTGGACCGAGAAGGATTCCGGCAAACAGCACGAGGACGTCTATCTGCGCGCCAAGACGCGCGACACCCTAGAGAAGTTTTTCGCCGGATTGACCGGCGAGAACGCGGTGCCCCCCGATCATGAGATTGGGTACGAGGAGAACGCCGTCCGCAACGACGCGGGCGAGGTTACCCAGGACAAGACCTGGCGAACGCTGTACCTGAAGCGCCGCGCGGTTTTAACCGGCGAGTATCTGTCCAACGCCGATCAGACCTGGGATCAGCAAACCGGCCGGCCGGAGGTCAGCTTCGAGTTCGACCATCAGGGCGCGGCGCTGTCCGAACGCATGACCACCGACAACATGGGTCGCAAGATGGCCATCATGCTGGACGACAAGATCACCAGCGCGCCGGTTATCGAGGGTGTGATCAGTTCGCGTGGCCGTATCACCCTGGGCAGCTTCGGCGATCCCTTCCAGCTTCAGGCGGAGGCCAAGGACTTGGTCGCCGTGTTGCGTTCAGGCGCGCTGCCCGCTCCGCTGCGCAAGACGTTCGAAACCCAGGTGGGACCCACCATGGGACGGGATTCGATCGACAAGGCGAAGTTCTCGATGATGATCGGTGCTGCCGCCGTCATCCTGTTCATGCTGATCTACTACCGACTGGCCGGAATCATCGCGAACCTGGCGATGATGGTGAACATGCTGTTGATGGTGGCCATTTTGGCGGCCTTTGAGGCGTCGCTGACGCTTCCGGGCATCGCCGGCTTGGTCCTGACGATTGGTATGGCGGTGGATGCCAACATCATCATCTATGAACGAATCCGCGAGGAATTACGTGCTGGGAAATCCCCCCGCAGCGCCGTAGATGCCGGCTTTTCGCGCGCGTTCTGGACGGTCTTTGACGCTCACGTCACCAATTTCATCGCGGGTGTCGTTCTGTATTCATACGGATCGGGCCCGATTCGCGGATTTGCAGTGACCTTGTTGGTCGGCATCATCACGAACCTGGTCACATCGTATTGGCTGTCGCGCTGGATGTTCGACGTCATGGTTGGACGTCGCGCCGGTGCACCCGCCGTTCTCTCCATCTAAGACTGTCCTGACTCCCAGACGAACCCCGAGGCAATATGGCGGCTCCGAATCAGCAGAAGTTCTTCGAGATCATCAAGCCGCACTCGAAGTACGAGTTCATCGGCAATCAGAAATATTGGATCGGCATGTCGATCGTGCTGACCTTGGTCACGATCGTGATGCTGGTGCTGAATGCGTTCGTGATCAAAGGCCGGGGGCACTTCTTGAACTGGGGTGTCGATTTTCGAGGCGGCACCGAAATGGTGATCGAATTCTCGCGGCCCGTCGATGCCGGAGACCTGCGGCGAGCGTTGACCGAGATTGGTCACGAGAACGCGGATGTGGTCCGGTACGAGGACCCCAGCGGAAAATCCAAGGTCAACTACATGATTCGCCTGGGCGCCGTATCGGTGCTGTCCAAGGAGCAGGCCCGGCAGGCTCAGGAGGCCCTTTCCAAAGAGGGCGACGCCTCGCTGAAAAGGTTCGAGTGGTCCGATGGCGGCGACAAGGTTTACCTGCGCTACGACAAGACGGTGGATCCAGGGAAGCTGTCCACGTCCTTGAAGGCGGTGGGCATCAGCGCCACGCAGGTCCAGCAGTTCGGGCGTCTGGAGGACAACACCTACGAGGTGACGCTGGTCAGTCTGGATAAAGAGATCTGGCGCCACCTGGACGAGAAGCTGGGGGCAGGCGCGGTGTCCGCGGTTCCTCAGGTGGAGTCCGTCGGCGCGAAGGCCGGCAAACAGTTGCAGTTCGACGGGGTGCGATCGCTGCTGGCGGCGATTTTGCTCATCATGATCTACATCCTGTTTCGTTTCGACTTTCGATATGCCCCTGGAACGGTCGTGGCGCTTTTGCACGATGCGGTGATCACCGTTGGGGCCTTCGCCGTCACCTACAAGGAATTCTCTCTGACCACGGTGGCGGCCATTCTGACCATTATCGGGTTCTCGATGAACGACACCATCGTGGTGTTCGATCGCATCCGGGAGAACTCCGCCCGGCTGCGCGACCGCAAGTTCGACCGCGTCGTCAACCAGTCGATCAATGAGACGCTGTCGCGAACCATCTGGACCAGCGCCACGGTGTTCTTCGTCACGTTGGCCATGAACGTGTTCGGTGTCGGCGTGATCCGCGACTTTGCCTTCGCGATGAACGTGGGCGTCGTCGTCGGGACGTATTCGTCGATCTTCATCGCCAGCCCGGTTCTCATTTGGCTGAACGAGAAGTACCTGTTCAGCCAGCGTAAGGTCGCGGCGCGGTCGGGCCGCGACGTCCGTCGGCCGAAGCGCGGCGACGAAGCCGAAGCCGAAACCTAGTCGAGTCGGCTGACTCGCTGCGGCGCCCCTCCAGGGAACGCCCCCGGCGAGCCCCTTCACCGGGCTGGGGTCAATCCAGAAGCTGGCGGACCTTCGATTCGAGATCCGCTTCGGCCACGTCGTGCTGTTGCCCGGTGCCGAGGTCCTTGAGCTGAACCCGGCGGGCGGCGATCTCGTTTTCGCCGACGATGATGGCCAGGCGCGCGCGCAGCTTGTCGGCGCGCTTCAACTGGGATTTGAGGCTGCCGCCCCTGTGTTCCACCTCGACGCGGATTCCGGCCACGCGCAGGCGGTGGGCGAGCGGCAGGACGAACCCCAGCGCCACCGGGTCCAGCGCCGCGACAAAAACGCCAAGCGCCGGTTCGAAGCTGGCCGCCGACTCGGCCATCGCCAGCAACGCCCGTTCGATCCCCAGACCGAACCCCAAGGCGGGGACCTTGGGCCCCCCCAACGACTCCACCAGACGATCGTATCGGCCGCCGCCGCAGACGGTGTTCTGCGCGCCCAGATCGCCGGCGGTGACCTTGATCTCGAAGATGGTGCCCGTGTAGTAGTCGAGGCCCCGCACCAGTCTGGGATCAACCTCGTGCGGTACGCCCAGCGATGTCAGCGATTCGCGGACGCTGGCGAACCGTCGTCGGGAATCGTCGCCGAGGTGATCCAGAATGACGGGCGCCTCGGCCACCAATGCCTGAACGTCGGGACTCTTGGAATCGAGCACGCGCAGGGGGTTCAGGTCCAGCCTGCGGATGGAATCGGCGTCCAGACGGTCCCGGTGCGCGGTCAGATACTTGACCAGGGCCTCGCGATAGATGGGCCGTTCCTCCGGCTCGCCGAGCGTGTTCATGGTGATCGTGTAGGACGTGGGCGGGATCCCCAACTCGCCGAGCAGCGTGGCCAGCATCGCGATCATCTCGGCGTCCAGCGTCGGTGAAGAGACTCCGAAGACTTCGGCGCCGATCTGATGAAACTGGCGCAGGCGGCCGCGTTGGGCGCGTTCATGCCGGAACATCGGCCCCATGTAGTACCAGCGGGTGACGGGCTCTCGCGTCCATTGGGACGCATTCAGGTAGGCGCGTACCGCGGGTGCCGTGCCTTCCGGACGCATCGAAACCGATCGGCCATCGCGGTCGTCGAAGGTGTACATCTGTTTTTCCACAACGTCCGTGACTTCGCCGACCGATCGGACGAACAGGGGCGTGTACTCGAGAATGGGCGTGCGCAGCTCGCGGTAGGCGAAGGATTCCAGGACGCCGCGGGTTTTCTCCTCCAGGAAGTGCCATTTGGACACCTCGGGCGGCAGGATATCGGTCATTCCCTTCACGGAAACAGGCAGATCGGACATGGCAGCGGGGGACTCCTACCGCAATTACTCGGTCCTGACCACCGCTGGACCCAGCCGTTCGCACAACGCCGCCGTCGCCTCTTCCACTGCTTCCCGATCGCGGCCGTCCAGGGTGATTTTCACCTGGTACGCGTCGTCGTCGGTGCGCGGGTAGGAACCGATCTCGACGGTGGGAAAGGCGGCCACTACGGCGTCCATCGCGTCAGCGATCGGACCTTCGCCCAGTCGCGAGTAAACCACCCGCGCGAAGATCGGTCGCGTCCTGAACAGTTCGCGTACCGCCTCGAATTTTCTGCGAAAGATGCTGGGGACTCCGGGCAGGATCCACACGTTCTCGACCACGACGACGGGCCAGGTCGCGCCGGTCGGCTGCGGGCCGTATTCCAGCCGCGCGCCAGCCGGGATGTCGGCCATGCGCAGATCCCGCGGATGCGGACAATCGCCGAACGCGGCGCGCAGAAGCCGTTCCAGTTCGGGGTTTCGGACGATCGCGCGATCGAAGGCCGCGGCGATGGCCGGCAGGGTGACGTCGTCATGGGTCGGTCCCACGCCTCCCGACGAGAAGACCAGATCAAAACGCGCCGAGAGCGCCCGCGCCGTGGCCGCGATGTCGGCCAAGTCGTCCGGAACCACCTCGATGCGTCCGACGGTGACACCCAGCGTCCGCAATTCGCGGACCAGGTAGCGCGCGTTCTCGTCCTCCACCTTGCCAGACAGGATTTCATTGCCGACCAACATAATGGCGGCGGTGGGTGGTTTCGCATCCATGGGCGACGTGAGAAACTCGAAAGGCAGTGCCAAATCATGCTACACCGATGCGGAGGATGCGTTCCTTCATTTCAGGAATGGGGGTGGTGTTGTGGGTGGTTGGGGGATGTGGGGGAGGCGTTGCCGGTACCCGGCCGGTTCCGGATGCGGCCATCGACGTCACTCCCGACGTGGTTGTCGAGGCGGGGCGGCCCCCGGGCGTGATGTGTCCGGCGATCGCGGCCGGCGAGAAGCGTGGGTTGGGCGCGTGCTGCACGGCCGCGGGTGATTGCGCGGGCGGCGTTTGTTGGAACGGGTTCTGTACCAAGACCTGCGCCACCTCCGCGGAATGTGGAAACGTGGTCGCACCGTCGCCGCTTCCCGTCGGAACCGCGATGGCGTGCGCGGCGAATCAAGTCGGAGATTCGTTCAGTTATTGCCTACCCGGATCGCTGAGAGACTGCACATCGGCCAGCGCGACCTGCCCCGCGGGCGAGTCGTGCGCGCTTGGTCTGGATCCGGCGGCGACTACCGTGGGTGGTGTTGCCGCCGCGGCCAGCGTCTACAGGGGCGCGTGCCTGACGAAGTTGATGGCGAACGATTATCTGCCGGCGGGCAGCGCGTGTCAGCCCGAGGCGGGACCGTACGCCTGCGAGAACCAGGGTGGATATCTCGGCAATGGTTGCTTCGCGCATCGCTGCACGCGTGCTTGCGCACAAAACAACGATTGCCCTATCGGCATGCAGTGTCAGCCCCCTCCGTATTCGCCCAAGTGGGGCGGTGCCGTGTCGTATCCGAAGCTGACGGGAGCGGGAATCTGCCTGGGCCGATTCTGTGGCCAGGTTCATGGGCAGGCGGGTCTTGTTTTGGGGCAGGGGACCCAGCAGGGGACCGATGCTTTGTGCGTCACGTCCCAGGGCGAGGTTTGCGTCCCCACGATCGCGGTCGGCGCTTCGGGTGACACTCAGTATTTGTCGTGTGTTCCGCCACGGCCGGGTGCACTGGCATTCGGTGCAACCTGTTCGAAGGATCCCACGCAGAACCTGCGGTGCGCCGACGATGCGTTATGCGCTGAACGCGCCGGATCGCGTTTTTGCAGCAAGCTTTGTCGCGTCGACGGGGACTGCCCGACCGGCGCGGTGTGCATGGAGGACTATTTTTCTGCGCCTTTGCCGAATGGATCGACGGCGCGCTTGGCGATGTGTACGCCGCGGGCGTTGGTGCCCGGTACTGTTTGTGGCGGGGAAAAGGACTGCGCGGCCACCGAGGCGTGCCTGCCCGCCAGCGATCGGTCGAACCTGCTGCTTTGTCGACCCGGGGTGGGGGCAAAATCGGTTGGACAAGCCTGCGCCGCGCCGAACGAGTGCCGGAGCGGAGAATGCATCGATCGAGATCTGCACAACCCCACCGGCTCGAATCGAACGTACTGCGGTGGCATCTGTGGCAAGAACAGCGACTGTGGTGCCACGCAGATCTGCATGCGGGTGGTGAGGAACAACAACGTGACGCCGGACGAGCCCCGGGACGACATCATGTTCGGGTACTGCATTCCCCTGGCGGCGCCCGCGCTCGACGGTGGCTGCGTCAGCGATGACAATTGCACGGGGCAGCTGAGCATCGACGAGATCGGAGGAGACACGTGCGATCTCGTGAACCGGACGTGTTACACGGCGGCGGCGCGCATCGGCGATGCGTGCACATACCGGGCGGACTGCCCGCTTGGCGCCTATTGCCGTCTTGGCGATCCGCTGTTTCCCGGTGGCGTGTGCCTGTCGCAGGGCTGCGACCCGCTGGCGACATCGGGGCGGGACGCGTGCGCCGCGGGGGCGGTCTGCTTGGAACGGCAGATCGCGGACAGCCCACTTCGAACCTGCTACGACTCGTGCGCGAATGGCGCATCATGCCGGCGGGTAACCGAGGGCTACGTGTGTTTGACCCCGGTGTCGGGGCAGGTGGCCACGATATGCCAGCGACCAGGGGGCCCATGACGACCCAGATGCCAAACCGAGCGACGCCCGTAGGAGCGCGGTCGTCTTCAGGGCCTCGGAGGTGTGTTTTCGTCCGGTTGGGAGGTCCTGCTCTACTTGGACTCTTCATGTTCGCGGGCCTGGTCGAGGCTGCACCCGCGTCACCGTCACCGGCGCAGCCTCGGTTGCCTCCCGCATCCGCGCCGCCCCCGCCGCCGCCCGCCGCTCAGCCATCCACGCAACAACAGGTGACTCCCAGGCCCGTACCACCGCCAGCGTCCGTGTCACCCAGTCCCGTGCCACCAACGGCAGAGGCCGCGTCTCAGCCCCCTGTGGATCCGGGGGGAAATGGCCCTCCCTCCGATGCCTTGGGGCCGCCCCGGGTCGTGATCACCCGCGACACGACCGCCGCCGAATCGGATCACGACGCTGTGGTCGGGGCCTGGGGGATCGAGGTGCGCCCCGTCGCCTCGACACTTCCCGTCTTTGCACGTCGCGCTTCCACCGGGTGCCCACTGGGGATGACCCTTGCTGGCGCCGTCGCTGAATGTCCACCGGTTGCCGTCAGCGCACTGGGCGTTCGCCATTGGCTGGGACGCAATCTGGCGGTCAACGCGGGCGTCGCATTGGCGATGGGCGGCGGCAGCGAAGCGGGACGTCTGCTGGACAGCTATTTCGGGTTTGGGCCCGTGGTCGGGGTGTCGGTGCTGCTGGGAAACTGGCGTCATTTGGCGATCGCGGCCAGTCCGAACTTGTTGGTCGTGGTCTGGAAGCCGGCGGGCTCCGCGGACAGCACGTACGTGGCCGATCTGCGCGCTGATCTCGAAGGGGAACTGCACCTTGGGTTCATCGGGGTTCCGGCCCTGTCGTTGGGGATCCGCAGCGGTGTATTGCTGCGCCTGGAACATGCGGGCGACGTCAGTTTGTGGTCCGCGGGCGTCTCGGGTGCCACCTCGCTCCGAGGACTCGTGAGCGACCTCCACTTGCGTTACTATTTTTGACGCGCGATGCCGCCGCGCCTACCACCACCCGACGCCGACCTGATTGAACGCCGCGAGCTATTGGACGCGGCGGGAATGTCACGGGCGTTGCGAAGAATGGCCTACGAATTGGTCGAGAAGATCGGTCACACCGGCGAGCCGATTTATCTTGTTGGTATTCGTACCGGGGGGGCCCACCTGGCGGCTCGACTGGCGGCCTTGATTCGCGAATCGGGCGATACGCCGCCTCCCGTGGTGGGAGCCGTCGACATCACGCTGTATCGCGACGATGTTTTTCACGGTCTGCCCAAACCCGAGATCGGCCCGACCGATTTGCCCGAACCGATCGACGGACGGATGGTCGTGCTGGTGGACGATGTATTGTTTACCGGCAGGACCATTCGCGCGGCCATGGACGTGCTGGCCGACTATGGGCGACCGCGGGCCGAGGCCCTGGCGGTTCTGGTGGACCGGGGTCGCCGCGAATTGCCGATTCAGCCTGATTTCGTCGGCGTGGTTGTTCAAACGGCGGCCACTGAATCGGTCCGCGTCATGCTGTCCGAACGTGGCGAGCCGGACCGGATCGTGCTACGCGAACGGCGCGCATGAGCACGTTCGGTCACAAACATCTGCTGGGATGCGAGAAGTTGTCGGCGCGGGATCTGACCACGGTCCTTGATCTGGGTGACCGCTTCGGCGAAATCGCCACGCGGCCCATCAAGAAGGTGCCGACGCTGCGGGGCAAGACGGTCATCAACCTGTTTTTGGAGGCGTCGACGCGAACCCGCACGTCGTTCGAGATCGCCGCGAAACGGCTGTCGGCGGACGCGGTCAATATCTCGGGTGCCGCGTCGTCGACGGTGAAGGGCGAAACGCTGCTGGACACCGCGCACAACATCGACGCCATGTCACCGGACGTTGTTGTGATCCGGCACGCGCGGGCGGGCGCCGCCCTGATGCTATCGCGCCGGATCCGCGCCGCCGTCGTCAACGCAGGCGACGGTGCCCACGAGCATCCGACCCAGGCGCTGCTGGACGCGTCGACGATTCGAGCCCACAAGGGACGAATCGAGGGCCTGGACATCGCGATCTGCGGCGACATCGCGCACAGCCGGGTGGCCCGTTCGAACATCTTCGCCCTGTCGACGCTGGGCGCCAGGGTTCGTGTCGCGGGCCCGCGCACGTTGCTGCCGCCGGGCCTGTCCGAGATGGGGGTCACCGTTCACGATCGCATCGAGCCGGCCCTGGAGGGCGCCGACGTCGTGATGATGTTGAGGATCCAGCAGGAACGCTTCGGCACGCCGCTGTTTCCGAATACGCGCGAATACTCCCGTTACTTCGGCCTGAACGAACGCCGGCTGGCGCTGGCCAAGCCTGACGCCATCGTCATGCACCCGGGTCCCATGAACCGCGGTGTCGAAATTGAACCTTCCGTGGCCGACGGTCCGCGATCGGTGATCCTGGAGCAGGTGGCGCGCGGCGTGGCCATTCGAATGGCGGTCCTGTACCTGTTGGCCGGCGGCGATAGCGGCGTCGAATAGCCTGTTTTGGCGCCCCGGCCGGCGGCGATAGCGGCGTCGAAGGGCGGATTTTCGGTTGACGGGGGGGGCGCAAGATTCTATGGAGAGGGCGCATTGGATATCTGTCTGCGCGGTGGCCGGGTCATCGACCCACGGCGGAATGTCGATTCCGAGGCGGACGTGCTTCTGCAAGACGGCCGGGTGACGCGCGTCGAACGGGGTCTGGCGGCGGCGTTGCCGCCCGGGACCCGGATCCTGGATGTCAGCGGGTTGTGGGTGACGCCTGGATTCATTGATCTGCACACGCACCTGCGCGAGCCGGGCCAGGAATACAAAGAGGACATCGCCAGCGGGACGAAGGCCGCGGCTGCGGGTGGGTTCACGGCCGTGTGCGCCATGCCCAACACCGTGCCGCCGAACGACTGCCGGGCGGTGACCGAGCTGATCGTCGAACGCGCGCGTACGGCCGGCGTTGTGCGCGTGTACCCCATTGGCGCCGTCAGCAAGGGGCAGGCGGGCGCGGAACTGGCCGAAATCGGCGAGATGAAGGACGCCGGGATCGTGGCGATTTCGGACGACGGGAAGCCCGTCATGAGCGCCGAGCTGTTGCGGCGCGCGATGGAATATGCGCGGACGTTCGGCCTGCCGGTGATTCAGCACTGCGAGGATCTGACGTTGTCGCAAGGTGGGGCGGGGGCCATGAACGAAGGGGCGGTGTCCACCCGGGCCGGCATTCGTGGACAGCCCTCAGCGGCGGAATCGTCGATGGTGGCGCGCGACATCGAGTTGTGCGCGTTGACCGGCGCGCGGTATCACGTGGCGCATGTCAGCACGGCTGAATCGGTGGCCTTGGTGCGCGCGGCGAAACGGCGTGGCCTGCCGGTGACTTGCGAGGTGACGCCGCACCACCTGACGCTGACCGATGAGGCGTGCGCGGACTACGACACCCACGCCAAGTGCAATCCGCCCTTGCGCACGGCGGCCGATCAGGAGGCCCTGCGCGAGGGCCTGCGCGACGGAACCATCGACGCGATCGCCACCGATCACGCTCCGCATTCGCCTGTCGAAAAGGACGTCGAGTTCGAGCAGGCGGCGTTCGGGATGATTGGGCTTGAGACCGCGGTGCCGCTGTCGATGGAGATGGTCCGCGCGGGGATCTTGTCTCCATCGCGACTGGTGGCCCTGCTGTCTTCCCAGCCCGCAGAGGTTCTGAGTCTGGCGGGCGGCACCTTGGCCCCGGGAGTCGCCGCCGATGTCTCGGTGATCGATCCCGAGGCTATTTGGAAGGTTGAATCGGGCCTGATTCGTTCGCGATCGAAGAACACACCGTTTGGTGGACGCGAGATGCGGGGGCGGGCGGTCTTGACCATCGTCGCCGGCAACATCGCGTTCGCCGAGGAGAAGCGTTTTGCCTGAGCCTGAGATGACAAACACGCCCGCGCTGTTGGCGATGGAGGACGGGACAATCTACCGAGGCTGGGGCTTCGGCGCCGCCGACGAATCGGCCGGCGAGATCGTTTTCAACACGGCGATCACGGGTTATCAGGAGGTGATCACCGATCCGTCGTACCGGGGCCAGATCGTCACGATGACGGCCCCCGAGATCGGAAACGTCGGCGTGAACCCGATCGACTTCGAATCGGGCCGCCCCTGGTGCGCCGGGTTCGTGGTGCGCGAGCTGTCGCCGATCGTGTCGAACTGGCGTGCCCGGGGAGATCTGGCGGGGTTGTTGTCGGAGTACGGCATCGCCGGGATCAGCGGCATCGACACGCGTGCGATCACGAGGCGCCTGCGGGTCTCGGGCGCGCAGCGCGCGGTGATCACGCGGCGGACGTCCGATCCAGCGGCCGCGGTCGAACGGGCGCGGCGCCATCCGTCGCTGGAGGGGCGCGATCTGGTGCGCGAGGTGACGGCGGCGGAGCCGTACCAATGGGACGAGACCATCTGGGAGGGAGGGGGGCCCGACGCCAATGGATCGTTTGCCGCCAAGCCCCCGGTCAGGCACCACGTCGTGGCATACGATTTCGGAATCAAGCGCGGGATTTTGCGCTGCCTGCGGTCGAGTGGTTGCCGCGTGACGGTGGTTCCCGCCGCGACGCCCGCACGGGACGTGCTTGCCCACAAGCCCGACGGAATTTTTCTGTCCAACGGTCCTGGGGATCCGGCCGCTCTACCGTACGCGGTCGATGCGGCGCGTGACTTGGTGAAGACCGGCATCCCGGTATTCGGGATTTGCCTGGGTCACCAGATATTGGGCCAGGCGCTGGGGGGCAAGACGTACAAGCTGAAGTTCGGCCACCACGGCGCCAACCATCCGGTGATGGATCTCGGCACCAGCAAGGTGGAGATCACGTCCCAGAATCATGGCTTCGCCGTGGACGTGGATTCCATGCAAGGGCACGCCGTGTTGACCCACGTCAGCCTGAACGACAAGACCGTCGAGGGTATGCGCCACGACAGTCTCCCCGTGTTCGGCGTCCAGTACCACCCCGAGGCGTCCCCCGGTCCCAACGACGCCAGTTACCTGTTCAGACGCTTCACCAAGCTGATGGACGAACGCCAGCGTTCGTAGCAGACATGGGCCTGTCCCCAAGACACGGGTTTTTGCCGTGATCCCCATCCAATCACTGGTCGAACGCCTGGCCTCGGTTTTCGCCGAAGGCGAGAACAAGCTGGAGGTCATGCGCGCGCGGGACGAATATTTCGAGCGGGCGGGTAAGGTGTTCGATGACGACGGCGATCTGTTCGAATCGAGAATGGCGGCGTTCCTGGAGTGGTACATCATCGAACGCAAGTTTCGGGACGGTCCGCCGCCCGCCCTGCGGGTGATCGCCGAGCCGGCGGGACGCTTCTCGGAGGACGAGCGTCGCACCGTCGTCCACCTGCTGACCAGCCACCGAAGTCTGTTCGAACTGGGGTCCAATGCCGGTCTGCAACTGGAGGTCGACGACCTGATAGGGGGCGGGCGTTTTTGGGTCAGCGAACGCCGGGGCACGATCGGCTTCGAGCCCGGGGCGTTGTTCGAGGCGCGGCTGCTGTGGGATGGCCAGGCGGTGGTGTTCGGCAGGACGTTGCTGTTTCACCCACCGGACGCGCGCGAACGCGTCCTGGAACTGGTGGATAAGGCGATCGAGACAGCCACACCCGCCCCTGAATTGCTGTTTCAGCTATCGCGGCTGTACGTTCGTTGGCACCGTCTGGGCCATCAGGGCGCCGCCAAGATCTACGCGGGCGCAGGCGGCTCGGCCGGTTAGCGCGCGCTCTCGTCCGGGCGGTACTCGACGGGGCCGACCTTGCAACCGAACAGGATTTGCACCGATTTCAGCGTTCCCGTCATCAGTTGGGCGCAGGTTGCGCCCGTGAACGTGATTGACGTTCCGCCGGGATCAAGAACCCACCCATCCGGGGTGTCCTTCGGGGTTGGGGTGCCGTCCACGCTGATGTTGATGACGCTGCGATCCTGGGTCATCGTCTCGGGCCCCAAGGGGTACGTGCACATGCCCACGACCGAACTCTGTATGGCGTTCAGCGCCGTGACCAGATCCGCCGTGGTCGTGACCGAATAGTACATAGGCGTCCCCGCGCGCGGCTTGCCGCCGGCGACGGCCATCTGGTCCAGGGTCGTTCCGGCGACACCGTCCGCGGCGATGCCGATGACGAAGGTCGGAATGCCCATGGTCGCCACGTCGGCGACGGCCTGGACGGCCGCGACCGCGTCCGAACCGTTGCCGCCCCCCGCTGCGCAGTTTGGTTCACCGTCGGTCGCCAGCAAAATGTACTTGGGATTCATGTTCGTGGCCTGTCGGCCAACCATGTAGGCGCCCGACGTCATTGCGGCCGCCCGGGTCGGCGTGCTGGTGCCCGGCTGGTTCGCCGGCAACGCGATAGCAGCCGCGATGGCCGCCGCGTTCATGGTGGCGGGGGGCACGGCGACGACGTTGCTGACGGTGCATCCTTGGTTGTTCCCCATCCCGGTACCAAAGAACTTCAGACCCCAGTTCACCTTGGTCTCGGACATCAACATGGCCTCGTTGATGGCCGCCGTCATCAATGCCCACTTCGTGTTCGCCGAACCCGCCGGCTGCATGACGCCCATCGAATCCTCGTTCATCGACCCCGACCGATCGAGGACGATCAGAAGCTCGGGAGGCGGAATGACGACGGTGAACGGCACGTTGCCGCAGTTCGCGTCCGAGGTCGGCCCCGTCTCGTTTTCGACATCGACCGAGATGTATTCGATGGCGGCGTCAGGGCGAAAGACCGCCGTGTCGTCGACGACGTTCGCGTCGGGAAGAAATCCCGTACCGCCGCCAGTCGCGCCACCGGGTGCTTCCCTCTTGGGCTGAAAAGTACAGCCAAGGCCTGCAACCATTGCCAAGGTGCCCGCAAATATCACGCTGAAGCGACCCATCATCTGACCTCCTGATGTACGAACTGGGCGGCAGTATACACACTTATCTAGGCGAAAATTATCGTCACATGTGATGCGCAACCATCCTGGAACAGTCTTGATGCGACGCATTATCATCGACATTCGCCGAAAGACCTGTGTCCACGAGCAATGGTTAGTTGCTCACCTTTCGTAAGTCAGCGTTGTGAGTGGCGAATCGCCAGTTCGCGACCGCGCCGGGCCAGGGGGTGACCCGGGGATGCCTTCAAGGCGGCGTCGTATTCGGCGACGGCCTCGGCGTAACGTTCCATCTTGTAGAAGGCGTCTCCCAGAAGAAGGTGCCCCCCCACCGCGTCCCCGGAGGCCAAGATCGCGCGTGCCAGGCGCACGGCTTCGGGGAAGTTTCCCTTCGCGAAAGCGGAGCGGCCTTTCAACAGGGCGTCAGTTGCGGGTGGTTTCGTCGAAGAGTTCCCCGAGCCTGTTGGTGCGAGTCCTGGTGGTGGCTGGCTTGGGGCTGCGGCGAGACGCGCGCGCGCTGGAGGGCGCGTGCGGGACGGAGCCGTCGACAGCGCCGCGGTCGACGCTGGCGGTGCTTTTGCCCGCGTTGGCGACGAAGGTGACGTTGAACGCGATTGCGGAGGCGACAGTGGAGGCGATGGTGAAGGCGATAGCAAAGGTGGTGATGGCGAACGCGAAGTTGGAACGCTTTCCATCGGTGGCACGGCTTTCATGATCCGTGCCTCGTTGAATGCCCCGGTTGGTGTCGAAACCTGCGCGGGCCACAACACGAACACCGCCGCCACGCCCAGTCCCGCGATCACGCCCGCGCCGGTGATCCAAATCGCGCGCGATCCCGGGCGCGCGATGGGTGCGGTGTGGGATGACTCTGATTCCGTGTGGCGCGGGCCGGCCACCGGGACGGGCCCCTCATCGATGCGCGCCAGGCATCCCATGATCTCGTCCTTCAGCACGGTCATCGTCGCGTGGCGATCCGCGGGCTTGCGGGACATCGCCTTCGTCAACAGGGTCTCGATGGAGATCGGAACGTCGGGACGAAGACTGCGCACCGTGGGCGGATCCTCGTTCGCCTTCTTGTTGAAGACCGCGATCACGTCGCCGCCCGGGCAGGCCGCCACGCCGGTCAACATTTCGAACAACAATTCGCCCACCGCGTAGACATCCGTTCGTCCGTCGGCGGGATGGCCGGACACCTGTTCGGGGGCCATGTAGATGGGCGTGCCGACCGCGGCGTCGGGGCGCGTGAGGCCGACGTGTTTGCCTCGTGGATCGATGTCCAGTTCGCTTTGCTTCGAAATGCCGAAATCCAGAACCTTGACGAAGTCCTCTTCGTCTCGGTGGCGAATCAACATGACGTTCGCCGGTTTCAGATCGCGGTGGATGATCCCTGCGGTGTGCGCCGCCACCAGCGCGCGGCAAACCTGCGCCGCGATCAGCAGCGCGCGTTCGACGGTCAGGGAACCATCGCGGCCGATCAGCTGTTCCAAATCGACGCCGTCCAGATATTCCATGACGAAGAAGAACGCGCCGTCGGGCGTGGTTCCGGCATCCGTCACGTCGACAATATTGGGGTGGCCGATCTTCGATGCCGCGCGCGCTTCGCGCCGAAAGCGTTCGACGACCTCGGGCGTGTTGCTGAACGTCGAATGCAGAATCTTGATCGCCACGCGCCGGCCGATTTCGACGTGGTGACCTTCGTACACGCGCCCCATCGCGCCTTCGCCACACAACCGGCGCAGGAAGTACCGCGCGGCAATCGTGGTGCCCACGCGCGGATCCTCGTCGGCGATGTGTTCGCCCAGTTGGCTACTGAAACCGGCGTCGGCGTCGGCGACGGGGGAAGGGTCGGGTCGAGGGGCAGCACCGTCGCGCGGGTCGGCGTCCGAAAGATAACCAAGATGGCCGCGCAGGTCGGCGTCGAGGCCCATGGTGGGTTGGGATGGTGTTTGTAGTCGTGCGTCGTCGCCTTGCGATCGCTGAACCACGGCTTGTCGAATCTGGTTCGCGCTGCGGCGGTCGCGCGGATCGCGAATCACCAGGCCTTCACGTACCGGTCGCGGCAGGGGACCCGTGGGGGCGCTTGGATCTCCCGCGCGATCGGCGGCGCGCAGCGCGTCCCGCCCGGGGCCATAAACACGCGGTCGTTGTGGATCGGATGTCGAAGGCGACACCAGCCATTCGGCGGACGACCGTGTCGACGCTGGCGTTGGGGCGACGTTGGCCGCGCCAATCGCGCCCGAGACCGTCCCGGCCGAGAGCAGGGGAGATGCGTCGCGCATCAGGATGTCGCGATCGGTTCGTTCGTGATCGATCTGTTCGTCCCACAACAACGTCATGAACGTGGCCAGCGTGGCCGCGTCGGTCTGGGGTGCGTGTTTGGCCAGAAACGACGCCAGATCCAGGCGGAAGTCCTCGCCCGTTTGGTAGCGCTCGGCGGGATCCGTGCGCAGCGCCCGCAACACGATCGCGTCCAGCGCGGGTGGAACGCGGCTGGTCATCGCCGACGGCGGTTTCACCACCGGGTTCTTCACGCGTTCAAGCGCTTCCAGCGTCGAATTGTGTCCACTTGATGGCGACACCGCGCCCGGCACCGTGGTCGGGAACAATTGCTGGCCGGTCAGCATCTCCCACAGCAGAATTCCCGCGGCGTAAAGATCCGTGCGCCCGTCCAGCGGCTGCCCGCGCGCCTGCTCGGGCGCCAGATACGCCAGCTTGCCGTAGATGATCCCGGGGGCGGTCCGCTGTTCCTTTAGCTTGGAGGTGGCCAGGCCAAAATCGGTCAGCCTGACCTCGCCGCTGTACGACAGCAGTACGTTTGCCGGCGAGATGTCGCGGTGGACCAGATGCAGATCGCGGTACGCGTGCGCGTAGCCCAGGCCGCGGGCCAATTCCTTGATCACGTACGCGGCGATTTCGACGGGGAAGGCCACCCGGCGCGCGGCGCACTGGTTCCATGTCGCCAGCAGATCCTTGCCCTCGACGAAATCCATCGCCAGGTAGAACTGCCCCTCCTGCCGGCCGGCATCCAACACGCCGACCAGGTTGCCGTGCGACAGCCGCACGACCATCATCGCCTCCTCGCGAAACCGCTGCACGTTTTCGGCCGCCAACAGATGGGGAAGCACGCGCTTGATCACGCACAGCTTCTCCATGCCGTGGTCACCCGTCACCGCCAGGTCAAGCTCGCCCATCCCGCCCCGCGCCAGAGGCTTGAGCAACACATAGGAGCCAAATTGTCGCGGATACCCGCCCGGTGCCACGCTGCCTTCTTATACCCGCTGGCGCCGGGGATGGACATTTCTTGCCGTGTGCCTAGCATCCGCCGCCATGGCACGTCGTGGGTCGTCACAGACAGAAAGCGTCCGGCTGAAGCCGGCCGACCCGTTCGACCTGATCCGCTGGCTGGCGCGCAGCCAAAGCGATCCCCGCAAGGCCATCGCCGAACTGGTGCAAAATTCGATCGACGCGAATGCCCGCCGCGTGCGGTTGGAACGGCGCCGGGTCCGCCGCGCACCGGCGTTGGTGCTGCGTGACGACGGCGAAGGTGTGCTGTCCGATCTGCCGCGCGAGGACGCCCTGCGGACCATCGCGACCAACATTGGATGTTCGCGCAAACGCAACCTGACGCCGCTGGAAAGGCACGCCCAGGTGGTCGCCGGGAAGTACGGCATCGGTCTGCTGGGTTTCTGGTCGGTCGGACGCATGATGGACATCCGGTCGCGCGTGGGCGGTTCCGACGTGTTCGTGTTGCGCCTGCGCGAGGACGAAGAGCGCGCCGAGATCTTTCGCGACAGGATGGCGATGGATCAGGAGCCGACATTCACCGAGGTCGTGATCACCGACGTTCACGAATCGGCGTCGCGCCTGCTGTCGGCGCGCAAATTGAACGAGTACTTGGCCGCCGAGCTGCGCGGGACACTGTTGGCCAGTGGCGTGGACGTGGTCATCGTGGACGGGATGGCGCGCGGCACCGCAGAGAAACATTTCAGCGTGGTTCCCCGCCGCTACACAGGTGAGCCGTTGAATTTGCCCGTCACGGTCGAGGTTCCCGGGCACGCCCCGATGCGCGTCGAGCTTTACTTCGCGCGCGGCGCCGAGGCCCCCGTCGTGGAACTGGCCTGCGCAGGCACCCTGGTCGCCGACGATCTGGGGGCGCTGCCGTCGCTTGGTTTCGCCGAACCACCGTGGATCGGCCGCGGCCTGTCGGGCCTGATCGATTTTCCCGGTTTCAACGTACCGCCTGGAACCCGTCGCGGCGTGGCTCCGGACGCGGCGGCCGAGGCATTCGCCGGCGCGTTGCGCGGCGTGACTCCGCTGGTGTTGGCCGAACTGGAGCGCATGGATCGCGAACGCGGCGTCGCCGCCAACCGTCAGGTGATGACCGACCTGCGCCGGGCATTCCGCGGATTGCGCGCGCGCCTGCCGCAGTACGAACTGCCGCCCGTGGAAGGGGAGGGCGATCCCGCGGCGGGAGCGTCGCCCACGTCGGGGTTTTTGCCGTTGGGACAAGTTCCGGAAGACGGAATGCCGGGCGCCGTTGATGCGTCAAGTCCGCGGGCCGACGATTCCGCCGATGCCGGCGACGAGTCGACGGGTGCATCGGGCGATTCCAGTCGCGCGCTGGAACTGTTCCCCCCCGGGCCGTTGGATTCGGTGACGATCGTGCCGCCCGAAATACAGATCCCCGTCGGTCGCGAACGCCGCGTGCGCACCGTCGCGAAGGACGCGACCGGCCGCAAGCTGCGCGTGGTCCAACAGGGCGGCGGTGCCTTTGGTTCCGATCCCGATGGCACAGGGACGCGCGAGGAGAGTGCCCAGAGCGACGCGGATCAACAGGAGGCCCGTGCTGACGCCGACGCGGTTACTTTCGAGTGGCGCGTCGAATCGGGTGCCATCGCGATCGGTGGCGGTGGATCCCGCCCGGCCGTTATCGTCGCCGCCACGGCGCGCCCGGGTACGCGCGAGACATTCCATGTGACCGCGCGCCAAGGTGATTGCGTGGCCGTCGCGTCGGGAACCGTGGTCGTCACGGAACCAAACGATCTGGACGCTGGCGTGCGGCTGGGCATTCCCGAGCCCGAGTTGCGGGACGAGCCCGGCGCATCATGGCGCAGCCGTTTCGATGGCCAACGTTGGGAGGTAAACGCCGCGCACGAAGATTTCGTCGCGCTGGCCGGCGACGCGAAGGCACGCACGCGGTACCTGCTGACTCTGCTGGCCAAGGAAATCGTCCAACGCACACACGGCGGTCCCGGCGCGGACGCCGCACTGGAAGGCCTGGTCGAGATCCTGGCGCACGTCGAGCGCAACCTGCGGGGTGCGTGACGGGCGGGGTCCCGTGCAGAACGGCGAGCCGTCTCCGTCGCGATCTGTCGCCTGGCATGCGGCTGGCAGCCCGATTCGTGCATGCGTCATCAGCGTCGTCAAACCGTTCGAATCGCCAGCGTCATCCCATTTCACCGTCCGGCTCCGGGCCAAGCGGATGTTGCACTGGCCGGGACACCGGCCACCCCCGGTCGTGTCCCGACATCCCGCCTTCAAGCGGTCAACGCCGGACCACGCTTGTTGGATCGCGTGAAGGCGGCGATCCGGATGCGTCACATGAGCGTTCGAACCGAGGAAGCCTACGTGGGCTGGATCCGTCGCTTCATCATTTTTCACGGCAAGCGCCATCCCGATGATATGGCCGAGCCCGAGGTCAGCCGTTTTCTGAGCGCGTTGGCGACCGAGAAACGGGTCGCGGCCTCGACGCAGAACCAGGCGCTGGCAGCCTTGCTTTTCCTGTATCACGACGTGCTGGGGCGAGACCTCGATTGGTTGCGAGATCTGGTTCACGCCAAGCGCTCCGAACGGATCCCGGTCGTCCTTACAAGGGCCGAGGTCGCCTGCGTTCTGGATCGGATGGGTGGTGTCGAGAAGCTGTGCGCGGCCCTTTTGTACGGCAGCGGTCTGCGGTTGCTCGAGGGCCTGCGCCTGCGCGTCAAGGACGTGGACTTCGGGGGACAACAGTTGATTGTCCGGGAAGGAAAAGGCAACAAGGACCGTGTCACCTTGCTGCCCGCATCACTTCAAGGCCCCTTGCGCGCACACCTGGATGCCGTGCGCGCCCAGCATCAGCAAGACATGGCGGATGCTCAGGGTGGTTGCGTCGAGTTGCCGTATGCCCTGCGCGCGAAATACCCCTCGGCGCCGCGCGAGTGGCCCTGGCAGTGGGTCTTCCCGGCGACCAGGCAGTACGTCGATCCATCCACCGGTGAACACCGCCGGCACCATCTGCACGAGACCGTCATTCAGCGGGCGGTGCGAAGCGCCGCAATCTCCGCCGGTATCCCCAAACGCGTCAGCCCCCACACCCTGCGCCATTCGTTCGCCACCCACCTGTTGGAGTCGGGGTCCGACATCCGGACAATCCAGCAACTGCTGGGTCACAAGGATGTCGCCACGACGATGATCTACACACACGTTCTGCGCCGGGGCCCCCTGGGTGTACAGAGTCCGCTGGACCGTCCCCTGTAGCCGCGATCACTGCTGCCATTAGTGGTTTAGGCAGCAGCCCGAGGCGCCGCTTTCAGCAGCATTGGTAGACGAGTATGCCGTAATGCCTGGAAACTCCTGGACGCGACGGATGCGGCGCCGGATCCGTTGCGTGATACATGTCACCCACCATCTGCTTGCGAAAAACGCCGGGCGGCGGGAAGCTGCGTCCTAATACAAAGTTGGACGGACAGGGACGAGGGGTTTGCCATGGTCGAGAATACATTCAAGAGCAGCAGCATCATCTTGCTCGGTGCCATGTTGTTCCTGGTGGGCTGTACGGCGGGTGGCAATCCGCTTGGCGACACCGCGGCTCAGACGATGTGTTGCACAGAACTGGGGGGGACGTCCGCCGGGTTCTGGCTGGGTCTCTGGCAAGGCCTGATCGCGCCCGTGACCTTCTTCGTGTCGCTTTTTAGCTCCACGACCGGCGTGTAC
>JANOJB010000217.1:0-21795 GCA_031407985.1 Pseudomonadota bacterium | reverse complement strand
ACCGGATCTCAGCCCGAACTACTTGCAGGCGGCGACGCGCACGATCCGAACCTGCGCCAGATCGTCCCACGCGCCGGCCCAGCCCACGTCGCCGTTCGCGAAGGTCGCGAAGTCGTCCTGGCCTCCGATGCGCGCGGTCGTGACCGCGGGACCCTCCACCACGACGCCCGCCTTGTCGATCACCGCCACCGAGACCGCGGTCGCGTTGCCACTGTCCCAGCCGGCGACCAGCCGATCTCCGTACGCGGCCAGGTGAGAGAAGCCCTCTTGAACCGCCGCCGTGTCCGTCAGATACGCGCGGCCCGACGGTGTTCCGGTGTTTGATATCTTGATGAAGGCGATATCGGATGACGCGCGGTTGGCCGGTGACGTGAACGTCAACCAGAATCCGTCGGGGGCCGGGACGATGCCGCCCAGCTTGGCGATGCCGCCAACGTTGGTGACGGAAGGCTCGTCGCTGATCTTCACCCTGTTGTTGAAGAAGATGCCCGCCCCGGGATAACTGTCCGAGATACAGATGGGGGCGAAGACCGTGCCGTTGTGGGCGATGCGATCGTCCAGGCTGTGGCTGCAACCCCAATCCCATCCGCCGGTCGCCTTGGTCCCCGTCGCCGTCACCAACGCGTATTGATCGCCCTGGTGGTTGCCGGCGGAGCCGTGGTTGCCGGTCTGACCGAAATACGCGGCGTACTGCGTACCTGACCAGGCCAGGCGGCCCTGGTGGGGCCAGTCGTCGATCCAGCGGGCGCCCTCCGTCGTGTGTGACGTCCCACCGACGATGTTCAGCATCGATTGCACCGCGCCCGCCTCATTCAGTCGAACGAACGCCATCACGTCGGCGCGACGAACCAGCACCGCGGCTCCGTCGTCGTGCGCCACCAATCCGCGAACCTCGGTCCCGGCGATCATGACGTCGGCCGCGGCGCGCTGCCCGGCCTCATCAAGCGGCGTGACGTGAACGTTGGTTCCGTCGGACCACGCCACCTTTGCGCGCCCGTTCGGCGTCGTGGACAGAATCACGGGAAGGCTGACCGAGTTGATGCCGCTTCCCTTCGTCACAACCTTGGGCGTGACGGCGATGCTGACGATGGTGACCCGACTGGCGAGCGGCACCGAGCACGCGACCGCCGGCGGCGGTGTGACCGCGCCACCCGCGCCACCGGTCGACGCCGCCGCGCCCCCGGGGCCCGTGACGGCACCACCGGTAGCCGCGCCACCCGAACCCGTGCCTGAACCCCCGGTCGCCGTTCTGCCTCCGGTACCGGAGCTGCCGCTGCCGCCCGTACCTTGGGCGCCGCCACTTGCCGCGCGACCACCCGTGCCCGTGCCCGTGCCTCCGGTCGCCGTTCCTCCCGTGCCAGCCGCAGGTCCCGTGCCCATGCCACCCGTCGCCGAACGGCCACCGGTACCAGCCACCGAGCCACCGCCACCCCGCGCCGTGCTCCCGCCGGTCGCGCCGCCACCCATGACCCCATCCGAGGTCTGGAGGCAGCCACATATCAGCCCGGCGGCCAACAGACCCGAAACAACGATGGTTCGATCGCGCATGGTCCAACCTCGGGGGGGAATCGAGAACAGCCATGACTGAAGAGGCCCGGAAACGCGCGGGTGGGTCGAAGAAAAAGGGAAAGAGGCGCCCCGAGCGGGCAGGTTTGGCGCTACGGGGTTCGTTCTTCGGCCAGGGCCACGACCTTCTTCAGCGTCCGGCCACGTTTGACGACTATGGTCTCGCGGCGCTCGACGTCCAGATCGGTGCTGCGAAACACCACTTCGTGCTTTCCACAGGACAGCGCGTATTCCACCAGGGGGGTCACGCCAACCTGCTTTCCGTCGATCCACAGTTCGGACCAGGGCCGTGAGCCCAGCGTCACCAGACATCCCGTCCCCGCGGTCGTGCCCGCGGTCGTGCCCGCGGTCGTGCCCGTGGTCGCTCCCGTGGAGGCGGCGACCAAGGTTCCCATGGCCGCGGCGGCTACTGGGGAATTCGAGGCGCGGCCCTTCGTCCCTTGGGTGGTCAGGTCGACGACCTTCTTGAAGTGGTGACCGGACACCACCGTGATGGACAGCCGTTTCTCGATGTCCGACTCGGAACTTTTGAAGGCCACCTCGTGCGGACCGCAGTCGACCGGATAGTCGATCAGCGGAGTAAATCCCGCCTGCCTTCCGTCGATCCAGACCTCCGACCAGGGGTTCGCCCCCAGCGTCACCGCGCATGCATCATCGCCGCTACCGGCGCGCCCCGTGCCAACCGCCTTGCCCTGATGGCCCTCGTCATCACGCGGCGGTCCCGCGGCCGCGATGCCGCTGTCGGCGGCCACGCGTTTGGTGTCGACGGACGCTCCCGTTTCCTTTCTAGGCAGGGCGGCCTGCGCGACCGTACGCGCGGAAGCCGATGGAGCAGGCAGGGGCGCCTCCGTGGCTGTGCCGAGCGTTGCACCTACGGTCGGCTCGGCGGTGGACGGCGCGGGTGCCGCGACAGCAACTGTCTCAGTCCCGGGAACGGTGGTGGCCGCACTCGTTTCGGCAGGCGGCGTGAATGGTCGCGCCGACGACGCCGCACGACCGGGTGTGTTCCCGGTGGGCGATGAATCGCGCCGCGTCCCGCCCAGCGCGATGCCCAAGACCAGTGTGAAGACCGCCGCGACGCCGCCCGCGATCAATCTTGGCGACGACCCGGGGAACAAGGTCTTTCCGAACAACCTGACCACCGTGGGCGCGCTGGAATCCATGGGCGGGTGCACCTCGGTTTGCCGCGCGGACACACGCGGTGTCACCGCCCCATTCTCGAGCGCTCCATGCGCCGCTGCCGCGCCGCGACCCTCCTCCTCCCCCTCCTCCGCTCCGTGCGCCGGGGCTTCGCTCTCCGCACCGGCCGCCACCGGCGTAAGTCCGCGCAGCATCGCGTCCAGGTCCAGCCAGCGTTTGGACGGATCCGGATCCAGCGCACGCATGATCAGACTGTCAAGGTCAGCCGGGATATCGAGATCGGGTCGAAGCAACTTCGGGGCAACCGGCGCGTCGGGATCGGGAGGCTGACCGACGACCATCTGGTACAGGATGTCGCCGAGCGCGCGAACACCATCCAACCCAACGACCACATCCGCCGCCAACATGTCGAAGCTGGCGAAGTCAATCTTGACCAGGTCGTCTTGGTCTCCGTCGCTGGTCAGGAAGATATGGCCAGGCGTGATCTCACCATGCAGAAACGACGCCCGGATCGCCGCCTGCAAAGCCAGGCCGATCTGCGCGCCGATCGTGCGCACCCGCGGGCCGGCGATCGGAGCATGCTCGGCGATCACCTGCTCCAGTGTCGGTCCCCCGGGCAACTCCATCGCGACGTACAGACGGCCGTCGCCCGCTTCGCCTAGATCGATCAGATCCAGAAGGTTGGAGTGCCCGATCCGCGACAACTTGCGCACCTCGGTCAGAAAACCATCCCGCCCCGCTGCCCCGCCGGCGTTCGCGGTGATCAACCGCAGCGCGACCGTGCGCTCCAGGTGCTGATGCTCGGCGACATACAGTGACGATCCATCGTCCCCCAGCGACGATTCGAAATCCCCACCCAGTTGACCGAGGACGCGGTAGGAGCCGATGACGCGCCCGACAACTGAATCCTGGATTGGTACCGACATGGGGATATTGGTGTTTTCGTTCGGGCTCGCGTCATCAATGGGTGTTTAGTCGCGGGAGTCCCGGCTCACGGGAAAGGCGCACGGAAGAGCGGCGGAAAGCGAGACCGACAAAAGGCACACGGTTACGACCCATATTGATCGGACCAACCGCCCGGCCCCCTTCCGCCCTGCCCGGAGTCACGAATCCCAGACCGACCGTGACGCTTACGTTCAGCATTGAATCCGCAATTCCGGACGGTGGGCGCCCGACGCAGATTGTCGCATCAGGGGCAGGCGGTATGACGAAATCGGCCGCTTCGATTTTGTGACGCATCGCGATTTTAGTTCGCGGTGGCCGCGCCCGATAGCAGGGGTGGTCATGCCGAAAGTCCCAATCAATCCAAACACTTACATCTGCCACAATAGTAAGCTGGCTTACGTTTTACATGCCAGAGTAACGCGCTGTCTGGCCACCGCCGGACTGCTTTTTCTGTCCGTGACCTGCGGCTTGCTGTCGACGGGATGCGGGAGCATCACCGACGAGGCCTTTTGCGGAACCGCGGGCTGCCGTTGGTCCGAAAACGACTGGCAGAAACTGTCGGCCCTATCCGGGCTTCCCAGTACACCTCCGAATGACGCGTCGAACCGATACGCGGCAAACCCAGCAGCGCAGGTGCTGGGACAGAAATGGTTCTACGACGGTCGTTTTTCGGGGACCGCGACGCTGGTCGATCAACTGCGCCGTCCTGTCCCCTACGCGCGCGCCGCCAAGGGACAGCCCATGGGGATTTCGTGCGTCACCTGTCACGATCCGTCTCGCGGAGGAATCGACGACACCTCGATCCCTGGTCACGTCTCGATCGGTGGCGGCTGGTTCGACGTCAACGCGCAGCCGACGATGAACTCGGCCTTCTTCGAACTGTCGTTCTGGAACGGACGCGCCGATTCACTGTGGGCCCAGGCGATTGCGGCCACCGAAGGCGGCGTGTCGATGAATGGCAACCGGCTGCGCGTGGCGTGGTTGATCGCGGATCTTTACCGCGCCGACTATCAGCAGGTTTTCCCCGAGTATCCGTTGCCGATGGCCGGGCCGTCAGCGACTGTGTTGGCGCAAACCCAGAGCATGGGCGCCCAGACGGGGCAGTGCGCGCTGGTCGCCGGCGCCTGTTCGGCCGAACAAGGCTGCCGCGAAGTTCCCGACGCCGCGGGTGGTCCCGCCGGATGTTGGCCCCGCTTCCCCTTGCAGGGCAAACCCGGAAGCAAGGCGGGCTGCCAGCCGAACGACGCGACCGAGCCGCTGGGAGACGCGTGGGACTGCATGGCCAAGGATGATCAGGACGCCATAACGCGGGTCATGGTCAACTTCGGCAAGGCGATCGCCGCCTACGAATCGAAGCTGATCAGTCGGAACGCGGCGTTTGATTGGTTCGTCCAGGAAGGTGCGGGAAGCACGACAATCCCTCCCGCGGCGCGCCGCGGGGCCCAGCTTTTTGTGGGCCGCGCCGCCTGCAGCGACTGCCACAACACGCCGCTTTTGTCGGACAACCGGTTTCACAACATCGGCGTGGCACAGATGGGGCCCGCGGTTCCTACCGAGGCCGAATGTCCCGCCGGCGGCGTCTGCGACTGTGTGGAGGTGCCCGCCGGTACCGCCGCCGACGGCAGCGAGATCCCGCGCAAAGACGCCAAGAATTGCCTGCCCTGGGGCGCCCGCGATGGACTGTTGAAACTGCAAAAGAACGCCCTGCGACGCGATTCGGTCTGGAGCGACGATCCGACCGACAGCTCGCGCCGCTGGTTCATGGATCTGACCGCCGCGGACGTCCCGAAAGGGGCGTGGCGAACACCCTCCCTGCGCGATGTCGCCCTGACCGCCCCCTACATGCACAACGGCAGCATCGCCACGCTGGAAGACGTGGTCGAACACTATGACCGAGGTGGCGCGACCAGCAATGCGGTCGGATACGCGACGCCGCAGCTGCGCCCGCTGTTCCTGTCGGCGCAGGACAAAAGCGATCTGGTCGCCTTCCTGAAAACGTTGAACGGCGAGGCACTGCCGGTGGAACTTCGAACGGCGCCGGTGCTGCCGTGAACGCGCGCTCCCGAGGCCTGCTGACCTGTGCATGCTTGATGGTCACGACGACCGGCGTCGCGCGCGCCGCCACACCCGCACCGAAGACCCGCGTGGCGCAAGGTGGATCCCCCGCGGCGTCCGCGGGCGCGACACCGTCGACGAAGTCCAGCACGCCGCCAAACGCGAAGCCGGGCGCGCTCCCCTCGAACGCACCGATGCCGCCAGCCGCCAGCGCTGGCGCGGACAGCGACGCCGACACCGAACGCGATTCGCTGGAGGAAGCCGCCACGCCGCTTTCTGAACGCATCGCCGACCTTGAAGTCCGCCTGGAGCAGACCCGGCAACTGGCGGTCGGAAGACAACCGCGCGTGACCTGGGGCGGACATATCGATTTCGGATTTTTCGTTCCCCAGGGGGACGGCTCCGGGATCGTACGCGACGACGGAAATATGCTGTTCCCGCAGTACCAGGGCCGATACGGATGGGTGTTTCTGGGCGATCTTCTGGCGCCCACGGTGAACACGCGCGGGGAGGCCGCCGATTTGGGTGACGCCGCCGGCGCCGACCGTTTCGACAGCGTCAACTCGGAAGGCGCGCCCGGATTCATCGCCAACGAGGTCAACCTGACGATGACGTCCGCGCTGGGTGACAGCGCGCTGGCGACGGCAGGCGTGAATTTCATCCCCCGGAACGGTTCCAACTTCCGGCTGGGGGATTTCATCGAAGTGGACATCGCCCAAGTGGAGTGGATGCCCACCGTTTCCCAGAAGACGTCGATCTTCGTCGGCAAATTCGATTCGCTGCTGGGCATCGAATACCGCGATCGAAAAGCATCCCAGCGGTTCGGCATCACACCGTCGCTGATCTCCCGGTACACAATCGGAACGGCGCTGGGTGTGAAATTCCGCAGCAAGTTGGGCGCGGACGACTTGGTGGTCATTGCCGGTGCCATCACGAACGGATCGAACACGACCGAGCAGTTTCATTTCTATGACGAGGTCGATTCCAACCCGGCCAAGACCGCCAGCGGTCGTCTAGCGTTGCGCCCCCCCCTTCCCTTCGAGGTCGAGGTGGGCGTTTCCGGGTCCTACGGCGCGCAAGATAGGGCGCGCGACAGCCTGGGCGCGATGTGGTTCTGGGGCGTCGATCTTCAGGCCCATTCCGGCACGTTCGATCTGAAGGCCCAGTATTTGCGTGGCGCCGCGCCCGGCAGCGCCGTCGATGGCGTCTACGGCCTGCAATTGAACGGTGGCGGATACGCCGAGGCGAACTGGATGATGACACCGATGTTCGGTGTGCTGGCGCGCGGCGAATTTCGGGACGCCTTCGTCTGGCTGGGAGATCCCAACGCGCCGACAGGGGCCGAACGCGCCTACCTGACCAAGTCCTGGCGCGGAACCGGCGGTCTGCGGATGGCGTTCTCGGAGCGCGCCATCATGAAGGTCGAATACCTGTTCAATGGCGAATACGGCGGAATCCCGCAGATCGCCAACGACGTGTTCACGATGTCTTTGGTTCTGATCAACTGACGACGGAGGCGAGGTAAGGACATGATCGACTGGAAACCATTTCTGCCAGGGCTGACCACGGGTGTTTTGATCGCGCAACTGGCGACGGTGGCCTGGGCTCAGGATCCCGTGGACAAGGGCGGGACCGCCGCACCGACGATGGCCGATTTCAACAAACTGCAGGCCGAGGTTCGCGAACAGCGGCAGTTCATGATGGAGATGCTGCAATCCGAACAGCAGCGGTACGACATGTTGCTGAAATTGATCCGCGCGCAATCGGGTGGGGTCATTCCGGATTCGATACGCCTTCCCAGCGGCCCGCTGGGAACCAAGACGGCCGCGCCTGACGCGCCGGTTGCGGATGCGGCACGAACGCCTGCCCCGGCGGGCGCCGCGGAACCGGCCCGACGCAACGCCGTCGTGGCCGGTCGGGTCGACGTGGGCGGCGGGGACACGTCCGATGTCTACGTGTTCATCGAGAACGTCAAGGGCGCCCCGGCGCGCGGCAAAACCGTCGAGATCAAGCAAGAAGGCAAACAGTTCTCGCCCCGGTTGGCGGTCGTACAGATCGGAACCAACGTCGTCTTCCCGAATTTCGACAGCGTCTATCACAACGTCTTCTCCAACTCGCCACGCAACAGCTTCGACCTGGGCAGCAGCCGGGCCGGCGACAAACCCCGCTCGGTCACGCTGAGCAAGCCCGGGGTCGTCGAGATTTTCTGCAACATGCACCAGAAGATGACGGCGAATGTGTTGGTGGTGCCCAGCCCGCTTTACGCCAAGGTGCGATCGGACGGCACGTTCCGCATCGACCACGTTCCGTTGGGATCGCGCAAGGTCGTGGCGTGGAGTCCACGCGCGCAGGCAACGGAGCAACGGATCGATTTGACCACCGCGGGCGCGCAGCTGACGTTCGCGCTGAAGGGCGACGAACGAAAGGCGCATCTGAACAAACTGGGACAGGCGTACGGGTCCTATCGCGACTAAAAAAAGGCTGACAATGACGGTCAGGAAGATAGCGGCATTGGTTTTGTTGGCGGCGGGCATCGCGCTGGGCGCCGTCACGGCGCGCGTCGAAACCGAACGCGTGGCGGACGATCGATCCGCTGGTGCGGTGTCGGCGGCGGCGCAGGAAGGACGGTCGCGCCTGGACGCCGAACGCCATCGACTGGAGCGCAGCGTGGTCGCCGCCGCGCAGGTCAAACCCCTGCTGGCGGCGCTGGACAACAACGTCGACGGACCGACGCTGGTGGATCTGTTCCAATCCGAGGACTGGTGGAACGATATTCGCCGGGAATTTCCCGTGACGCGGGTGGTGGTTGCCTCCGAGATATTGGCGACGACGGGATCGCCGGATCCGGGAACCAACGATCGCGACGTGGTGATGGAAGCGCGCAAGAATCCCGTTGCGTCAGCCGTCGTGACGATCAACAACCGGCCGATGTTCGTCGTGGCCAGCCGGCTGGCGGCGCTGACGGAGCGGAACCCGGTGCTGGTGCTGGCCAAGCCTGTCGATCCCGCTCTGCTGGTGCCGACCGAAATTCAGGCGAGCGCACCGGCCCCCCGGCGCCCCGCCGACTTTGGCCTGGCGGCTGGAGCCTTGTTGCTGGTGCTGGGTGGTATCGCGATGTTCGCGCTAGGGCGCCCGTCGGCGCAAAACGATCGAATCGCTACGCCCGGTAGCACCGCCCGCGAGAACACGTTGAAGTTTGGCTCAACAGCCCAGAAGCAACACGCTCCCGACGTCGCTGGTTCCCGCCCCGATGGCGGGAGCATGCGATCCACGGATGCTGGTTTCAGCGCTCCCGGATCGTCCGTCAGTTCGGTCGGTTCGACCCACCCACCGTTGGCCCCCGCTCCCTTGGCCGTCCTGACCACACCCGCGCCGGTAGGTCCACCGCGACGTCCAACGGCGCCGGGCGGCGTTCCGGTTGGCGAGGACGGCACACCCGGACAAACCTTTGGGCGGTACCACCTGCTTGATCGCCTGGGTCAGGGCGGAATGGCCGACGTCTTCACGGCGGTCGCGCACGGGGTGGAGGGATTCAGCCGGGTGTTCGTTCTCAAGCGCCTGCGCCCGGAGCTGTCGCAGGACAAGGAGGCGATTGCCCAGTTCGTCGACGAGGCGCGCATGCAGTCGAACCTGGTGCATTCGAACATCGTCCCGGTGTTCGATTTCGGCCGCGTGGCGCACGAATACTTCATGACCCAGGAGTACATCGTGGGCCGCGATCTGGTCCGGCTGATCGCGCGCTATTACGAACATTCACAACGAACCATCACGCCGCGATTGGCCTACTACATCGCGCACGAAACGCTGCAGGCGTTGCAATACGCGCACACGAAACGCGATCGAGACGGACAACCCCTGGGCATCGTTCATCGCGATGTCTCGGCGGGAAACATCATCGTATCGGCGCAAGGCGAGGTGAAGCTGGCTGATTTCGGCATCGTCAAGTCCAACCGCCGGACCAGCAAGACGCAGATGGGGATGGTCAAGGGCAACGCGAACTTCATGTCGCCCGAACAGGCCCGCGGTCACAGCGTCGACGCACGCGCCGATCTGTTTTCGGTGGCGTTGGTTTTGTACTACTGCCTGACCAACAGACTGTTCTACGACGGCGACAACGATCTGGACGTCCTGTACAAGGCCGCCACGGGACCTACGTCGGATGACTACGATCTGATTCGGCGGTTGCCGTCGCCGGCCAGCGACGTACTGGGGCGGGCGCTGGCCCCCGATCCGTCGGACCGGTTTCAAACCGCGGCCGAATTCGCCGACGTTCTGGCTCCACACGTCGGGGGCGGCAAGGCGGAGGCTGCGCGTGTCATGCAGACGCTGTTCGGCGACGAACTGCGCAAGGAGGCTGCCTGACCACGCTGGTACCAGACGCCAGGACGCTTTGGTGGTCCAAACGAAGGCGTGGGTTTGACCCGCGTGCCCAGGCCTTGTCGATCGCGCTTGGGCTCATTCTGGTTGTCGGTTGCGGTTGCGGTGGAAGCACACGCGGCGGCATAGGCCCCGACCTGACGATGGCCATCGGAGGCGACGCCGTCACCCAGACCCTGCGCTGGCGGCAGGACCCCGGCACCGAGGTGGTTCAGTGCCACACTTTCAAGCTGTCCAACGACGCGCGGATCGACGTGCGGCGCATCCAGTTCGCGTTTGGAACGGGAAGCCATCACGTACACGTCTACCAATCGGATGAATCCGAACCCGACGGCGTGACCGACTGCGCGGGCGGGCTCGCCTGGCCGCGCTGGAGACTGCTGGTCGGCTCCCAGATCGAACCGCTGGACTGGACGCTGCCCGACGGTTTCACGTTTCCGGTCGGTCCGCGCCAGCAGCTGTTGATCCAGGTTCACTGGCTGAACCTGACACCGGCCGCCATCGACGAATCGGTTCAGGTGGCATTCTATCCCGCCAGACAGCCGGGAACGCCGGTCGGGGTGATGTTCGGCGTGAACAAACAGATCGCCATCTTGCCTGGACAGGCGGTCACCCTGCATCAGGAGTGTCCCCTTCCTGTGGGTGCCAGCGTGGTTGCCATGATGGGGCACTTTCACGCGCTGGGGCGTCGATTCAAGGCCGATGTGCGACCGCTGGGAGACGCCGGCGGGCAGGTCGTATACGCCGGCACCGACGAGGCGACGTTGCAGTTCAAATCGTTTGTCCCGCTGCTGCCGATTCCCGAGGGCAACCAGATCACGTTCGACTGCGAGTACTTCAATTTTCGCGACGTCGCGGCCGCCTGGGGCCCCGACACGCAGCGCGACGAACACTGCAATCTGGTGACGTACTACGCGCCCGCCGTCGAGGCGGCGTCCTTCTGTATCCAGGAGTTCCCGAGCACGTCAGCGCTGGATTCCGCCTCCGGCGTCGCGACGCAATCGTCCACCGAGGCGAGCCGATGAGGCAGCCGATGAGGCAGCCGATGGCGCAGCCGATGGCGCAGCCTGTCGCGCCGACGTGGTGGAAACGACGATATCTGTCAGCGGCGTGCCTGGCGTTGGCGATCAGTGGCGCCGGATGCTGGCCGGTACCCGAGGATGACAGTGTGCCCGTCACGACGGCGCCGACGTTCATGGCGATTCGTGCGCACGTCTTCGCGCCCAGTTGCGCGTTCAGCGCCTGTCACGGGGGAAGCGCCCGCGCGGCCGGTCTGGATCTGCTGAGCGCGACCGCCTGCGCGGATCTGGTCGCGAAATCATCGTGTCTGTTCCCGGAGCGCCGCCTGATCGTCCCCGGGAATCCGGACGCAAGCTTTCTTCACGCGAAGGTGACGGGAGAACAACTGAGCGACGTTCCCACCGGCCCCTGCGCCGGCGGCAGCAACCAGCGCATGCCGCTGGGCGCGGTCGGCTTGTCCGAGCCAGATCTCGCCGCGGTCCGGGGCTGGATCGCGAACGGCGCGTCGTGCGACATCGGTGCCGGCAACGCGGCTGGCGGAGCCGGCGGCGGATAGTTCCTGCCGCTCCGCCTCGCCACTTCAGATCAACGTCTGTCCGGTTCCGGGGGTAGCATGGCGTGTAGCCAGCGCAGGGCGCGCTGTTCATCCGGGCCCGCGGCCGGACCGGGCCCAACGGCAGACAGAACCACACGAGCCTCGCCGGTTTTTTCCGCCATCAACAGAGCGAAGACCTGGTACATCCGTGCGGTGATCGCTTCGTGCCCACCCGATGCCGCGGCCACGCCGAAGTGCTGCGCGGCGCGCACGTAGTCGCGGCGGCCGAGGGCGCCTATAGCCATCTGCGCTTGAATCTTCGGGGACCGTTCCCCCCTGGTCCACGCGCGCTGGGTGATCTCCTGCACGACGGGACTGCTGCCCGCCACCAGCACAGGTAGGGTTCGCAGCGTCGAGTCGTTGAGGAGATCGCGCAGCTCCTCGAGACCCGGCCACCGGGTGGGTAAGGAGGTGACCGCGTTGACGAGGCGCTGGGTCGCGAAGAAATCGCGGCTTCTCGCGCGCAGTCCAGGCGGCCACAGCTCCCGCACCAGCTTGCTGCTCTCGAAGCGAAGCGCGGCCTGTGTGACCTCCATCCAACGCTCGATGAAGTCCTGCCGCGCCGCCTGCGGGCGATCCGGAGAGACGCGTTGTGGGTGGTCGTCTTCCAGCGGAGCGATCCCCGCGATCCAGGGCGCCAGTTGCTCGGCGTCGGCGAGAAATGTCGCCCCCAGTTGCTCGGGTGTCTCGACCGCGAGGCGCACCAACTCCGGCCCCACCACGTCGTCCCGCCACTGCGCCACAAACGCATCCTCCGGCGCACGTTTGTGCAGCCCACGTGTGCCGGCCAGCATCCAGTGGGGACCCGCCCCCGTCCACAGCGAGCAATCTACGAACGCGGCACAGAAGGCGCTCACCACCGCGCGGGCGTCGTTCTCGTCTAGCTCTTCCACCGGAAGCCAGTAGGTGGCCACGCCACCCTCGTTAAGGCGGTGGTGGAGCAACTGGAAATACTCGCGGCTGTACAGGTTCACAACGCCGGCGCCCTTGGGCGGGGGCGGCTCGCCCGTGATCAGGTCGAATGACGCCGCCGTCGTCTGCAGGAAGAAGCGACCGTCCTCCACGTGTACGGCGACGCGCGGATCGCCAAGCGGGCTGTGGCCCGGCGGGAACACGACCGAGGCCATATCGAGAATCTCGCGAGAGATATCCACGACGTGGATGCTGGTCAGGGCGCGCGTATCGGTCAGCGCCTTGGCGGTCGAGCCGAGGCCATAGTTGATGAGCAGCGCATGACGAATGCGCGGGTTCACCGCCAGCGCCCAATTGACGAACAGCTTCATGTAGCGCCGGTCCGCCAGATCCGTTCCCGACATGGAGTGCCCGTTGGTCACCAGTCGATGCGCGATGGGCTCACCGCCCCATTCGGTGCGAAGGACGGTCGTGGTCTGGTTGACGCCCTCACGCAGCGCCACCACCCGGGTTGCGTCGCCCAGAAAACGCGCAAGGCTGGTTGGTAGGTGACGGGTCACCATCGCGTAGCGCGGAAACAGCACTAGACAAAGTGCGACGGCGGTCAATGATCCGAGCCACAACCCACGCGATCCTCGGGATGCGTCGTCCGAACCGTGCGGGCCGCAGAGGGCCACCACGGCGCCGTACAGAACGACCACCGCAAAGATCGATCGCTCGATGCCGAGTACCGGCAACAACACGAAACCCGCGACCAGGGCGCCGGTCATCGAACCCAACGTGTTGGCCAGCGTCAGGTGTCCCGCGGTTTCGCCCGCGCCGGGCAGCTCGCGGCGCAGTGCCGCGCCTTGAAACGTGAACAGAACGCCCGAAACCAGGGACGAGGCCAACATCAGGCGCAGCGACACGACCATCGTCGCGTCGGGTTGCGAGATGAAAAAGGCGGCACCGCGGTACCAGGGCGAAAAGAGCTCGTAGCTTGAGGTGGTGACCAAGGTCGCCGCGCTAGCCACCGCGGGCAGCCAACGATGCGCGCCCGGATCCCGTCGCAGCCACAGCGAGGCGCCGAGACCACCCGCCCCCACCCCGAGCAAGATCACCGCCAGCATAAACGCGAAGGTCAGCGTGGTTCCGAAGACGAAGAGTTGCAGGAAGCGAAACCAGATCACTTCCAACGCGAGCAGGCTGGCGCCCGAGAGAAAGGCCGCGGCCAAGAGGCGCAACGAACGAGGACCAAGCCGACCGTGACTGGGGCCGCGACTCGACGCTTCCGCCGCCTCCTTTGGCGGTCGCCGGCGCGAGAGCCACCAAGCCAGGGTCGCGGCAAGCAGGTTCAGTCCCGCCGCGAGGAAGGCGGTGCCACGCAAACCAAGCGGCGCGATCAACCACAGCTCACCGGCCACCGCACCCAGCACGCCGCCCAGAGTATTCCAGCCGTACAGACGTCCCAGTACGCGGCCGAAGTCCTGATCGCCACGTGACAAAGCGCGGGTCAGCACCGGCAGCGTGAAGCCCATCGCGGTGGTGGGTAACAGGACCAGAGTGAACGCGATGGCAAGGCGCAGGAGATCGGTGAAGCCGGCGTTGTCACCGAAAAGGCAAAACAACGGAGCCAGCACCGGCGTTAGTGTCGGCGTCGCCAGCACGACCGCCGCTCCCGCCACGCCCACCGCGACTTCCAACAGCGCGTACAAGCGCAACGGCCGCGCGACGCGCGCCGTGAGCCGGACCGCCAACGCGTTTCCGATCGCCAACCCCGTCATGAATGCGGCAAGCACGATGCTCGAAGCCCAAACGCTGCTGCCCAGCATGAGCCCTGCTCGCCGCAACCACAGCGCCTCGAAGAGCAACGCGGCGGCTCCGGACAAAAAAAGGACCAGGCTCAGGATGACGGCCACAGCCAGGGCAGGATACCGCTCCTTGAGATCCCGCCCAGTCCGCGCCCGCACTAGACGCGGACGTTTTACCGCGTAAAATGCTCACATGTTGACGAGGCGCTTGACGGGCCATCTGCGGGGCAGCAGGACAAGCACCCTCCTGCTTGGACCGCGCCAGACCGGCAAGTCGACCCTCATGCGATCCCTTGGACCCGAACTCGCGTTCAATCTCGCCGACGAGCAAACCTTCCTTCTGTTCGCGGCGAACCCTGGGGAACTGCGCGCCCGGCTCGGCGCCCACCTGAAGAAGTCCACCGCCGTGACGGTCTTTATCGACGAGGTGCAACGCCTGCCCTCCCTGCTGAACACGGTGCAGGCCATCATCGACGAAGATCCCAAGCGCTACCGCTTCCTTCTCACGGGTTCCAGCGCTCGCAAACTTCGACGCGGCAACGCGAACCTGTTGCCGGGGCGCGTGCACGCCTACCAGCTTGGTCCGATCGTAGCGGGCGAGATCGACTATCAACTCGCGACCAAGGACGTCCTGTCCACCGGCACCCTGCCCGGAATCCTGACCGACGACGACCGCGAGAACCGCCGCAAGACGCTTTCGTCCTACGCGGCCACCTACTTGCGCGAGGAGATTCAGTCCGAGGCGCTCAGTCGAAGCCTGGAAGGGTTCTCCCGCTTTCTGACCACCATCGCGGAGATCTCGGGGCGGTTCCTCGATGTCGCGAAACTGGCGGCGACGGCGATGGTGCCACGTGCCTCGGTGGCCCGCTGGGTCGAGGTGCTGGAAGACACCCTGCTGGTGCGGCGGGTCGGCGCGTTCGCCAAGAGCGCGACCCGTAGGCTGGTCCAGCATCCCAAGCTCTATTTTTTCGACGGCGGCGTGCTCAACGGTTTGCTCGGCAACTTCGATGTTTCCGCCGACCGGATTGGCTTTCTGTTCGAGCACCTTGTGGCCAACCAAATTTTCGACGCCGCGGCGTCACTGGATCGCCCCGTGCGCGTCTCCACCTTTCGCACCGAACACGGGGCCGAAGTCGACTTCATCGTCGAGTGGGACAAGGGCGTCTGGGCCATCGAGTGCAAGGCGGGAAATCGCGTCCGGGGCCAGGAACTGGGCGGCCTGGCGCGCTTCGCCGACTACTTCGGCAAACGGCACGAATCCCGCGTCTGGTACCTGGGCACCGAACCCCGCCTCGAAGGCGGCGTGAAGGTCCTTCCCTGGCAGGAGGGCCTCAGGGAGATGGGCCTCTGACGGACGGTGGTCGAAGCTCAGTACGAAAACCGTCGGATCGACACGTTCATCACCAGCCCCAGCGCTGCCATGATCGTCAGCAAGCTGGATCCGCCGTAGCTGATCAACGGCAGCGTGACCCCCACGACGGGCAAGATACCGATGACCATGCCCACGTTGATGGTGACGTGCCAGAACAACAGCGCGGCCACCCCAACGCAGACCGTCGCCCCGAATCTGTCGCGGGCATCGCCGGCAATCTTCAGGGTCCACAGGATCAGAACCAAATACGTCGCCAACACGATCAGACTGCCGACGAAACCCCATTCCTCGGCCCACACGGCGAACGGAAAATCCGTCCACAACGCCGGCAGCCTACGAATTCTGATCTGCGTCGCCTGCAGGTACCCCTTGCCCAGGAAGCGCCCGGACCCGATGGCGTTCAACGCCTGGCGCGCCTGCCAGGCCTCGGCGACGTTGGGATTCAGCAACGCCTCGACACGCTTGCGCTGGTATTCGTGCAGGCCGTAACGCCACAGCGGCGACGCTGAAATCACCGCCAGTCCCAAGATCGCGGCCAGGGTCTTCAGCTTCAGGCGCGCGGTCAACATGATCGTGGTGAAGATCAGCAGGATCAGCAGCGCCGTCCCCAGGTCCGGCTGCCGTGCCACCAGAAGGACCGGCACGCTGACGATCGCAACCGGGATCGCCAGGTGCCGAAACGTTCGCCCTTCCAGCGCGGGCCAGTCGTTCAGATATTTGCCGATCGCCAGGATGACCAGCAACTGCATGATCTCGGACGGCTGCACGTGAACGGGCCCCATGTCGAACCACCGCCGGGCACCGCCCACCACGCGGCCGAACAACAACACCACCAGCAGCATGGCCACGCCGCCACCGTAAAGAATGTAGGCCCAACGGCTGATACTTCTGTAGTCGAAGGTCGCAACTCCCAGGAAGACGAAAAATCCGACGCACAGAAGCGACACCTGCTTCGAAAACAAGTGCGGACCGCGATCGTGCAGCGCGCTCCACAGATTCAGCAGGCCCAGCGCCACGACCGCCAAGGTGGCAAACGTCAACGTCCAGTCGAATCGGAAGCGCAGCTTGCGCCAGGAAATCGTCCGTGGGGCCATCACGGCGCCTCCACGGCGGGGACGGGAGCGGCGGGAGCGGCGGGAGCGGCGGGAGCGGCGGGGACGGCAGGAGCGGCGGCAGCGTCGGCAGCGGCAGGGACGGCGGAAACGCCGGGCTCAACGGGCAGCCGAAGCGCCGGCACGCCAATCGGCACCCCCGCCGCGCGCGCGGGTAGGCCCACGCCCATCCGGCGCCTGGGCAACCCGACCTTGGGCGCTGCTCGATCTCCCGGCGCCACGGCGTCGAAATACGCGTGCGCGATCTCCATCGCCACCGGCGCCGCGACTTCGCCGCCGTGGCCGCCGTGTTCGATCAGAACCGCGAACGCGATCTTCGGGTTGCCTGCCGGCGCGAACCCGACGAACCAGGCGTGGTCGTTCTGTTCGTAGCTGGACACCGCCTCGCCGCGGCGGCTGAACCGGCGAACCTGCGCGGTCCCCGTCTTGCCCGCAACCTCCAAATCTCCGTCCAGGCGCGCCTTGTACGCGGTCCCTTTTGATTCGTTCACCACACCGACCAGCGCCTGCCGAACCAAGGTCAGATGTTCGGAAGAAATCGCCAACTCGCGGCGAACCCGCGGGGCGAATTCTTCCACGACCTGCCCGGTGGGTGATTCAATTCTTTCTACGATCTGCGGCAGCCACAGTTTTCCGCCGTTCGCGATCGCCGCATACAGGGCCGCCATCTGCAGCAGCGTGACCCGCGTCGATCCCTGCCCGATGGCGGCGTTCAACGCGTGCCCGACCTGAAAACCCTCGTTTTTGGGATCTTTCCGCTTCTGGTCGCGATACCACTCCTCGGTCGGAATAAACCCTGATTCCTCGCCATTCATCCCGAGGCCCGTGGGCGATCCCAGCCCCATATCGGTCGCGAACCGCGCCAGGCGATCCAGCATCCCGGGCCGCGAACCCAGATCATAGAAATAGACGTTGCAGCTTTGCACGATCGCCTCGTACAGGCCGACCACCCCGTGGGTTTTCGTGCATTTGAACCGCCGCCCGCCCATCTCGAACGATCCGTGGCACTTGATGCGCTCCTCGGGCGACGCCAACTTGTCCTCCAGCGCGGACAGCGCCGACACGACCTTGAACGTCGAACCAGGGAAGTAGGTTTCGGTCACCACCTTGTCGCGCAGCGGACGAAATCGGTCCGCCACGATGCGCGCCTGCGCCTCGGGCGACAGGTGCCCCGACATCTCGTTGGAATCGAATCCCGGCCGCGACGCCATCGCCAGTATGCGCCCAGTGGATACGTCCAGGACCACCGCGCCGGCGGCGTTGGCCCCACGCAGGGCGCGTTCGGTCAGCCGTTGCACGTCCACGTCCAGGGTCAGAAAGACGTTGTTGCCTGGGATGGGATCCTGCCTGACGGCCCCCTCGACCAGTTCGCGAATGTTCGCCTTCGGAACCCCACGCCGGTCGACCACGACCTTCTCAAAGCCTGCCCGTCCACGCAGATAACCCTCCAGCTGCCGTTCGATCCCGATGCGCCCCACCAGATCGCCCGGCCGATAACCCTCCTGCCGCTTGTCGCGCAGTTCGTCGGCGGAGATCTCGTTCATGTATCCCAGCGTGTGCGGCGCCAGCGCGCCGAAGGGATAGTCGCGGCGGATCGCGTGCTCCAGGCGGACTCCCGGTAGATCCTGGGCCGTCTCCTCAAGAACCGCCTGCGCGTTGCGCGAGACATCCTCGCGAACTGGTAGCGGCCGATCACGATCCCTGCTTTTGTCCTGACGTTCGCTTCGCACCCGATCCCAGATTTCCACCGCTTCGTCCGGCCCTAGGGCCAGTACGGTGCGCAGGCGTTCGAATGATTCCGGCGTCACCTCGCGCGGCATGACCGCCACGTTCGCCGCCGGACGCATCCTGGCCAGCACCCGATTCTTGCGGTCGCGAATCTCTCCCCGCACGGCCGGCAGCGCCACCGTTCGCACCATGTTTTCGGACGTCAACTTGTAGAACGAATCGCCCTCGATGACCTGAATGTAGAACAGACGGGCGGCCACCAGCACGAACGCCAGCATCACGAACAACGCGAAAAAGCGCGCCCGTCGCCGGATCTCCGGCAGCTCCGCGTCTGCTCCGGCTATCTCCATGATCGCCTGGATGATCGCCTGGATGATCGCCTGGCTTCGACCTGCATTTGCGCTTGCACTTGCACTTGCACTTATCGATCCGAACCGCCGAAACGGGGCATTGTCTTGGAACGCGGGCCGCGGCCCAGCCCCACGCGCGCGCGCGTCGCCTCCAGTTTCCCGTCGATGGCGCGCAACAGGCCCAGGACCACCGGTCCACAGATTCCGGTCAGCAGCGCCTCCAGGGGCGCCTGGCGCAGTCCACCGTAGCCACCCTCGGGCGCGACCTGCGCCCGAACCATCACGACCAACACCGCACCCAGCAAGCTGGCGACGAACGACGTCGCCGCGGAAAGCACGATCCCCTGGACCGCCACACGCGTCGACAACGCGCGTCCCGCCACCGCGACCAGGATGAACACCAGCGCGTGAACACCCTGGGGCGCGCCCGACACCAGATCCAGCAGGTAACCGGTGCACATGGCGATGATCGACGCCGATGACAGCGTCCACTTCGGCGAGATCCCGACGTACAGCACCACCAGCAACCCCAACGACGGCGCCGCCATCCGGACGGGCGCCAATTCAAGCACCGTCGATTGAAGGATCAGCAGCAGGTACGCCACCAGCAGCGTCAGTGCGGATCTCACGCGGGTGCCCTCATCGATACACCGTCTGTCCGCGGGCGGGCGGCGGTGGCGGCCGGCGCGACCCCGGCGTGGCGGCGTCGGGATCGGCGGTCGGCGGCGGGGCCACCACCACCAAGACCTCGGACAGCCTCGCGAAATCCACGTCGGGCGTGACTTCTACTTCCTGATACAACCCGGACGGGTTGGGTACCACGCGGGTCACCTTGCCCATCGCCAGATCACGCGGGAAGGCGCCACCCAATCCGCTGGTGACAACCAGATCACCCTCGCGCGCCTGCTCGCTGCGGACCAGGTATTCGATGGTGCATCGGTAGCCGTTCGCCCCCGCCTTGCCACGCAGAATCCCGCGCCCACCGGTACGGGGAAGAAACACATCGATGGACGAACGCGAATCCACCGCCAGAAGGATGTCGGACGTCTTTCCCGCGACGCGGTTGATTCTGCCGACGACGCCGTCGGGGGTCAGGACGGGCATGCCACGCCGAACCAAGCCTTCCCCACGATCGAGCTCGACCCGCGCCACGCGAAAGTAGGGAGAAGCGTCGATGCCAATCACCCGCGCGGCCAGCGTCTCGGCGGGCAACGAGTCCTTCAGTCCCAGCAGGGTCTGGTAGCGCCCGCTCTCCGCCGCGAAGCGTTTCGTCTCCATCAGCTCGGCGCGCAGGCGCACATTCTCGCTGCGCAATCTGTCATTTTCGCCGCGAACGCGCGTCAGCTCGGCGTAACGGCCGACCACCCCCCCTATCGCGCGGGCGACTGTCGACAGCGCGGCCTGGGCGGGCGCGACTACGCCCAGAATCCCACGGTCAAGGGACGACAGCTCGCCCGGACTTTGCGCGCTCAAGCGCAGCGCCACCAGCGCCAATATCACCATCACCGCCACCACCGCCGCCTCGCGGAGGCGTTTGCCGCCGGTGATCATCAACCGATTTCCCGCTGCTCCTACTGAAGGGCGACTTCGCGCAGCAGCGCCAGTTCGTCAAGCGCGCGCCCGGTTCCCAGCACCACCGCGCATTCGGGCATGTCCGCCACCATCACCGGCAAGCCGGTCTCTTCGCGCAAAAGGACGTCCAGATTGCGAAGCTGCGAACCGCCACCGGTCAACACGATGCCGCGATCCACGATGTCGGACGCCAGCTCGGGCGGCGTTCGCTCCAGCACGGATCGAACCGCGTCGACGATCTGGTTCACGGGCTCGGACAACGCCTCCCGGATTTCGTCGCTGTTGACCACCAGCGTCTTCGGAATCCCAGCGACCAGATCGCGCCCCTTGATCTCCATCGTTGTGACTTCGTCGACGGAATACGCGTTGCCGATCTGTTTCTTGATGATCTCCGCCGTTCGTTCGCCGACCAGCAGGTTGTACTTGCGCTTGATGAACGCGACGATCGCCTCGTCCAACTTGTCTCCCGCGACACGGATCGATTTCGACACAACGATGCCGGCCATCGAGATCACCGCCACCTCGGTGGTGCCCCCGCCGATGTCCACGATCATGTTCCCGGACGGCTCGGTCACCGGCAGGCCGGCGCCGATCGCGGCGGCCATCGGTTCCTCGATCAGGTAGACCTCTCGTGCCCCCGCGGCCAACGCGGAATCGCGGACGGCGCGCTTTTCCACCTCGGTGATTCCCGACGGCACACCGATGATGATGCGGGGTTTCACCAGCGTGCGGCGGTTGTGCACCCGGGTGATGAAGTAGCGCAGCATCGCCTCGGTGACCTCGAAATCGGCGATGACGCCGTCCTTCATGGGTCGCACCGCGACGATATTGCCGGGCGTGCGACCCAACATTTCTTTGGCCTCGCGACCAACGGCCAACACCTTCTTGGTTCCGTTGCCCGATCTCTGAACCGCGACGACCGAGGGCTCGTTGGACACGATGCCCCTGCCCCGAACAAACGTCAGGGTATTCGCCGTCCCAAGATCGATGGCGAGGTCATTCGAAAACAGTCCGTAGACCCAGTCCAGCAGCATGCGCGATTGTGCCAACCTCTCGAAGTCGCTGGGTAAAGGAACCTTCCAGCAAAGCGTTGAGTTGTAGCACAGTTGACCAGGCCCGGATAGGCGGGGATCCCCGGCATGACCCGGCCTTCCCGTTTATGACCCGCCGTCACCCGCAGCTTCGCGAATCCGGGCATTGGTGGACGACGCGCTTCGCGGATGCCGACCTTGGTGGTAGATTCCGCGCCCACTCGACAAGG
>JANOJB010000140.1:0-25358 GCA_031407985.1 Pseudomonadota bacterium | reverse complement strand
TTCCCCCCCCCCCCCCCCCGGGGGGGGGGGTTGGGGGGGGGGGGGTCCGGGGGGGGGGGGGGGGGGTAATTGGAACACTGCCCGTGACCGGCGGCGGCAGCGGTGGTCAGCTAGCGGCGGGCAGTGGGGGGCGTGGGACGGGAGGAACCGGAAGCGGCGGCACCAGTGTGAACGGGACTGGCGGCAGCGGCAGTGGCGGTCGGCCCAGTGAGACCGGCGGCCGTGGAACGGGTGGCAGCGTGGCGGGGACGGGCGGTAGCGGCAGTGGTGGCACTGTCACGGGGACGGGCGGCGGTGCCGGTGGTCAAGGTACGGGTGGTGCCGGCGGTGGCAGCAGTGGTAGCGGCGGTCGTCAGGTGTTCATTCTCAGCATCGATTTCGTCGGTGGCAGGCCGCCGGCCACGGGAGCCGGTGGTGCAGCCGGTGCGACGGTGATCGCGTCACCGGCGATGGCGCCGTCGGAAATGGCGGGGGTGAAGGCGGCACCGCAATGGAACGCCGCGCGGGGAGCGGTCGGCTCGTTGACCGATCTGACGTTGTCGAACGGCCTTGTCGCGGCGATCAACGTGACCTGGAATTCCCCGCCCGGGGCATCGGGTCCCGGGGTGTGGACCATCGGCTCCGTGGACGCTCCCGGCAACGTGAGAATGATGAACGGCTATCTGGATCCGTTGACCCCCACGACACCCGCCACCGTCGTCGTCGCCAACCTGCCGCCCGAAATCGTCACCCCTGGCTACGACGTCTACGTCTACGTTGCCGGCGACCCAGCCGCCGCGACTACGCGGACGTATCGGTACGGGATCGGGACGGTCACACAGATGGTCGCCCAGACCGGGCCGCCGCCCACGACCTTTGCCGGGTTCACGCTGGCACCAGCGGGCGGGGCGGGAAATTACATCGTGTTCCGCAACGTGACTGGGGCATCGTTCACCTTGACCGCGACGCCCGGCACGGGCGCGGCCACGCGGGCACCCGTGAACGGCATTCAGATCGTCGCGCCCACGGGCTCGTAGGACGGCCTACCTGGGCGCGGTGCTGGCCCCAACGAATGTGCCGCGCTACGCTGTTGGAGCCATGAACGTCAGGCAGCAAGCCATCAAAGAGATCGAGCAGGCCCCGGAGGATGCGGTGGCAGAGGCTCTCGATTTCCTGCGTTTTCTGACCGCCCGCGCTCGCACCGAGCGCTTGGAGACAGCACTCGCGAGCGAGGCGGTCTTGGCGCGCGAATGGCTGAGCCCTGAAGAGGACCAGGCGTGGGAAAACCTTTAAAGGGCGACGTTGTTGTTATTCCCTTTCCGTTCTCCGATCTAAGCCGATCGAAACGAAGGCCGGCGCTGGTCGTGGCCAACCTGCCTGGTGACGACATGATCCTTTGCCAAATCACGAGTCAGGCGAGCCACGACAGCGACACTGTAGCCCTTCGCGAGGCGGAGTTCGGGACGGGCGGTCTCAACCGTCCGAGCTTCGTCAGGCCGGCGCGTCTGTTCACCGCCGACCGCAGCTTGGTACTGTACGTGGCTGGAACGCTACGGCCTGAAACGGTGAACGAGGTTACCGCTCGGCTGGTAACCATTCTTTCGCGCTAACGCCACCGCCGCGCTCTCCCGGTCGTCGGGACGCGGGTTCCGCGCAAACCCAGGGGTGCTGCTATGCTGCCCGGCCCATGCGCGTTGGATCGCTGGAAATCAGTTCGGGCGGGCTGTTGGCCCCGATGGAGGCGGTCACCGATCTGCCGTTTCGCACCATCTGCGAGGAACTGGGCGCGGTCCTGACGTTCACCGAATTCCTGTCGGCCGAGGCGTTGACCCGCGGTGCGCGAAAAGCCGTCGATCGCATGTGGCCCAGTTTGGAAGGGCGGCGTTTTGCCGTGCAGATCTTTGGCCGCGAGCCCGACGCCCTGGCGCGCGCCGCCGGGATGGCCGTGGACGTCGGTGCGTCGATCGTCGACATCAACATGGGCTGCCCCGCCAAGAAGGTCACGGCGGGAATGTGCGGATCGGCCCTGATGCGCGAGCCTGAACTGGCCGCGGGTTTGGTACGCGCGGTTCGCGCCGCGGTTCCCGCCCCGATCCCGGTGACCGTCAAACACCGCGCCGGCTGGGATGAATCCCTGCTGAATGCGGCCGAATTCGCGCTGCACCTGGTCGACGCGGGCGCCGCGATGATCACGGTGCACGGACGAACGCGCGCGCAGGGATTTTCCGGCCTGGCGCGCATGGAACCGATCGCCGCCGTGCGCGCGGCGCTGCCCGCGGAAATTCCCGTGGTGGGCAACGGTGACGTGAAAGATGTTGCCGCTTATGAACGCATGAAGTCCGCCACCGGCTGCGACGCCGTGATGATCGGCCGCGGCGCGATGGGCAATCCATGGATCTTCCGCTCGCTGGCGGCGGTCTCGCGCGGCGAGCCGGATCCGGGGCCACCCACGTTGGCCGAGCGCCACCGCGTTTGGCGCCGCCACGCCGATCTGTGTCTGGCGCACGCGCACGAAAAAATGCGCGTTCACGAGCTGCGCAAGACGTTGGCCTGGTATTCGCGTGGCCTGTGGGGCGGGTCGCAGCTGCGCCAGCGCGGCGGCGGGACCACGGACATCCCCGAATTGCTGGATCTGGGCGAATCGTTTTTCGCGATGCTTGAACAATCCAGCGCCGGTCCGGACAGCGGCACGGGAATTCTGACGTCGCCGGCAAACCCCGTCCTGAAGTCGATCGCCCGCAACCTGCGGCGCGGTGGCCCGGACCAAATCGAGGCGGATGAATCGTGCGTCCCATCCCTGTCATCGTCCTTCTGATCGGCTGCGCCGTCAGCGCCGGTTGCGAGGAGCGATCGCACCGCGACATCCAGGACGAGATCAACATCCTGACCAAGCGCAACGACGCCTTGGTTCCCGCCGCGACCGCCCGGCTGGCGCGTTATGGTCGCCTGGCGATTCCCCAGATCGAGACCGCGCTGCACACCGCCGCGCCGACGGGCAGGCTGCATTTGATCACGGCGCTGGAAAGCATCGCCGACCACGAGGCTGTCCCCGTGTTGCGCCATATCGCGGTCTACGACGTTCGTCCGGAAGTGCGCGAGGCATGCGCGGATCTTCTGGCGCGTTGGGCTGCCGCCCCGGCAAATGCCACAGCCGCCGAACGACAACGCGCCGAGCGGGCCCACGCCGCCGAGATCGAGATCGCGCGCAAGCGAGCGGCCGGCGAGTCCCCCCTGGTTTTCGATGGTGGAACTCCCGGGGCTCCGACGGTCGGCGCACCCGAGCCGATCGGCAGCGATCTGGAAAAACGCCGCTGAGGGCGGGGCGCAGGGCTGTTCAGGCGGCGCGAGCGATCACCGCGCCCGACAGACCACTGATGAAATCGGTGAAACCGCCGTTCGCGCGATCGATGGTCGCGGCGAATCCGTTACCGTCCACGCGCAAAACCTTGCCGCGGGCAACGCACAGCTGCCGTTCGGGAAGCACGAAGCCGAACGCCAACTTCGCCGACGGCGGCGCGGCGGCTCCCCGGAAGTAGCAGCCCCCCAGCGACAGATCCTGAAGTTCGACGGTCACCGGTACCGTGTGGCCCGCGAAATGGACCCGCACCGGTAGGCCGATGGGGGTGCGGGTGTGGCGCCGGCGTTCGGAATTCTTCGCGCTGGGTGAGTTGTTCATTTTGACCGCCTTAGGAAATGTTCTCCCCAGGCTTCGGCGGACGTCCGCGCCGGCTTTAGCCGGACGTGTCAACGGGCGGCGGCAATCGCGGTCGCGAACTGGCGCGCCAGAGCATAGATCGACAGCTGCGGGTTCACGCCCAGGCTGGTGGGGAACACCGATCCGTCGGCAATCCAAAGGTTTTCAAGCTCGTGATGCCGGCCGCGCGAGTTCACGACAGCGGTTGTCGCGTCCTCCCCCATCGCACAACCCCCCATCTGGTGCGCGGAGAACAACGTGTGACGGTTCGGTCCAAACGCGATCCCGTCCAGCTTGGAAAGATCGGCCTCGGAACGAATGCTCACCGGATCCTCGTGCAGCGTGACGATCTCCCGCGCGCCGGCCGCCAGTTGCAAGCGGGCCATGTTCTTGACCGCGTCCGCCCCCGCCTCGCACAGCGCCGGTGACAACGGGTACGACAGGTGAATCCGCCCGTCGCGATCCGTGGTCACGCGGCCCCCTTCGTCGTCGTGATGCCCGTCGATCAACAACGCGATGGTGGATTGCGCGTGCGAGATTCTTTGCAGGGCGGTGCGATGTCCGGCGCCAAAGCCCGGGAACGCAATCGCGGACAACATCGGGTGGATGGGCGGCGTTTCCATGAAATAGCCGACCTGAACCCCGCGGTTCGTGAAGTGATGGCACGACACCGACTGCGGCGCCCCGTAGAACCCTTCGATGGGCTCGTCGTAGTAGGCCAGAATCGGCACGGTCGGATGCAGGAACGTGCGCAGCCCGACGCGGTCGTTGCCGTTGCCGACCTTCGAACGCAACAACAACGCGGGGGTGTTGATGGCGCCCCCGGCCAGCACGATCCCGCGCCGCACGTGCACGACGAACCGGCGCCCCGTCGGCCGATCGGGCCCGGGATCCAGCACCTCGCCCACCACGGCGCGCGCGCGTCCACGATCGGTTTCCACCAATTTGGCGCGTACGTTGGTGAACAGGTTGGCACCCGCAGCCAATGCATCCGGCACGTAGGTGATCAACGCGCCTTGCTTGGCGTCGATCGGGCAACCCATCCCGCAGTAGCCCAGGCGCGCGCAACCCTTGACGCTGCGCCGGATCAGCTCGGGCTGCCAGCCCAGTTTCCTCGCCCCTTCCAACAGCTTTCGATTGTTGGCGTTGACGTCGTCGGGATTGCCTTGCCGAATCGACAGGCGCTCCTCGACTGCCGCGAAATGCGGCGCCAGCGTGGCCGCGTCGATTCCGACCACCCCGTGACGGGCGGCCCACAGGGCCAGTGTCGCTTCGGGCGTGCGGAAAGACGATCCCCAATTGACCGTGGTCCCGCCGCCCACGGAGCGGCCCTGCAGGATCATGATCGAGAGATCGTCGGTCGCGCGGTTGCCGTGCTCCTGATACAGGGTCGGGTATGCCCAGGACTCCTGCATATTGAAGTCCTTGCGCGTGAAGTGCCCGCCTTCCTCCAGGATCACGACCGTGGCACCCGATTCGGCCAACACGGCGGCCGCGATGCTTCCGCCCGCGCCGCTGCCGACCACGCAGTAATCACATTCGGTGGCCAGATTCGTCTCGGCGCGCGCGTCCAGAATCCGTCCCGGCGTGACGAACTTCATTGCGGCACCTGCGGTGGCGTTGGTGGTGCTTGCGGCGGCGTTGGAGGTGTCTGCGGCGGCGTTGGAGGTGCCTGCGGCACCTGCGGCGGCCCTGGGTATCCCATGGCCGCATACGTGACGGGCGACGAATAGTAGGTTGCGTGGGCCAGGCGTTTCATGGCCTGATACCCGCTGCGAAACAGCGCGACGCGTGAATGGCGCCAGGAATCAAGGCGACGATCCTGCTGCTCGGGCGACGATCGCGTGAACGTCGTGGGACTCCCGATCGCAACCAAACCGGTCAGGCCGTTCTCGAAAACGCGTAACAGTTTCCGAAATTCAGCGGCCGCCCGTGGGTGCAGGCGAAACAGCAGGGCGTCCACCTTGGTCGCGCAGTCAACCGCTTCGGCGTCGGCAGACGGCCAAGCCGCGCCGGCATTGTCCCCGGGACACAGGCGCGCCGCGGCGGCCGCGAAGATCGCGTACTCGGTTTCGGTCAGCACCCGAAGGGGCGATTTTGGACGACGCAGGGTCAGCCCGGATCGGAAGAAGATGGGGACGGTTCCTCCGACCAGCAAGATGGCGCCGCCAAGTAGGCCCTTCTTCAGCAGGCTCCGCCGGGATGTGCCGGTTCTTCCTGCCGGGGATTCGTGATTCACGGCAGCAGACTACATCGGTTCACGTCCGGGTCCACGTCCGGGTTCGACTCCCTTGATCGACAGCAGTTCGATGTCGAACACCAAGGTGCCCGCTGGCGCACCGGCCCGCGCGGGTTTGTCGCCGTAGGCCAGGTTTCCGGGGATCCAGAAGCGGGCTGTGTCGCCGACCGCCATCAGTTGCACACCTTCGGTCCAACCTTTGATGACGCCACCCAGGGAAAACGTTGTCGGTTTGCCGCGCTCGACCGAGCTATCGAACATCTTTCCATCCGGCGTCCACCCGCTGTAGTGAACCTCAACGGTGCTGGATGAATGGGGGCGCTGCTTGCCCTTTCCGCGTTTGATGATCTTGTAGACCAAGCCCGAGGCGGTCTTCTTCGCGTCCTTGGGGGCTGCATCAACGTCCACCGGAACCTGTGGCGGTTCGGGCATGGTTACGAAATCAAGCAACTCGATATCGAAAACCAGAGCACCGGCCGGCGCATCCGGTCGGGTTGATTTGTCGCCGTAGGCCAGTTCCGTCGGGATCCAGAACCTGCGCTTTTCACCCTTGACCATGAGCTGTAGACCCTCTGTCCAACCCGCGATGACGGCATTCAGCGCAAGCGTCGTCGGCTCGCCGTGTGGGATCGTGCTGTCGAACATTCTGCCGCTGCTGGTCCAGCCGGTGTAGTGAATGGTCACGTGATCGTGAGGGCCCGGGTAGGCACTGCCTTTGCGCTTCACGATGACCTTGGACGCAAGACCGCTGGCGGTCTTCGTCGCGTCGGCGGGGATCGCGGCGACGTCCGCGGGTGCCGCGGGTGCCGTGGGACGTGGCGCGGAGGGAAGCGGCTCGATCGGCTGGAACGCCGGGGGCGGCACGGAAGGCCGCGGGTCGGCCCGCACACCCGAGCTCGGCAGCATGACAAAGGCAAATGCGACGGCCGCCGTGGCCGGGATGGAACGGAAGAAGGGCTTCATTCTCGCCGCATACCACAAGGTGGCGCAGCCCGAAATCAGTCAAAGCCAACGCCCGTCACCCGCGCCGGGGATCCCCGCCGAACGCCGGACGTCACCCCACGGCGGTTCTTCCGCCGAAGCATTCACGAATGCGTATGCGCCGCGTAAGCTCCCGGCATGATCGCTGACGCGCTGGCCAGCCTGAGAACCGCCCAACCGTGAAACCTGCCCGACGCCGATCGCGCTTGCGTCGCGCATGGCGATGGATCGCCGGACTGGCGGGTGCCGGCTTGCTGGCCGCGATCCTCTTCGGTTGGTCGTCGTTCGGCCACAAGGCGGGCGGTGCGCGCCGTGCCCGCATGACGGCGTCGCCGCAGTGGCGGGGGGATCATTTCGTCAACCCGCAGCCGCTGGTCAACGACAACCTCCGCGCCCTCACCAACTACTTCAAGGCCAGCCCGCACACCAGCCCGGCGGGCCCGCTGCCCGCTGTGACGGGCGACGCGCGGCGCTTTCAAACGCCGCCGCCGACCGGGTTGCGGGTGACCTGGTTCGGTCACTCGTCGGTGCTGGTCGAGATCGACGGCCACCGGGTTCTGACCGATCCGATCTGGAGCGAGCGCGCGTCGCCGTTCACGTCGATCGGCCCGCGCCGCTGGTACGCGCCGCCGCTGGCGCTGGCGGAGTTGCCGCCGATCGACGCGGTGGTGATCTCGCACGATCACTACGATCACCTCGACCGCGCGACGATCCAAGCGATGAAGGACTGGAGCACCATCTTCGTGGTGCCGCTGGGAATCGGCGCGCACCTGGCCTACTGGGGCATTCCGGAGGCGCGCATCGTCGAGCTTGACTGGTGGGATGAGACGCGCGTCGGTGATCTGCGGATCGTCTGCGCGCCGGCGCGCCACGCGTCGGGGCGGGTGGTCATCGACACCGACGGCAAGCTGTGGAGCGGATGGGCGCTGATCGGGACCAAGCACCGCACCTACTACTCGGGCGACACGGGGCTGTTTCCGGCGATGCGCGAGATAGGGGCGCGCCTGGGGCCGTTCGACCTCACGATGATCGAGGCAGGGCAATACGGCAGCGCCTGGCCCGATTGGCACCTTGGCCCCGAGCAGGCGGTCGTGGCGCACGGCATGGTGCGCGGACGGGTGATGCTGCCCGTGCACTGGGGGAAGTTCGCGCTGGCGTATCACGCCTGGACGGAGCCGATCGAACGGGTGCTGGTGGCGGGGGTTAAGGCGGGCGCGACGATCCTGATCCCCAAACCGGGACAAAGCGTCGAGCCGGAGGCGCCTCCCGCGCCTGAGCACTGGTGGCCCGATCTGCCGTGGAACACCGGCGCGGAGGATCCGATCGTCTCGACCGCGATCCCGTGAATGAGGGAGACGACCCTACCGTGGACCGCGAGGCGGCGTATGCCCCTTGTTTGCGACACGCGCACCGGATAGACGTTCCGCCATGCGGATCCGTGAACCGTGGCCCGTGGCCCGGACGCGCCAGCGGTTGCGCGAATTCGGCTCGCTGTTCGCTGGTATTCCCAAACACGTGCTTGGTGACGGACTGGAACTGGGCGCGGGCGACGGTTTCCTGGCGTCCATGCTGGCACCGTATTGTCGCTCGTTCGTCGCGACGGATTCCTATCGCGCGCGCTTGGTAACCGACGCGGGTGCGGGGGCGCCCCGGCGGCTGGTTTGCGATGCCACACGGCTGCCGTTTGCCAGCGGTGCCTTCGACTTCATCTTCAGCTCCAGCGTACTGGAGCATGTGCGCGACAGGCCGGCGGCCTTCGCCGAGATGAACCGGTGCCTGCGCCCGGGGGGGCTCATGTTGCACATCATGCCGTCGCGAACGTGGAAACTGCTTCAACTGATCTTCTACTATCCACACCTGTTCTTGGGTGCCATCGATCTAGGACTCGATCGGTTCACCCGCCGCCCTTCGCAGCCGACCTTGCCACCCTTGCCACCCTTGCCGGCCGCCGTGGGCGAGCGCTGGAGCGATCGGCGCAACTGGCGGCTGTCCCTGGGCACGATCCTGCACGGGGCGATACCTAGGGTTCACGGCGAATTTTCCGGGCATGTCAGTGAATGGCGCGGATTCGGCGCCCGGGCCTGGGCCTGCGAGTTCCGCGCGGCCGGCTTTCGGCTGCACCGGGCTTTGTTGCTGCCGTTGTACTCGGGCTATGGCTTCGGGTTCGAACGACTACGCCGTTTCGGCGAACGTGCCCGGCTGTCGTCGCACAATGCCTTTATCCTTTCGAAGGACGGCGGCGGCACGGCGTTCCCGCCCGCGTCGTTGGCGTGGTTCGATGGCGCGGAAGCCCCCTCGTTGCCCGCGATCTGATCCGACGGTGGCGACCAAGGTTCACCGACGGTTGACACGCTCTTTCGTTTCTCCTAGGGTTCCCGCGGTTTAACGACATGTCGCTCGAATTCTCCGCGTCGGCGAAGCAGCGCATTGAACGATTGCTGACCCAGTATCCGACAGCCCAGGCGGCGCTGCTGCCCGTGCTGCATTTGGCGCAGGATGAGTTCGGTCACCTGTCCGACGAAGCGTTGCATCTGGTGGCGGACACGCTGAAGCTGCCGCCCGCGCACGTTTTGGGCGTGATCACGTTCTACACGATGTTCCACCGCGAGAAGTCCGGGCGGAACGAGCTGATGGTCTGCACCAACGTGTCGTGCATGCTGCGCGGCGGATACGACATCCTTCACCACATCGAAAAGCGCCTGGGCATCAAGGCCGGTGAAAGCACCCCCGACGGCTGCTTTCACTTGGTGGAAGAGGAATGTCTGGCGGCGTGCGCGAACGCGCCGATGATGATCTGCGGGCCCGAGTACCACCTGGACCTGACCCCCCAGAAGGTGGACGCGGTTCTGGACGACCTGCGCCGCCGCTGGCAAGAGCGGGCCAAACAGGCCCCTGGCGCTGCCTCCCCCGAAAAAACCATGATGGGCCTGGGCCCCGACACCAAGGGTCAATGACGATGGCCTGGCAGGACGCAAAAAACGTCAAGATCGTCACCAAGAATTTCGGCGTGGCCGACAGTCACAAACTGGCGACCTACCGCGCGCGTGGTGGCTGGGAGGCGTTCCGCAAGTCGTCCGGCATGGCGCCGATCGAAATCGTCGACGAGGTGAAGAAGTCCAACCTGCGTGGGCGCGGTGGCGCGGGTTTCCCAACCGGGTTGAAGTGGTCCTTCGTCCCCAAGGAAGCGCGCACGGTTTATCTGGTCGTCAACGCCGATGAATCCGAGCCCGGGACCTGCAAGGACCGCGAGCTTCTGGCCTACGATCCTCACATGTTGCTCGAGGGCATGGCGATCACGTCCTATGCGATCGGCTGCAAACACGCGTACATCTACATTCGCGGCGAGATGATGCGCGAGGCGAAGATCGTGCAGGCGGCGATCGACGAGGCCTACGCGGCGGGGTTGCTGGGCACCGATCACCCGGTCGCGGGCGGCAAGACGTTCCGTTTCGACGTGACCCTGCACCGCGGGGCCGGCGCCTATATATGCGGCGAAGAGACCGCGCTGTTGAATTCGCTGGAAGGCAAACGCGGCTGGCCCCGTTTGAAACCGCCGTTTCCCGCCGTCAAGGGGTTGTTTCAGCAGGCGACCGTCGTGAACAACGTGGAGACCTTGATGAATGTCCCCGACATCATCCAGAAGGGCAGTGCCTGGTTCGCGGGCTTGGGCATGGGCAAATCGGGCGGCACGCGCATCGTCTGTGTCTCGGGGCACGTCAACAAGCCGGGCGTGTACGAACTGCCGATGGGAATCCCGCTCCGGGATGTCGTCTTTGACGTCTGCGGAGGAATCCCCGGCGGGCGCGCGTTCAAGGGCCTGATTCCGGGCGGCACATCGATGCCGCCGCTCGATGCCAGCGAGCTGGACATTCCCATCGAATTCGACGCGCTGATGACCGACGCCCGCATCAAGGACGTCGAGGTGCAGGCCGGCGTTCCGTTCGACATGGGCAACGGCAAGCGACTGAAGACCATGGCGGGATCGGGCGGGATCGTGGTGTTCGACGACACCACGGATGTCGTCGCGCTGTGCGCCCGCATCATGCGGTTTTACGCCCATGAATCCTGCGGCCAGTGCACCCCCTGTCGCGAGGGCACCGGTTGGCTGGCGCGGGTCTGCACGCGCCTGGCGGAAGGTGGCGGCAAGCCGGGCGACGTGGAGTTAATGGGCAACGTCGCGAATGGCATCGCGGGTAACACGATCTGCGCGTTGGGCGAGGCGGCGGCCTGGCCGATGATGGGCTTCATGACGAAGTTTCGGGGTGACTTCCTGGCCAAGATTGACAGCGCGACCAACAGCGAAACCGGCGCGACCGGCGAAGCCAGCATCCACAGGAAGACGGCGTGATGACGGATACCGCCGGCCCAACCGACAGCCTGATGGCGCCGCTGGCTTCCGCCGAGGGAGTCATTTTTCTGATCCTGTCCCTGGGCATCGTTGGCATGTCGATTTTCTGCATGACCCGCAAGAACCCGGTCACGGCGGTCATGAGCCTGGTGGCCACGTTCTTCGGCCTGGCTGCCCTGTACGCGACCTTGTCCGCGCATTTTCTGGCTGTCATACAGGTGTTGGTCTATGCCGGCGCGATCATGGTGTTGTTCGTTTTCGTCGTGATGATCCTGAACCGCGAGGAAAGCACGCTGGTGTCTTTGCGTGGGTTGCTGACGCGGCTTCTGGGCGTCGGCGCGGGGCTGTATCTGATGGCGGTGTTCGTTCGGGTTGTGATTCCCGATCAAGCGTCGGCGCCCGCCCCGGTCAGCGATTCGTTCGGAACCGTGGCGTCGGTCGGCGATATGTTGTTCCGGCAGTTCGTGTTTCCGTTCGAGGCGATATCCCTGGTGTTGTTGGTGGCAATCGTCGGAGGCGTGGTGGTGTCGCGTTCGGCCCGCAAGGAATCGGACGCGAACGTGGCCGCCGAAAAACGCCTGGCCATCACCGAGCTCAGCAGGCGGGACTATCCGGCGCCGGCGGAAGGCCCCGGGGAGACCACCGGGGGAGGGCACCACTGATATGCCGTCTTTCTATTATCTAATCTTGTCGTTCGCGTTGTTCCTGATCGGAACGACCGGCATCTTGTTGCGGCGCAACACGCTGATCGTCTTGATGGGCATCGAACTTCAGCTGAACGCGGGCAATCTGGCGATGCTGACCTATTCGCGCGCGCTGGGCGACGAGAAGGGGCACGCGTTCGCGTTCCTGATCATCGCGCTGGCCGCGGCCGAGGCGGCGGTTGGCCTGGCAATCTTGGTCGGCCTGTTCCGCAACCGCCAGACCATCAATCTCGACGAAGCCACCCTGATGAAACGCTGACCAGATGAACGCCGCGGAAACCATTTTCAACCTGCGCCTGATTCCCCTGCTGCCGTTTTTGGGCGCGGCGATCTTGATGCTGTTCGGGCGTCGCTGGAAACGCGACACGGTCTTGGGTGTGGCGGCGGGGGCGATTGCGGGTTCGGCGTTGATGTCCTTCGATGCCTTTTTCACCAGGCTGCCCGCCGTCGCCGAGGCTGGGGGGCTGCGGGACGTCGTTTGGACGTGGATGACGACCGGCAGCCTGTCGGTTGATTTGGCGTTCCGCATGGACGCGCTGTCGGGCCTGTTGTGCCTGGTGATCACGTTCATCGGTTTCCTGATCCACCTGTACGCGGCCGGGTACATGGCGCACGATCCGGATTACCCCCGGTTCTTCGCCTACCTGAACCTGTTTTGCGGTTCGATGTTGGTGTTGGTGCTGGGCGACAGCATGCCGGTGATGTTCGTCGGCTGGGAAGGCGTGGGCCTTTGCAGCTATCTGCTGATCGGTTTCTGGTATCACGAAACGCCGAACGCCGACGCCGGCAAGAAGGCGTTCATCACCAACCGCATCGGTGACTTCGGTTTCCTGATTGGCATCTTCCTGACCTTCCAGGCGACGGGGACCCTGCGGTTCTCCGAGATCACGGACCTTGCCACGCCCGGCTCGGCTTTGATGGCGCCGTACTGGCTGGACATGCCCATGGCGTTTTGGATTGGCACGTTCCTGTTCATCGGCGCGGCTGGAAAATCAGCACAGATTCCCCTGTACGTCTGGCTGCCCGACGCCATGGCGGGTCCGACGCCCGTTTCGGCGCTGATCCACGCGGCGACGATGGTGACCGCGGGCGTTTACATGGTGGCCCGTATGCACGCTGTGTATGTCCTGTCACCCGCGGCGATGGCAATCGTCGCGCTGGTAGGCGCGGCCACCGCGGTCTTCGCCGCGATCATCGGGTTCGCGCAGAACGACTTCAAGAAGGTACTGGCCTACTCCACCGTCAGCCAACTGGGTTTCATGTTTGCCGGCGTCGGCACCGCCAACTTCGCGGGCGGCGTCTTCCATCTGTACACGCACGCATTTTTCAAGGCCGGGCTGTTCCTGTGCGCCGGCTCGATCATGCACGCGATGAGCGGATCGGGCGACATCCGCAAGATGGGCGGCATGCGGAAGCTGACGCCCTGGACGCACGGCGTTTTCCTGGTTTGCTGGCTGGCGATCTGCGGCGTGCCGATCTTTTCGGGGTTCTTCTCGAAGGACGCGATTGTGGCCGGTGCGTTCGCCACGCACGCCTTCGGCGATGAACTGGCCTGGGTCGGTCCCGCTGTCGGATCCATGTTGCTGCTGGCCGCGCTGGGAACCGCGTTCTACATGTCGCGCCTGTATTTCCTGGTGTTCTCGGGCGCCTCGCGCGCCGACCACGACACCCAGCACCACATCCACGAATCGCCGCCCATCATGGTGGGACCTTTGGTGGTTCTGGCCGTCGGCGCCGGACTGGGCGGCCTGGTGGGCATTCCGGGTGGCCTGTTCGGTCATCCCGAATGGAATCTGCTTGGACACGCACTGGAACCAGCCGTCGGTCCTGAATTGCACGTACCGCACAACACCGAGATCACCTTCATGGCGATCTCGACTGTTCTGGCGCTGGCCGGCATCGCCCTGGCCCGCGCCTTTTATGGCGGCGGTTACCGAGCCCCAGCGGCCAAGTTCGCCGAGACGTTTCCAGGGTTTGTCTCGCTGGTGCGCGACAAATTCCGCGTCGACGAGCTGTACGGCGCGGTCATCATTCGACCGCTGCGCCATTTTTCGATGGTGTTGTTCAGGGTCGTCGACCGTGTGCTTATCGATCAGATATTGGTTGGCGGCACAGCCGCGGTGGTGGACATCCTGGGCCGCATCGGACGGTCCTTCCAGGCGGGTGATGCCCAGCGGTATATGGCGGCGTTCGCCATCGGCGCCGCCGCCCTGGTGTTCTTCGCCACGCGTCCCACGCTCCCTTCGGTCTTGAAGGTTGGGATTTCGGGCACGACCGTCACGGTGGATGCCAGCCGCACGGGCAAGGTGTCGCAGCGGGGACTGACCTACGCGTTTGATTTCGACGACGACGGCCGCCCCGAGATCACCGGGCAGAAGCCCGAGGCGCGCTACACCTACGACAAACCCGGGGAGCACACGATTCGCGTGACCGTCACAGATCCCAGCTGGCACACGGAAAGCGACATGACGCGGACGATTGACGTTCCGGCAGGGGGACAGAAGTAATGGGTATTCTGGCGTGGATCACGCTGATGCCGCTGGCGGGCGCGCTCCTGACCATGCTGGTCCCGCGCGAGGAAGAGTCCATCCATCGCGGCATTGGCCTGGGCACCGCGATCATCACCTTTCTGGCGTCGCTGTTTATTTTGGGCGACTTTGACGCCACCAAGGGCGGCTTCCAGCTGGAGGTCGATAAACCCTGGGTTGAATCGCTGGGCATTCGTTTCCACCTGGGCATTGACGGGATTTCCCTGTGGTTGGTGCTGCTGACGACCTTCCTGATGCCGGTGACGCTGCTTAGCCCGCAGGCCATCGGGACCCGCAACGTCCGCGTCCGGGAATTCGTGATCGCGATGCTGACCCTGGAGGCCGGCATGATCGGCGCGTTCGTCGCGCTGGACATGTTCGTCTTCTACGTCTTCTGGGAGCTGATGCTGATCCCGATGTACTTCATCATCGGCATCTGGGGCGGCGAGAGACGCCTGTACGCCAGTATCAAGTTCGTGATCTACACGCTGGTCGGCTCGCTGCTGATGTTGGTCGCCATCCTGTACATGTATGCCCAGCACCATGCTGCCACGGGGACGTTCAGCTTCGACTACGTCACGCTGTCGCGCCTGACGCTGCCGGAAATTCCGCAGTTGCTGTGTTTTCTGGCGTTCGCCCTGGCGTTCGCGATCAAGGTTCCGATCTTCCCGTTACACACGTGGTTGCCTGACGCACACGTCGAGGCGCCCACGGGCGGCTCCGTCATTCTGGCGGCCGTGTTGTTGAAATTCGGCACCTATGGCTTTTTGCGTTTCGCGCTGCCGATGTTTCCGCTGGCGGCGCAGACCATGGCGCCGATCATCGCCACGTTGGCGGTTATCGGCATCATCTTCGGCGCGTTGATGGCGTACGTGCAGAACGACGCGAAGAAGTTGGTCGCGTATTCATCTGTGTCGCACCTGGGATTCGTGGTGCTGGGCATCATGTCGCTGGGCCAGATTGCTATTCAAGGCGCGATCCTTCAGATGCTGGCGCACGGGATTTCGACCGGCGGTCTGTTCTTCGGCGTGGGCCTCCTGTACGACCGCCGGCACACCCGCAAGCTGGACGACTTCGGGGGACTTTGGAAGAAAACCCCGATCTTCGCGGCCTGCTTTCTGGTGATCGTACTGGCGTCGGTGGGCTTGCCTGGCTTGTGCGGGTTCGCCGGTGAATTCCTGATCTTGATAGGTGTGTTCAACGCGCCGGTCGATACGTTGCTCCCGGCGCCCAAGTTGATGGCGATCATTTCGGCCAGCGCCGTGATCCTGGCGTCGATGTACCTGCTGACGATGTATCAGAAGATCTTCTTCGGGCCGCTGGACAAACCGGCCAACAAAGATCCGCACCTGCGCGACATCCACGGGCGCGAAAGATGGGTGTTCGGGATTGTGATCGTCGCCGCGCTGGTGATGGGCATCTATCCGCAGCCGATCCTGGCCCGCTCCGAAAAATCGGTCGAGACGCTGGTCTCCGGATTCCAGGAGCGGTTGAAGGATTCGATCGCCAACCGCGACGCGCCCGCCCATCTGTTCCCCAACACCCCGGCGGCGAATGCGGCCCCTGGCCCGTCCGCCAACCCAGCTTCCAACCCACCTTCCAACCCACCCCCCGCGGCGCCATGACCTTCGATAGCAGTCAGATCTTCGCGTACCTGCCCATGCTGATCCTGGTCGGCATGGGTTGCGTCATCCTGCTGGCCGAAACGTTCGCGACTGCGGACAGCCGGCGCGGCCTGGCCTGGCTGGGTGTCGGTGGTTGTGTCGCCTCGCTGGCGGCGCTGCTGGCCCAGTGGGGCGATGCCTCGCAGCCGGCCATTCATTTTCAGGGCATGCTGGTGGTCGATCGGATGGCGTTGTATCTGGACGCCGCCTTCATCGCCGCGGCGCTGCTGACGCTGTTGTTCGCGCCGCCGTACCTGCGCGAACAGGGTTTCGAGTTCGGCGAGTTTTACGCGATCGTCTTGTTCGGCACCGCCGGCATGATGATGGTGGTCCACGCGACCCACATGGTGACGTTGCTGATCGGCATCGAGACGATGTCGCTGTCGGCGTACATCCTGACGGGCTGCTGGCGCCGCAATCTGCGCAGCTCGGAGGGCGCCATGAAGTATTTCCTGATGGGCGCGTTCGCGACCGGCTTCCTGGTCTACGGCATGGCACTGGTTTACGGCACCACGGGCGGCGAGCTGTCGTACGCCGGCATCGCGGCCAAGATCCCCACGGCCGTGAAGACGCCGGTGTTCTTCTTCGGTGAGTACTTCATTCTGATCGCGCTGGCGTTCAAGGTCGCCGCGGTTCCCTTCCACATGTGGGCGCCCGACGCGTACGAGGGCGCCCCGACGCCGGTGACCGGATTCATGGCGGCCGGCGTGAAGGCGGCGGCGTTCGGCGGCATCCTGCGCTTGCTGGACACGGGCCTCAGCAATCCGCTGGTGGTGTTCGACTTCACCGGCTGGGCGAACATCATCGTGGTGTTGGCGGCGGCCACGATGATGCTGGGCAACCTGGCGGCGCTGCGCCAGGAGAACATCAAACGCCTGCTGGCGTATTCGTCGATCGGCCACGCGGGATATATCCTGGTGGGCGTCGCGGCGATGGGGCTGGGCGTGACGACGGCGAAGCCGGCGGTGTTGTTTTACCTGATGGCGTACACGTTCACGACGCTGGGATCGTTCGGCGTCATCGCGTGGATCGGCAACCGGAAGGACGAACGCCTGTTCATCGACGATTGGGCGGGCGTGGGTCAGTCGCGGCCCGGCGTGGCGCTGGCCATGACGCTGTTCTTGCTGTCGTTGGGTGGGGTTCCACCGACGGGCGGTTTCTTCGCCAAGTTCTATCTGTTCCGCGCGGCGATGGAGAGCCCGCAGCTGTACTGGTTGGTCGTGATCGGCGTGCTGACCAGTGTGGTCAGCATCTACTACTACCTGCGCGTGGTCATCGCGATGTACTTCCGCGATCCGCTGCGCCCGCTGGAACCTACAGACGCAGCCTCCACGCGCGCCGCGCTGGTGCTGACGACGGTGGCGGTGTTGCTGTTCGGTGTGCTGCCCGGCTCGTTCGTCGAGTGGGCGGGGCCCGCTGTGGGCAACGTCGTCGGCAAGTAGGCGGGCGAGGGCGGCAAGCGGCGAGATTCTCGCGGTGCAAGCGCAATGACCAGGGGACGTCTGGAAGCATTCAGCGACGGCGTGATCGCCATCCTGATCACCATCATGGTGCTGGAGCTGAAGGTTCCGCACGGCGCGGACTTCCAGGCGCTGCGTCCCTTGCTGCCGGTGTTCCTGTCCTATGTCCTCAGCTTCGTGTTCCTGGGGATCTACTGGAACAACCACCACCACATGCTTCACACGGTGGATCGGGTCAATGGCAAGATCCTGTGGGCGAATCTGCACCTGCTGTTCTGGTTGTCGCTGGTCCCGTTTGTCACGGGGTGGATGGGCGAGAATCACGTCGCGCCCCTGCCGACGGCGATCTACGGTGTCGTGATGCTGCTGTGCGGGGTCGCTTACACGATCCTGAAGACCGTGATCGTGGGTCACCAGGGTGCCGGGTCCAAGCTGGCCGCCGCGGTGGGGAGCGACACGAAGGGCAAGATCTCGGTTGTGCTGTATGCGCTGGCCATCCCTCTGGCTTTTGTCCAGCCGCTGATCGCCGTTGGGCTTTACGTCGTCGTCGCGCTGATGTGGCTGATCCCGGATCGTCGGATCGAATCGACGTTGGGCCACCGTCTGTAGCTTCGGAGGCCTGAAGAAAAGCCGACCTGATCGGGTCTGGTAAAGGTACCCAGCCGGTCATGAGCCGGCTTGTCTCCAGAAATCGCATCGGGGTGCTTGTGCTGGCGGGCTTCGTGGCCCTCGCGTCGCCGGCGTCCGCGAAAGAGCTGATCGAGTACTTTCAGCCGACTCCCATCGTGAACACGTTGACGTCCGGCACGTGGGGCGCCAGCGGAACGCTGCCGCGCGACATCAACAACGGTCTGGAAGACACCACCAACCAGCAGTGCTACTGGGACGGCAAGATCATCAAGGCGAACGACGGCAAGTATCACATGTTCGGCAGCCGCTGGGCCGAGAGCATGGGGCACGACGGTTGGTTGAACTCGGTCGCCGTGCACGCGGTCAGCAACAGCCCCCTTGGGCCGTACGTCTACCAGGGCCTGGCTTACACGAACCAAAGCGGCAAGGGGCACAACGTCACGGCCGATGTCTTGCCGGACGGCCGCTATGTGATCGTGGTCAGCGAAACCAGGCCGGGCGATGTCTTCATTTCCAGCTCCCTCGACGGGCCGTGGACCTTCCAGGGTTCGATCACCGTCGACGCGAACGGGTACGGCACCACGGGAACAACATCGAACGTCAGCTTGGTTGTGCGTCCCGACGGAAATTTCCTGATGGTGTCACGGCACGGCATCTTGATGCTGAGCACGACCGGCATCCTGGGTCCGTACAAGGTCCAGGGCCCCAGCGTCTATCCGACCATCGCCGGACTGAACAACGGCAACGCCGAGGATCCTGTGATCTGGTACAGCGGCGGCCAGTATCACATCACCGTCAATTGGTGGGACGCCCGCAAGGCGTATCACCTGACGTCGACCGACGGCATCAGGAACTGGAGGAACATGGGCCTCGCGTACGATCCGCTGCGCGACTTCATTCGCTACACGAACGGCACGGTCAACCGCTGGAACAAGATCGAACGCCCGGGCGTGTTGATCGAAAACGGTCACGTCACTCATTTCACCTTCGCGGTGGTGGATGTCGCCAAGGAACAGGAGCTGGGAAACGACAACCACGGCAGCAAGGTCATCGTCGTGCCGTTTGACGGCGTGCTGTTCGACGCCGAGACCGGCGTTGGCGGCGCGGGCACCGGCGGTGCTGGCGGGACAGGAGCGGGCGGACGCGGTGGTGGTGCGGGTGGTGGCGCTGCGGGCGGGGCAGGGCAAGGCGGACGTGGCGGGGCCGGTGGCGGCGCGGCGGGGGGAGGCCGTGGCGGCACGGCCGGCGGCGCGGCGACAGGGGGTCGTGTCGGTGCTGGCGGCGCCGTTGCTACCGGTGGCACGACCGGCGTTGCCGGCACAACGGGCACCGCTGGATCCGGCGGGGGCATAGTCTCCGGTGGATCCGGCGGCGCGAGTGGTGTCGCGGGATCGTCAGGCGTTGGCTCGGGTGGAATCGGAGCAGCCGCGGGCGGTGCGGACGGACAAACGGGCGGCTCCCCTGGAGGCGGAGGAACTGGAAACAGCATGGTCGCGGGAACCGGAGGTTCATCCGCGCCTGGAACAGGTGGAATGTCTACAGGGCCGACTGGAACCGGAGGCGGTCCCGCTACGGGCGGACGCAGTGGAACCGGGGTCAACGACGGAGCAACCCCGGCGGGTTGCGCGTGTGTGGTTGGTCCGGGATCAGCAGGCTCTCCGGCGATCTCTCTTATCGCGATGGCGGTCGGTCTGTTCCTGACGCTGGGCCGTCGCCGCGGTTGCCCCAGGCGGCGCGGACCCGATCAGCGTCGGCCCTAACGGCGCGCCGCGGTGCGGTCAGTCGCCCGTCATCCATTCATCGGGCGTGCGGGCCACGCCGGATCGGATCGTGTGTTGTAGAGAGTGCATCGCCTTTTCGACGTCGACCATCGGATCGGCGCGGACGACGATCAGGTCCGCGACCTTTCCCACGTCGACGGTACCGATTCGATCGTCCCAGCCCAGCATCCGGGCGGGATTCACGGTCGCGACACGGAGAACCTCCAGTGGCGACAGTCCTGCTTCGGACAGCAGCCGCAGTTCGCGCCATGACGTCGGACCGTGGAAGAAGTAGGGAAACAACGGCCAATTTCCAGAATCGCTGCCCATGACCAGCGGCACGCCCGCGGCGGTGAGGTAGCGAATCGACTGCATGGCCGATCGGCCCAGTTTCCGCGTTTCATCGTCCGAGGTCCGAAGGCCGGCGTTCGTCGTGACCATCCATGCCAGCAGGTCGCGGTAAAGGCCGGGGACGAACGGCATGACTTCGCTGAACAGGCCGAACGCATGGTCGCGGTACTGTTTTGGATCGCGCAGGCTCGCCAACTCGACGGGCGGCACGGTGCGACGGACGTGCGGTTCTTCCAGTTGTTCGGGGTGGCGCACAACCGCGTGAGCGTCAAACAAGGCCAGGGTCGTGATGACCGGAATTTTCGCCGCCGCGATTTCGGCCGCCAGCTCCTTGGTGCCATCAATCGGGCCGTGCACCAGCGCATGAGGATGCATCGACAGCGCGCGGCGCACCATATCGGCGCGCTCGGCGTGCACGTAGATCGGCAGCTTGCGCTTGCCCGCTTCGTCCATGATCGCGCGCTCGATCTCCGGCGCATGCAGACGCCAAACCGGCGCGACGAAGCCGCGCTCGAACGACATTTTCACGCCGACGGCGCCCGCCTTGATGATCGCATCCAGGTGCGGTCCGACCTCGTCAGCATTGTGAATGCCCGGTGGAAACAGCGATTCCAGATAGCCGCCCGGGGTCGCCAGCGGCGTCCCGACGCCGAGATACCTGGGACCGGCGTGACCTGCCGCTAACGTCCGCTGAATGTCTTCCATCACGACGGTTTCGACGGCGGGGTCGAAGATAGTCGTGATCCCACACGCCAGATAGGCGCGCAGGTGATGCAGGCGCAACAGGCGCGTCGTCGCGGCATCGTCGCCCCGCGTAAGGCCGCCGGGCGTCAGTGACAGGTGTACGTGCGCGTCGATCAGGCCGGGCATAACCGTGTCACCGGCGACGTCCAGTTCGATGGGGCCGGTGCCGACGTCGTCCGCGATGGCGGTGATCTTCCCCGCTTCGATGCGGATACTGGTCGGGCCACGCACGCCGTTCACGTCGACGATGCGTGCATGGCGAATGATCAGATCGCCTTGCGACGGCGTATGACCTTGGGTGACCGGCAACGCCGCGGACTGTTTCACCGCCACGAAATACGGTCCGGGCACGTAGCGCCCGCCCCGCGGGACCAATGCCGGCGCGATCAACAAGACGACCGCGACCAGTAGTACGGTCTTCCAGCGCTTTCGTGGTCTGCTCAGACGAACCTGATCCACTGGCACACGATACCCCGAAGCGCCGCTTTGCGGGCCCGTACGTCCTCTATCCCGAACCCCCCTCTGGTTGTCGGACCACTGTTCATGCTGGTCCTCCCAGGACAGGCATCGCTGCAACCATAGCGGCGTGATGAGACACGAGTTGTTTCTTCTTGTCCCCGGTTTGCGGGCTCGGGTGTGAATGCTGGATGACGCGTGCAAAAGCTGGCCGTTCTGCCTTTTGGCCTGAGATAGCGGGGCTGGTGCTGGCCTGCTCCTCTTGCGGCGGAAGTACCGTGGGACAGGATGGCGGGACGGACCGAAGGGCCGGGGATGACGCTGCGGGGACGGGCGGTGTTTCCGCAGGAGGGAGCGGGGCCGGGGGGGGATCCGGGGGAGCGAGTGGAGGCGCCGGAGGCGCTGCAAGAAGCGGAGGCGCTGTGGGCGGAGGCGCTGCGGGAAGCGGAGGCACTGTGGGAGGCGGGGGTGTTCCGGGAACCGGGGGTGTTTCCGGAAGTGGTGGTACTTCCGCAAGCGGAGGCGCTGCGGGAAACGGAGGCGCTGCGGGAATGGGAGGCGCTGCGGGAAGGGGAGGGGGCGGGGGAGGCGCGGGCACCGGAGGTGCTGCGGGAAGCCGTGGTGGCGGCGGAGTTGGGGGTATTGCGGGCGGGAGCGTTGCGGGACGGGCAGGAACCGGTGGCGCTGCCGGTGGAGCAACGCTGGGGGGCTCAGGCGGTACTGCTGGTGGTGGTGGAGGCGGTGCGCCGAATTGTGCATCGGTTCACCCCAACGTCAGCGGAACCCAGCGCACGTGCAATCCCGACCGATGTTACTGCGCCGCCAACGATGGGTGCTATGTCGTCCAATCGGCGGCAGTTTGCTGTGCCGGCCCCGTCACGTGTTTCACGCAGGGTGGCTCCGGCGGAGCATCCGGCGCCGGCGGAGCATCCGGCGCCGGCGGCGCCAGCGGCAACACGGGAACCGGCGGCTCGGGGGCAGGGATCGCATCGGTATTCGACGCCTTCGAGCGCGCGAGCCTGGGTTCCAACTGGACGATCGTGTATCCGACCTCCGGCAACCAGGTGCAGATCATCGATGGCAGCGACCTGGGCATGGTCGCCGGCCCTCAGGCCTTTTTCCTCGCCAACTGGACCGGGAGCAGTCTTGGGGCGGATCAGTTCAGCGAGGTCGTGATCCCCGTCGACGCGACGCCCGGTTGGGCGTACCAACCCTACGTTCGCTGGCGTGCCGTCGATGGCGCTCGCTATGGCTTCGGCCTGGACAACGATCCCAACCAGACCCAGTACTACAACAAGTGGTACTTCAAATTCGACGGCGTGGCCGGTCCGGAGACACGCATGTTTGGCTTGGCAGACAATGTGACCGGCCAGCAACCCGGTCCCGGGGACACATTGCGGGTAGAAATTCGGGGATACACGCTGTCCGGCTACTGGAACGGGCAGCTTATGACTACGGCCACCGACAGCGCGGTCAATCGGATTGCGAACGGCGTCCCGGGCATGGCCGCGCGGGTGGCGACCGGCAATCAAAGCATCTCTCAGCCCGCGAAGGTCTGGGAATCCTGGGCGGGCGGCACCTTCTCTACGCCATAGACGGGGGCCCGAGGGTGTCGCCCGTCGGCAAGCCGAAGTTGGGCGGCGCGTGGCGTTTCGAAAGACGCTCGGCTGGCGACTTGGCAAAGGCTACCAATCGACGAAGGTGTCCGAGCCGCCTGGTGGGGCCGCGAACGCCGTTCACGTCGACGATGCGCGCATGGCGAATGATCAGATTCAGCGGCGGCAGTACTGTCTTCCAGCGTTTTCGTGGTTTGTTCAGACGAACCCGATCCATTGGCGCACGATACCCTGAAGTGCCGTCTTGCTGGCCCGGACTTCCTCTATCCCAGCGAACGTCACCATCGCGCGATCCTTGGCCAGCCACGTCAGCAGGCCCTTGGGATCGCTGATGGCAACCGACGCCTGATCGCGAACCTTGGCTCCCAGGTGCAGGATAACGCCGACGCCGTTCTTCGCGCGCAGGTTCGTGGTGGCGAAGTACCCGGTGGTTCGAAAACTGGGAGCGTTCCATTTGACGCCCTCGGTGATTGACTGGTCCACGCGACAAATGATCTCGTGAATGGCTTCCACCGCTGCCTTGTGCGGATGCACCAAGGTGGCCAGGAACGCGTCAACAGCTGCGGAGCTGTCAGCAGACGGCTTCTTGTTGGCGGAAGTTGCCCTGGGCTTTGTCATTTTGATCCTTCGGAGTGAACGGCCAAATCATGAACAGGGCATGGCTGAGGATCCAGCCAACCACCTCGCATTCAGCGCTAACGGGTTCGGCGGCGGTCATCGCCCGAGAACCACATCCACTCCGGATAACACAAGATCCAGTTTCGCCTTGGGCAGCTTTCCCGCGCGTTCGGTTAGCTCGGACTTGTCCAGCGTAACGATCTGCGAAACGTTCGCTACCGATTCCTTGGGTAAACCCGTAGCGCTCTCGGAAAGAAGAACGTTTCCTGGCGCCGATGCCCACTGAGGGTTGCTGGTCATTGCAACGCAGACGACGGTCGATATGCGACTGCGGTTCAGGCCATCGCCCTGAATGATCACGATCGGTCGTCGAAACGCCGGCTTCGATCCGCGCGGCTCACCAAGATCGGCCCACCAGACCTCACCCTGGGAAACCGTCACCACTCAGCGCGCTCCAGTGTCCGGCGAGCGGCCCGAGACGCAAACCGGTCTTGCGGCTCATCGATCTGATCGAGAACTCGATTCATCCCTTCCGTAACACGGTCCGGTGCATGGCGCGCCACATACTCGGTCAGGGCCCGTGCGTATAGATCGCTGCGCGAACGCTTGGCTTGGTGGGCCAATGCCTCAGCCTGCTCAAAAACCTCGTCGGGGATGGAGACCGCTGTTTTCATACCAACAGTATGACCTGGTATTACCTTCGGTCAAACCCTGGCGTACGTCTCGTTGGCCGACGGCTACGAGGCGGACAGTCGCTTCGCGGAAACCATCGACAAGTTCGGGGCTGGCCTGACCCCGTTTCTGTTCGCCGCGATGCGGGCCAACGCCCGGCGGTACGCCTGAGGGGTCCAGACTCAGACGAACCTGATCCATTGGCGCACAACAGTTTGAAGCGCAGCCTTCCCGGCCCGTACGTCCTCTACCCCAGCGAAGGACACCATGGCGCGATCCTTGGCCAGCCACGTCAGCAGGTTTTGGGGATCGCTGATGGCAACCGACGCGTGATCGCGCACCTTGGCTCCCAGGTGAAGGATGAGCCCAATGCCGTTCTTCGCGCGCAGGTTCGTGGTGGCGAAGTACCCGGTGGTTCGAAAACTGGGAGCGTTCCACTTGACGCCCTCGGTGATTGACGGGTCCACGCGACAAATGATCTCACGAAGCGCCTCGACCGCGACCTTGTGCGGATGCACCAGGCTGGCCATGAACGCGTCGACCGCGGCGGAGCTATCGGCGGACGGCTTCTTGGGGGCGGAAGTTGCCCTGGGCTGTGCCACGGCAGGTTCGGCAGCTTCAGTTTCGACGGACGGAGATGAGATCCGCGTCCTCAATTGCGCGCACGTCATCCACAGTAAGTTCCACAAGCGCCTGAGTACGGCCCGAAGCCCTGACGAACTCCACTTCCAATCCCTCCGGCTCGTACACCTGCACCACGGCACCCAGATCGCCGCTGCGAAGTCCGTGCTCGGGGAGGTCGCGTTGCAAAACCACAGTGTCGAGAATGTTGGCTTTCATGTTTCGTCGTCCGGAAATGCCGTGATGAATCTTGGAAAATCTCCGCCGTGCCTCACGATCCAAACCGTCAGCAC
>JANOJB010000211.1:0-10833 GCA_031407985.1 Pseudomonadota bacterium | reverse complement strand
ACCCGGCGAACCGTACGTCTGCCTGCGACCTTGACGCCATTCGCCTCGCCAAAAAAATCCGCTGGGGTTTCAGGTTCCCGCACGCGATCCGCCACGACGCTGGGGCCGGCGGGGACTTTGCGGCAGGGGCAAGTCCTTGGTTGGAGCCAAGAGCAGGCGAAGAACATCCATCCGGGACTCCGCGCCCAGCTTTCGCAAAAGGTTGCTCACGTGGAACTTGGCGGTTCGCTCGGAGATCCCGATTTCGGCGGCAATCTCTTTCGAACTTTTGCCACGCGAGACCAAGCTGAACACGCGGCCCTCCCGCTCGGACAGGCGTGCAACTTTGGCCAGTCGCCGGAATTTTTCTTGAATGAGGGCGACCACCGGCGGATGCTCCAGCGTGCAAACGTCGACTTCGGCCCTGGTCTGATGCCGATGGACCCGGACCACCCGGTAAACCCCATCGGCTTCCGACAGAACGCCGAACGCGGCAGAGCCGGCGCCGAACACCGGGCAGCCGTCGCAGGGTTGGGCCCGGTGCTCGAACACGTTCCAGCAAGTCTTGCCAAGCAAGTCTCTCTCAGCCAACCGCGTCGGGTTGGCCGTCACTGAAATCAGACGACCGGCGCTTGGGGGTCGCGTATCCACCTCATATTCGCGGCTGAGGTGCAGTCCCGGAGCACCGGTTTTTGAGGTCCGCGTGGATCCCATCGAAGCCGATCATCCTTACCCGCCTTCGTCGTGTGGGCAACCCTGTCCTTTGGAACAGGTTACTCACTACCGGACGATATCAGCCACGCGGGCGTCAGGGACTTGATGTCCCTGACGAACAATAATCAATTTCCAGGAATGATCGCCGTCAATTGCTGGAAAGCGTCACGGCACGACAGTGTCACCAGGGCCGGAATCCGCAGGGATCAGCCCGACAGCGGTCCCCGAATTGCGAATGGGCCGCCCCGCGACCAGCCCTTTCACCGCATGCCGCCCACCGCCGCGCGTCGGTCCTGAGTTGCGGCGGGCTCGCGCGGGAAAACACGGCGCGAACTACGTCGGTCTGGTTGCCTCAGCGATGTAGCACCGCGGCGATCCGCCGTGGCAACGCCGCTTCGCGAATCTCCTCGATGGTCTTGGGCAATGCCAGTGACCAGTTGGGCCACGATGTCGTGGTTCCGGGCATGTTGGGTTGCTCGGAGACCGCCAGCGCGTCGTCGAGCGTGGCCAGCAAGACACGCGACGGTGCCCGGCCGAGCGCGCGGTGGGTCTCGACGATGACTTCGTCCAGCGGCGCGTCCGCCGCGACCCCGGCCAGCGTCGCCAATTTGCCTCGCAGTTCAATCAGACCATCGGTGTTGGGTGTCACCCCCGCCGCGCGCATGTGATCGATTGCCTGGCCGCTCCAGATGCCGGCGATGGTGGCCAGATCGTGCGTGGTCACACTGGACAGCGCCAGCTCGGGGTACGCGGAGGGCGGATGGGGCTCGAAGAACAGCAACCGGTACGACAGCAGGCGATGGGCGGCCAAGGTTTCGCGCGTGCCCGGCAGGACCGTGCCCAGATCCTCGCCGACGATCAGTGCGCGTGCGCGCTGGCTTTCGATCTCGATGATCGCCAGCAGTTCCTCGGCTGGATAACGGACGTAGGTGCCACCCTTGGCCCCTAGCCGCCGCGGAATCCAAAATAGGCGGAACAAGCCCATCACATGGTCGATGCGCAGGCCGCCCGCGTGCCGCAGACAGGCGCGAATGGTTTCGATGAACGGGACGTAACCGGCTGCCCGCAGCTTGGCCGGAATGAAGGGCGCCAGTCCCCAGTCCTGCCCGTCCAGGTTGAACTGATCGGGGGGACAGCCAATCGCTATGTCGTGCGCGACAAGATCCTGCCAACACCAGCCGTCCGCGCCCGCGATGTCGAAGCCGACCGGCAGATCGTGAATGACGCTGACGTCGGACGACGCCCGCCGCAGTTGTTCGTCCAGCAGCCATTGCACCCAGGCGAAAAATCGGACGCGCGGATGGTCGGTGATCACGCGTTCCACCGCCGCGCCCGACGGATGTCGGAATTCAGGCGGCCAGCGCCGCCAGTCCTTGCCGTGCCGTTCGGCCAGCACCGCGTATGCGGCGAACTGGGGTAGCGCGGGAGATTCGGCGCGCAGGTAGGCGTCGAAGTTCGCATCGCCGCCAAACCGTCCCCACAGAAGTTCCAGCGCCTGCATCTTCAGCGCGATGACGCGGTCGCGATCGATTCGGCGATCGGAGTTCAGCGCGCGCGCTTCCGTGCCCAGCCGCGTGATTGCGCCGCCCGCCTCGGTGGCGCCCTGGATGTCTTCGATGCGCAGGTACAGGGGATTGCGAAAACGGCGGCTTGACGGGTAGTAGGGCGACGGTTCGATGGGTAACACGGGCGCCGGCGCCGACAGCGGGTTCAACATCAACGCGCCGCCCCCCAGGGAGCGGGTCCAGGCACCAAGCGCGGCGAGATCGGCCAGATCGCCGATGCCCCAACTGGCGCGCGATCGTGCCGCGTAAAGTTGTACCGCCCAGCCCCAGGTCTTTGGATCGTCGGGTAGAAAGCACATTCCCGGCGAGGCAATCACCCGCACGGGCGGCTGCCCCGGATCGTCGGGCGTCAGCATGTGATACCCGATGGGCAGATCTGGCGGCAGCGCGTCGTCCCGCCCGAGGGAAAGACGACCTCCGTCCTCCAGGTTCAAATCACCCGAGACCCCCAGTACCGTCGCGTGTCCCGAACGAACGACACGAATGTCGACGGCCGCGGGTATGGCCGGCGCGCCGGGATCGACACCCATCGCCCGCAAGATCTCGGCGCGCGTTTCGTCACTGGTTGCGCGTTCCACGCCGAACGCATCGTGGAATCGGTGTTCAATGCCCCAGAGATCTGACGACATGTTTCAAAAAGCGCCCGTCGCTGGGCGTCGTTCCGTCAACGCTTCCAGGCCCCTTGCAGCGCGCGCCTGCGGGCGCCGCCCTGGGTCAACTCGGCGAACAAAAGGCCCCGAAAGACCATGACGAAGTGGATGAACACCAGCATCGGCAGCTGAAGGTACAGCGGGGCACGCGCGAACAACGCGCCCAGCCCGCTGCCACTGCCGCCCGCGGACAGCAACGCGGACATGTTCAGGACGATCAGCCCGGCTGGACCGCGCAGAAGCCCCAGCGGTGCCAGCAATGCCGCCGCGAACAGCACATTGGGCAACAGCCATTCCAGGCCATGCCGCGACACGAATCGGCCCGATTCCATCAGTAGGCTGAATGACCGCGACTGTCCTTGGTACAGCAGCTCGGGGACCGGGTTGAAGAACACGGCCATGGCCAATCCGAAAAGCGCGATGACAATCGGTGCGTTCGCGCCCGCCGGGGGGGCGACGACTTTGGTCAGGGCGAAGTCGATGACCCAGAAGGCGAACAGGACGCTGATGACATCCCAGAACCTGGCGCCAAAACTTTGCTTCAGATCCGCGAGTTTGACTTTGGATCCGGCAACGGCCGTCGAGATGAGATGGATGTAGCTTGAAAAGCAGGCGGCCAGCACCATCCCCAGAACGAAACCGCCGATGATTCCCAGCGGCGCTACCAATTGTCCCGCCACCATGACGATGCCGGCGTACAGCACCAGGGAGAACATGACGGGCCAGGCGCGCGCACCCCGCCGGGCGGCGAGCACCGCCGTGTCACCGTAAAGCCGAATCACGCCGATCACGGGACGAATCTAACATCTTCTGCGACGGCGCCGCGTGCCAAGACCGATCGGCCCATCGAAATACACATCGTCCTGGCCCCCACATCTCCTCTCCGTCGGTGGTAAATTCACCGACCTTCTTCAACCATGGCGCACGGTCGCTACACGATCGTCGGTAAACTTGCCGACGGAGGAATGGCCGAAATCTTTCTGGCCATGCAGCACGGGGCCGAAGGCTTTCAGAAGCCCGTGGTCATGAAACGCGTGTTGTCGGCGTTCTCGGCCGATCCTCAGTTCCGCAACATGTTTTTGGACGAGGCGCACATTTCGATGACCCTGGCCCATGGAAACATCGTTCAGGTGCTGGACGTCGGGGTGGCGGGCGAGCGGACGTTTTTGGTACTGGAGTTGGTGGAGGGCTGGGATCTGGATCAGATCATGGAACGCGCGCAAGCGACCGGACCGGATCACCCTTGGCCGCCATCGCTGGCGTTGTACGTCACGGCTCAGATTTGCCGCGGCCTGGCCTACGCCCACGGCAAGCGCGGCCAGGACGGGCGGCCACTGGGCATCGTTCACCGCGATGTCAGTCCCACCAATGTGCTGATCAGCGAGCAGGGCGAGGTGAAGCTGGCCGATTTCGGCATCGCCAAGGCCGAACGCAAACGTGAACAGACTTTGGCCGGTGTCATCAAGGGCAAGATCGGATTCATGTCGCCCGAGCAGGCGCTGGGACGACCGCTGGACGCGCGGGCGGATCTGTTTTCGGTCGGCACGGTGATGTACCTGATGTTGACCGGGCAACGCCCCTTTGGAGCGGGGTCCGAGCTGGAGTCCATGCTGCGGGCACAACGCGCCGAATACCGGCCACCCGAGGAATTGAATCCGTATCTTTCGCGCGAGGCGACGAAGATTGTGGGCCGCGCGATGCAACGTGAGCCCGCCGACCGGTACCAGACCGCAGATCAGATGCTGGTCGAGGTCGAAAGGGTGCTACGCAGCGAGTACCACTCCGCGGGCCAGACCGAGCTGAAGCTGTGGTTGGCCGATTTGGCCCGACGCGATGGTGTGCCTCCGATCGGTCGCGCCCGACTGGCGGACGACGATTCGGCGCGGCCGGTGTTCGTCGACGCGGGCGGCGATCTGAGTGTTGGCAGCTCCGTCGAGTTGTCCGACATCGACGGCAGCGCCGCGGCGACGGCGGTATCGCTGCCGCTGATGGGATCCGGGCAGCCGGATCCCGCGAAGTTGCAAATTGTGTTGAAAACCCCCGTCAGCGCTCCCGCGATGACCCCGGGACAGGGCGCGGCGGTGTTCACGGCCCCGGTGGGTACGGCAGACGCGGTGACCGCTGTCGCGCCACCAACGGTTTCCGCGATCGCGCTTCCGGTGGTCGACCCGGGCCGTACCGCCCGGGATTCATCGGCTCCGACGGCGCCCACGACGACATTCGCGAATCGCCGTATGCCGCGTCGGAGTCGGGTTGGCCTTGGCTTCATCCTGGGCGCGTTGTGCATGCTGGGCGCGGTTTTCGGAATCAGGTGGCTGGCCCAGTGGGCTGGCCGGGAAGAGATCGTGGTCTCGCGTTGGGTCCCGCTGTCGGGCGAGCCACCCCTCGCGTCGGGCCTGCCTGCACCACCGAGCTCCGCGCACGGGAGCCGAGATCCCGAGGCACCCGGCTCTGGCGCGCGGTCGCCGCAGGGAAACAGCGCCACTGTCGTGGCGCCTCCCGCATCACTGGTTCGGGTGCCAGTGCCGGTGGACCCGTCGACGACGGCGGCCGCCGTCGACGCGGCCGTGGCGATCGCAGGCGACCGTGACGCGCAGGTTTCGCCCGTCACGGGCGCGAACGAGTTGGAGGACGACGAGGACCGCCTGTTGGGTCGCGTGGTCCCGGACGCAGCGACCGTGATCGGTGAGGACGAGGCCGAGCAAAAGACGACCGCGAAGCCCGGTAAGGCAGAGGCAAAACCCAGCGTCAGGGCCGCGGGGCCGGTGGAAACGTCCGGCGCCAAGGCACAGGTCCCGAGGTCAACCGATCGGTCGTCGCGCGACGTGGAAGCTGAAAAGGCTCGATTGCCGGCACGACCGCAGACGAAGCCTGCCCCGCGCGCACAACCCGTGCAGATTCGAATCACCACCAGTCCGCTGGGCGCCGTGGTTCGGACCAAAAAACAGGTTCTGGGTCGAACCCCGCTGGCCGTCCGTTTCAACCCCGGCAACACCTACGAGCTGACGTTCGTGAAACGCGGTTACGTCACCAACAGCCGCCGCCTCGCGGTCAACGTTGGAAAACCGCAGAGCATCAGCGTCGCGATGAAGAAAGCGCCTCCGCCCCCCAAACGCGGATTCTTCCGGGGTCGGTGAAAAGCGTTCAGGCCCGCTTGCCGATGTCGCGACGTTCGGAAACCGCGTTCAGGCCCGCTTGCCGACGTCGCGGCGTTCGTCTACACGCGCGACGCGCACGGCGGAATGGCGTCGGGCCTAGACGATCGCGCGCAACCCTGCCAGCAGCGCGTCGTTCTGTTCCGCGTTGCCGACGGAGATGCGCAGACAGGTTCGCAATTCGGCCGTGTCCCAGTACCGGACCAGGATCTTGCGGGCACGCAGCGCTTCGAAAATTTCGCGCGCGCGCGGTCCCACCTCGCACAACAGGAAGTTTCCTCGCGCCTCTGGCCACGTCCAGCCGAACGACGTCAGCGCGTCTTCTAGACGAGATTTTTCCCGCAGCGTTCGCGCAATGACGTCCGCGTGGTGGGCGCGATCCTCCAACGCCGCGATGCCCAACAGCTGCGTGACGACGTTGACGTTGTAACTGTCCTTGACCTTGTTCATCTGGGCCACCAGGGGCGCGGCCGCGAACAGCAATCCCAACCGCGCACCGGCCAGACTGTAGCTTTTCGAAAACGTCCGGAGCACGATCAGATTCGGGTGCGCGTCCAGGTGTGGCAGCACGCTGGCGTTCAAATCGGCGCCAAGCGCGAAGTCCACATAGGCCTCGTCGATGATCAGGATGCCGTCCAGGGTGTCGGCCAACCGGCGCAATGTCGTCACCGGCGCCAGCGTCGACGAGGGGTTGTTGGGGTTCGCGACGATCACCACGCGTGCGCCCGACGTCAACAAGCCGGAGGGGAGTTCCCATTTGCCCCCTGCCAGTTGATAGGGCACGTGGGTGAGGGTGACCCCCTGAATTCCGGCCAACGTGTCGTACAGACCATAAGAAGGCCACGGGCACGCCACGCGATCGTTGGGCCCAAGAAAGGTCCGGTACAGGATCGTCAGGCAGTCATCCGATCCATTGCCGGCGATAATCTGCTCGGGCCTGACCGCGAATCGCGTCGCAGCGATCTCGCGCAGACGGTCGCTGTGCGGATCCGGATACAACCGGAGTGACTCGTCAGCGACTGTTGCCAGGGTCTGTCGCACGCGCGGCGATGGCGCATAGGCGCATTCGTTGGTGTTCAACTTGATGAAGCCGGGCTGTTGCTCGCCGGTTGTATAGGCCGGGAGCGCCCGAATGTCGGCGCGAACATAGTCGGTGGCGCTTCGCTGCGGCCTTGGTTTGGTTCCGTCGTCGGTCATGGCAAGCCGGGCAGACTACCATTGTTATGGGGTATGCTGACCGCCCTCGCATCGCTGGATTAACCTCATGGCGCGCATCCTCATCATCGACGACAACGAGACCATGCGTGAGGGTCTGGCGGCGACCGTCCGTCGCATGGGTCACGAGGCCGTTGTGGCGTCGGGTGGTGCCGAGGGGGTGGCCCAGATGAAACGGCGGGGCGCCGATTTTGTTATCACCGATCTCAAGATGGAGGGCACCGGCGGCCTGGAGGTGGTCAAGGCGGTCGCCGAGATTGACCCCGCTTGTCCCACGATGATCGTGACGGCGTTCGGCACCGTTGAAACGGCGGTCGAGGCGATGCGGATCGGGGCCTATGACTTCTTGCAGAAGCCCTTTTCTCCCGAGGTGGTTCGGCTGAAGGTGGAACGGGCGCTGGATCTTCGGCGGGAGCGCCGGGCGCGTGAACGTGCCGAAGCCGACGCGGCCGCGTTACGCGCGGACGCCGCCGCGCCGTATTCCTTCGGCGAGATCATCGGCGAGACGACCAAGATGCGCGCGGTGTTTCAGACCATCGAGCGCGTCGCCGCGACCGACGCATCGGTCTACATTCACGGTGAATCGGGCACCGGCAAGGAACTGGTGGCGCGCGCGATTCACGAGCGATCGAAGCGCGCGGGAGGTCCCTTCGTCAAGGTGGCGTGCGGCGCACTGACCGAATCCCTGCTGGAGTCCGAGTTGTTCGGACATGAAAAGGGCGCGTTCACCGGCGCGGTGAAGCGCAAGCTGGGCCGATTCGAACTGGCCGACAAGGGAACGTTGTTTCTCGACGAGATTGGCGACGTGTCACCGACGGTTCAGGTCAAATTGTTGCGGGTCCTGCAAGAACGCGAGTTCGAGCGCGTGGGCGGCGAGGAGACCATCGCTGTCGACGTTCGTGTGTTGTCGGCGACCCATCGGGACATGAGGGCGGACGTCGCGGCCGGGCGATTTCGCGAGGATCTCTTCTATCGCCTGCACGTGGTGCCCGTGGAGGTTCCGTCGCTGCGTGAGCGTATCGAGGATATCCCGCGCCTGTGCGCGCATTTCATCGCCAAGCTGGGCCCCCGGACGAACCCAGCGGTTCGCGGATTCGACGACGCGGCGTTGGCCCGGCTTTCGGCGTACGCGTGGCCGGGCAACGTGCGCGAACTGGAGAACGTCGTTGAACAGAGCCTGGTGTTCGCCGAAGGCGAACGCATCGACGTGCATGCGTTGCCGGCTTTCTTGAAGGAGACAACATCCGAGAACGCGTTGGCTTTACCCCCGGGGAACATGTCGCTGACCGAGATCCTCGAGGATCTGGAGCGGCAGCTCATCGAAAAGGCCTATGACAAGGCCGGCGGCGTGAAGACCGAATGCGCGCGTTTGCTGGGTGTCAAGACCAGCGCGCTGTACTACAAGCTGGAAAAATACGGCATCGGTGTGGTCGTCGCGCGCGGCGGCGCCACCGACGGCGGATCGGCCGATCACCCTCCGCGTGGTGAAGATCTGTTGGGGGATGGTCCGATACCTTCATCATCCGGGGGAGGCGGCGACGACCCCGCCGGTTGATCCGCGGCTGTCGGGCCTGGCCTGCTTGGGGCTGGTTTGGCTGGGGCTTTGGTTTGGTTGTGCCGGTCCCTCCGCGGGAAGACGCACCGGATCGCCCACGATCGAAGTTGGCAAGGCGACCTACTACGCGCCGCGCCTTGCCGGGCACAAGACCGCCAACGGCGAGCGCTACGATCCGACTGCGATGACCGCGGCGCACCCCAGCCTGCCGTTTGGATCGCGCGTGCGGGTAACGCGTCTCGACGACGAATCGCGCTCGGTTTCGGGGCGGATCGAACCGCGCTCGGTTTCGGTGCGGATCAACGATCGCTGCGCGGGGGGCAAGAAAATCATCGATCTGTCCGAGGCCGCCGCTCGTCGTCTGGGCATGCTCAGGGCCGGAATCGTCCCCGTTCGGATAGTTCCCACGGACGCAAACTGAGGCTATGCTGGGCGCATGGCCAAGTACCGCGGAACCCTGCGCAGGAGCGATCTAGAGGGAGGACATTGGCAGCTCGTCACCGACGACGGTGCCAGCTACGTTCTCGACCGGGCATCGTTGGGGGCCGAAAGCGACGTGACATTGGTCGATGGCGTTCGCGTCGAGATCGAAGGAGACGTCGATCGCCAAATGCTTTCGTTCGCGATGACCGGTCCGATGCTAAAGACCCGATCGATCAAGCACGCCTAGGCGCCCCGCCCGGCGGCTTCTTCGCGGCGGTGTTGGTGCCCGCGCGCCGAACAATGGGAAGGTCGGGGCCGCGTCCCGCGCGATGATCCACCGGTGGTCGGGAAGGCGCCGGCGAGATCGGCGAAATCGCTGCCCGGATTCTCGGGGGTTGGCCCGATGGTGAGGCCAATCCTGGCGCGGGACTGTGATCCCTGGCCTCTCCGACCACCGAACGAACCAGCCGATCGAGGGCGCGGGCGACGCCCAGGAGCCGCGCCTCGGGAAACAGGAACCCGGGCGTTGTGTACACCCGCGCCTTCTGATCAACGATGACGTCGTCCTCGACACACGGCCGCACATCCGCTCCCATGACCGCAGCGTGTTTGGCGGCCGGAATTCCTTTCGATCCGACAGTCACGCGTACGCCAGCCATGGGACCCAAAACCCGTGCGGCCAGCAACGCGGACAGTCCCACGAAGCCCATCGGGCGATGCGTCTGTAACATCGCGCGCATAAGGCGGACGACGTCGGGATGGACCTGGCAAAGCTCGTGTTTGGTCGCGTAGTCCGACAGGATCGTCGCCACCCCATCGCCACCCGGGATCAACAGCGCGTCGATGGCGTTGGCGTCTAGATCAGCAAGCGGCAACACGCTGGTGCCCGCGATCCGCGCCGCTTCGATACGCGCGTTTCGCGTGCCGTCCATCGGTCCGCCTGCCAGGTGGTCGATCACCGTTGGTTGAGCGACATCCGGTGCCGCGCATACGGCGATTGCTCCCGCCCGTTCGACGATCAGCAGCGCCAGCACGGCCTCGCTGACGTTACTGCCGTCGCGCTGTCCGCAGCCTGAGAGAATCACGCCGATCCGCTTGGCCATGACCCAATGGACTTACCACGGTGTCGGGGAAAATGCGCCCATGTCGGATTCCCGGTGTCAGACGGGATTCTGCTGTCGCAGAGTCTCCTCCAGAATCGCAAGCGTGTAGCGGTCCTTCGGGTGCGTGGATCGTCTCTTGAGTTCCGCCAACATCGAAAGAGGCAGCACGCGGATCCGTTGTGCGGCGACGTTTATCTCAATCGCCTGCGGGACGAGATCCTCGAACGTGCGGCCTTCTTCTATGGCGCCAAGGACATCCAAGGGTCCGAGATCGGTCATCAGCAACGAACGTCCGACGCCCAACAACGCGGCGGGTGTCGGACGCAACACCTCCTTGCGCCCCCGGTATCTGGCATCGATCGACGTCAGAAACGCCAGCAAGCGTTCGACGTTGTCGGGTGTACGCCTGGGAACGATGTCGACGTCATGCGTGGTGATTGGCGCTCCTTGCGCCACGGCGGCAAGGCCGCCCAC
>JANOJB010000107.1:0-4861 GCA_031407985.1 Pseudomonadota bacterium | reverse complement strand
GCGGGTTGTACTTGAAGCCACCGTCGCGCGGCGGATTGTGCGACGGCGTGATCACGATGCCGTCGGCCCGGTGCTCGGATCTGCCGCGGTTGTGTTTCAGGATCGCGTGCGAGATCGCCGGCGTCGGCGTGTAACCCGCGTCGTCGTTCGGGCCGGCGTCGATACGCGTTTCAATGCCGTTGGCGGCCAGCACCTCCAGCGCGGTTTCCAGGGCCGGTCCGGACAGCGCGTGTGTGTCCTTGCCCAGAAACAGCGGTCCATCGATGCCGTGCCTCTGCCGGTAGATAACGATCGCCTGCGTCATCGCCAGGATGTGCGTCTCGTTGAATGCACCGTCCAGCGATGATCCGCGGTGACCGGAGGTGCCGAAAGCGACCCGTTGGGTCTTGTCGTCGGGATCCGGCGTGACGGAGTGGTACGCGGCCACCAACTGGGGGACGTCGACCAGCAATGATCGCGGCGCCGGCTTTCCGGCCAGTTCGGAAATCGACGGGTGTGCCATGGAATCCGAGCGTATCACCCACGGCCTGCCTCGGGCAGCGGTGCCGGCATCGATGCGGCGGAGGCCGGCACCAACCCGTGGGTTATTGGATGATCGGGATGCAGCAGCCCGTCACGCAGCCGGTCCCCGACGGGCAGTTGGCGGGCAATACCTGGCCGCCAGGGCCACACGAAACGATGGTGCCCGGACAGGTGGGCGGTGGGGGCGTGCCAGCGTCGGGGATACCAGCATCCGACCCATAGCAGTCGGCCGGCAGGGTTGGCTTGCCGATGCAGATTTCGCAGCGGTCACAGACGTTGTTGCAGGCGGTGACCTGCGTACAGGCGGGGCAGGCGGTGGGATCGCCGAACTTGTCCGCCGTACACGTGGCGGCCAGTCGAATCGGGGTGAGCGCACCGGGGACCACGCAGCAGCCGAAGCAGTCGCACCCGTTCGGCGTCAGTTTCTGGCAGAAGTCGACGCAAGCCTGTCCCTGCGATGTGCTGACCGAACATTCGGCGGCGTGTTGCGTCGCGTACTGGGCATCGTATTCGCATTTTTTTTCGGCGGTCGCGCCGCTGTTGGCGGGATCGCACTTCAGCTGCCACAGGCATCCGTCGTCGCCCATGCCCGAATTACCGTCGAAGAAGCAGTCCTGCTTGCACGCGTCGATGTTGTCGCCCGGAATTCCCGTCGCGAACGAGCCCTCGTCGTTGTCCAACGGGCCGACGCATTCGGGATCGTCGTAGTCGATCTTGCCATCGTTGTCGTTGTCGATGCCGTCGCTGCACGCCGCCGACCCAATCGGAATCTTGCCGGATCCGTCGACACCCAGGGTGGGGCCATCGTAACCGCCGTCGCCGCCACTGGTCGTGCCGCCGGTCGAACCGTCGCGCGCATTCAGCAGTGGGGCGGACGAGCCGCAGGCCTGCACAATTACCAGGGTCAAAAGCGCGCTTCCGAGGGGACGAATGTTGGTCATGCCCCTGAGTGGCAGGTCGCGAAAAACCGGCTCACGGTCACAGTCGAATTCCGGCTCCGAGGCCCAGGGATACCCAGACGCCGCGTATGGCCATGACTGTGTCGCCATTGGCCGTACCTTTGGCTTCAAGAAACGCCATGCCGATTTCCATCGTGGCGCCCGCAAACAGGCGGCCCCGGCCCGCAAGAATGCGTCCGGAAAGCATCGGTCCCGCCCAGGGAAGGATCGCGCTCGATCCCGCCACGCTGGCGGCATCCCGCGGATGTCCCACCAGGCGCGCAACCCCGCCGCGCGCACCCACGGCCAGGTTGTAGGCGACGTGGGGCCATTGTCCGCGCAGGCCAAAGGACGCGCCTCCCGAGATCAGGACGCCCGCGACTTCACCGGCGGGCAGTTGCCGGTCGCCAGCGACGACGTCCAAATCCAGAGCCAGGTTGAAACGCATGCCGATAGGTCGATCGACGGCGACGCGTCCCCCCCACGCGGAGATGCCCTGCGCCGTCGGGAAGCGGCGCCAGATCGCCGACAACGTGATCGTCGACGACGAATCGGGCGTAGCAGGAGGGGACGGCGCGTCGTACAAGACGACGACGGGCGGCGGGGGCGTTTCAACGGTGGAGGTGGCCGAGGGCAGAGCCTTGGCCTTCGCGATCGGGCGGGCGCGGGCCTGGATATGGCGGCGTACGGTGGGGCTCAGCGTCGCGATGGCCTCTATTCCCGCCAGCGCCAGCGCCCGGGGTGCCGCGTCGGCCGGAAAATCGGATAGCGATAGCGTGCGCTCGAAACGCGCGGCGGGGCGGGAACCATCCGCCGTGATTCGGATCAGGTTGCCGTCGCAGGCATACGACAGGCGATCGTCGTTGCTGGAGACTGGCTGCCTGGGCTCGACCAGTACATCCCCGATCTCGATCGCAAGGATGCGCAGGACGGCGGTTGCGGTATCCGGCGGGCAGGCGGACATGTCGAGTACGACGCGCGGTTCGCCAGGGTGATCGGTCGGCGGTTCCGCCGGCGGCGCGGCATCGTCGGCCAGGGCAGGCGCGGTGCGAGCCGCGAAGGCCAGGGCGGCCATTCCCAGCACCACCAGGATCTTCCGCGCCGGGTCGGCCCCCGTCACTCTATTCCGCCAAACGTCCTGACGGCGTCGGCACGGCGACCGTTCGGGAAACGGCGCAGGTATTCACGCGCCCGCGCCCCCGCACGAACCGCGTCCCCCGCCCGGGACCAAGCTTCCACTTCGCGGGCCAAGGCATCCTCGGCAAACGGACCACGGGGCGCCCGCGCGCCTGCGTCCGCGAATGCCGCCGCCGCTTCGCGCGGGCGATCGATCTCCATCATCAGGACACGCCCCAACGTGAACGCCGCCAGGGGCGCCCGTGGATCCGCGCCGTGTTCGCGCAGCAGACGTCGCAGCAGCATCACGCCATCCTGGGGACGGCCCGCCAGTCGTGCCGCGTCGGCGGCCGCCAACAGATTCTCGGCCGATGTCGCGCCCGATTTGACCTGCAGGGGCGGAAACCAACCGTTCTCGCCACCATTCAATTGTCGCTGCCCCATCCCCCAGTTGACCCGCACCGATCCCCGTTCCACGGAGACGCCTACACGGTCGGCCACCCGTTCCACCGTGAATACGGTTCCCACGACAGCGATCGTCACGTCGCCCGCGTGAACCTCGAACGACCGCGCGGTCATGGGCACGACATCGAACCGGCCGCGCCCACGCCCGAGCTCGATCGTCACCCGCCGTTCGGAATTCTCGACGGCCTTCAGCTGCGTTTCGGCGTCCAGCGGGATCACCGTGGAGCCATCCGCAAGCTTCAGTTGTCCCGCCCCGGGACGTGCCCGAGACACGGGCGCGGGCGTCTTGCCGTCGGCCACCTCGCGTGTCCCGCGCACATCCGTTGTACCCAGCCGTACCACCATCAGCGCCCCCAGGCCGACGGTGATCGCGGCCAGACCCACGCGCCTGAACACCCGCCGGCGTGCCTTGCCGTGGCTTCGCATGAGCAAGCGCTCGACGTCGCGATCGGTGAGACCCGGGTCAATCGAGGTCGCTGCGCGGTTGATACGCACGAAGAGATGTTCCGATTCAGTCATCCGAGCCTCTCCTCAATGACCTGCTGCGCGCGCGCGATGCGGCGTTTGGCGGTCGCGCAGGAGCAACCGCACAGGTGGGCCACCGTCTCCAGCTTCTCGCCTTCGATGTGGTGCAGGCCGAACGCCAGCCGATCCTCGACAGGCATCTGATCCAGCACCCGGTACACGGCGGCCAGCAGCAATTTGTCGGGCGGCGACGCACCCGGGGCCGCCAGGTCTTCGTAGTCCGCGCCGGCGTCGATGCCCAGAAACCCGCGCAACTTTCGCATCCGCAAACTGCGGCGGGTCGTGCGCACCGCGATGGTCGCCAGCCAACCTTTGATGGCGTCGGGTTGCCGCAGATGCTTGATGCCCCGCGCGGCCTCGACAAACACGTCCTGCACCAGATCCTCGACCTCGCCCTCCCGCCCGCCCAGGCGCAGGATTACCGCCGCCACGTACCGGCAGTATCGTCGGTAGACCTCGTCCAACGGCGAGCCGCTCTCGCCGGGGCCGACAAGACGGGGGGCACCTTCGATGGGACGCGGGACCTTCATCGACCTTCGAGCCCTAAGTGTGCCACGGTCGAAAACCGGCTCACAACTCTGGCGCGGGGCGTCGGAGGTCAGTCGGCGTCCCTCAGGTCGGGTTCAGGACGCTGGCCAGATCGCCCAGGCTTCGAATCCGTTCCACCGAGAGGTTCGCGTACAGATCGTGCGGATCCAGAAGAAAAGCGCGTAGGCCCGCCGCCCGGGCTCCGACGATGTCGACGTGAAACAGATCTCCGATGTAGGCGGTCTCCTCGGGGCGCGCCTTCATGCGCTGAAGGCCGACGGTGAACAGGCGGGGATCGGGCTTCTCCACCCCCTCCTCGTGGGAGTCAACGATGGTCTCGAAGAAATCCGCCAGACCGATGCGTTCCAGTTTGGCGCGGACGGTGCCGTTGGCGTTGGAGACCACGCCCAGGCGAAAGTGCGCGCGCAACAGCCGGAGCGCGCCAGGCACGTCGGCGGGCACGTCTTCCCACAGATTGTGGACGTCGTGATAGGCCTGCAGGCGACCGAGGACGGCCTCCGGGATCTCCTGGATGCCGGCGGCGCGTCCCAGCGCGTGCAGGTAGCGCCGAAATCGTTGATCGTCGTTGGTGGCGGCGATGATCTCGGGACGGTCCAGACCGTGGCGCACCGTCGCGTCGGCGCGCGCCAGAACCGCCAGGTCCAACCCGACGCCGTCGGGACCCAGTTCGTCCACGATGCGGCGAAAGCTGGGAAAGACCAGCGTTCCGCCCGCATCGAACAGCAACGTTGTTAATTTCACGACCG
>JANOJB010000094.1:0-12493 GCA_031407985.1 Pseudomonadota bacterium | reverse complement strand
TTGCTGTTCGTGTCCTTCCCCAACAGCAAGGCCGCGCGGCGGACCACCATCAAGGAACTGAAGGGCTTCACCCGCGTTCACCTCGGCCCCGGCGAGAAAAAGCAGGTCGTGATTCCGGTCCGTCTGAAGGACCTCGACTACTTCCAACCGGACGCGCCCCCGGCGACCACGGGCAAGTGGGTGGTGGAGGACGGTCCCATCAACATCCTGGTTGGTGGCAATTCCACGACGTTCCTGCCGCCGGCGACTGTGAACGTCCAGGGTTACGCGAAGAACAGCAGCAACTACTAGGCCCGGTTCCGAAACGAACGTTGCCATGTTGATTGGAATAGATCTGATGAGAACACGTCGCCCCGTTGCTCTAGCTGTCCTGATTTTTCTCGGTTCGTCGGCGAAGGTTTTGGCGGACGTCAAGGTCGAGCCGGCCGGGGTGCAAGCGCCATCACCGGCGACGGTCACGCCGGTCCAACCCCAGGGCGGAACCACCGCGCCGGTCGACAGCGTTGCCCCGGATCCAAACGCCATCACCGAGATCGGCGTCCAGCGGTTGCCCGGATCGGCCTATCCGCAGCCACAGACCCGAGGGATCCCGTTCGGCTCGCTCTGGCTGACGTTCCACGGATTGCAGTGGCCCTACATGCCCGCGACGACCGATGGTTCGCGTTTCGTGATCGGGCTGTCCGGCTGGGGTTGGGTGGATACCGCGTACCAGAAATTTCTCCCCTGGGGCACGAATCCAAGCATCGATCAGAACAGAATCGCCTACTGGAAACAGCAAGCGCGCCTTCTGTTGCGCGTGACGCCCACCTACTCACTTGGGGACGGCTGGTTCATCCAGGGCCAAGCCGAGCTGGTCGCCACCGAGGACCAGACCATCACCCGCAGCGACGTGGGCGGCGCCGACACCGACGATCTGTGGCTGCGCATCGGCAAGTGGCACAAGTGGGATTTGACGATCGGCCGCTACGAGGGCTGGGAGGTCTTTCACCTGGGCATGGGGCTCGACCAGAATACCTTCGAACGCAAGGGCGCCTACGGCGACGGGGACAAGTACAACCCGGTTTTCTACGGCGTCACGGACAACCAATTCCGGCCGGCGGGTGCCGCGGGCAACGTGGCGTTCCACTACTACCCGACGCGGTACCTCCGCTTCGAAATCCTGAGCACGGTGGGAAGCATTGGCTCTTCCCCGGTGCTCTCGACGCGACCGGTGGCGATTCTGGACCTGGGTTGGCTCAAGCTGAAGGCCGCCACGGAGTACCAGCGCTTGACCGCTCAGCAGGCGGACGACAGGACCAACAAGACGTCAAAGGGCATTGGCGGCGCGATCCAGTTCGTCTTCCTTCCCCACATCGAGTTCGGGCTGAATGCCGCGCAGGGGACCATCTGGAGCATCGCCGCTGATGGGAACTTCGACGCCAAGGGCAGCCTGACACGGACCAGCTATGGCGGATTCGCCAACGTCTCCAACGGGAATCCCAAACACCCCGTCATCTTCGGCGTGGGCACCCTTTACACCCACTACGTTGACCAGAATGACGTCTTTTCGAATGGCACCGTGGACAACTACTGGCAGATGCAGAACTTCGCTTCCGTCCAGTACGTCGCCCTCAAACAATTTTACGTCAAGCTGGTCGGTGGCTACGCCCGCGGTCATTGGGACACGGCGGAACCTCTTTCGTACGACGACGAGATGTACAGCGTGCGACTGCGGTGCTCGTTCTATTTCTGACGCCCCTAGCCGCGCCTCACTTTGGAAAGTGGAGGAAACCGTCGGCGCTCACGTACCGCTCCGCGACGAACCGCAGGAATCGCGGCCCCAGCGACGCCAGGTTTTCGTCCATCGCGATCAGTCTCGGCCGGATCGCGCCGCTCTCCAGCGCGTCCAGGTAGGCCTCAACCCGTGGGGCGGGCAACATGGCCACGGTCTCCTCGTGAAGGAAGAAGTAATAGAACGCGTGTGGGCGAAACACGCCGGTCCCTTTCCAGCCATCCATCACCAGATCCGTCGCCTTGGTGCGCTCGAAGACCTGGCGCAAAACCGCCAGTTGACCGTCGTTTCGCGAGAGGAAAGCGTCGCCCACGGCGATGCCAGGCAGGATCGCCAGGAGAGTCAAGGCGACCAGCACAAGCCTGGCGCGCGCACGCTCTTGAAAGCGTTCGATGAGAAACAGCAGCCCCTTGGCGGCGAACAGGCACGCGATCACCAAGGGCAGCAGATAGTACTGCCTGTGCGCCGAAGGGATGACGAGGACCCCCGCGAAGAGCCCGCCCAAGGTGCAAAGCAGCAGCTGGCCCTGGTGCCAACGGTGGTCCGAGCGGGAAAAACGCATCAGCGAAACGGCCGCGCCCACGAGAGACAAGCCCAGAATGGGCCCGCTGGTCATCAGCAGCTTGCGGAACTGGTGTGTCGGCGTCTCTTTCCACCGGGCGTTGAGGAGAAAGTTGTTGGCGATGAAAACACCGCCGCCATCGTGAAGCGCAAACGCGGCCCAAGTGAGCGCGGCGGGGACGCAAGTACCGACGAGAAAAATGAAGGTCAGCAGGCCTCGGGAAAGGATCCGAGCCTTGTTCCCGGCGCACAACGACCAGATGCCGAGGCCCGCGAGGGTCCCCGGGAGAACGAAAAGCATCTTCTGGGTAAACATGATGGCGGCTCCCAGACTGAGCCCCGCCGCCGGAAACCACCACCAACCACGCTTGACCGTCGCATCCACCTGGCCCGCGATCCCGCGCAGAAGAAACCACAGGCAGCCGAGAAAGAACGGCAGGGCAAAGACATCGGGGCGGATTTCGATGGCCTTTTGAAGAAAGAACGGCTGACTGACGACGAAGAGTCCCGCCAGGAGGCCCAGTTTGCGACCCTCATTGCCTCCCTGCCAAAAGCGCCCGATGCGCGTGACGATGATGGCCGACAGCAGCGTGGGAACCATCGACACGACGCGGCCGAGGACAAGAAAGTGCCGCGCGCTGTCAAACGAGGTGTCGACCTGGAACCAATTGAACAACGGACGCAGCACGTAGTAGTACCAGGGCGTGTGATGCTCGAAAAAGTCCCGGTAGGGGAGCATTCCCCGAAAGACGCTCCAGGCCGCGTGCGCATGCTCGAACTCGTCCGGATCGAAGGTCCGATAGGGAAGCAGAGGAAAGAGCGCGAGGAGAAAAACGGCGGCAGCGGCCAGCACGATGCCGAACGGGAAGGTCCCATCGTTTTGAGTGTGTTCGCGCCTGTCGTGATCGATCCGCATCTCGAAACGCCGGGTGGCGCAGGTTATATCAGCGCGGCGCTCGTTCGAAGGGTGAAGCCGTTGTGAGCCACGCCGCATCGATACCAGGGCCGCCGCCCACCGCGGGTTGGTTCGCCGGGATACCCGACGGCCCGGCGATCGCGCTCGTGGCGCTGGTCTTGTTCGCCCTGGCCGCGTGGCCACTGCTGCTGGTGGATCTTCCACCTTTGCAGGACCTGCCGAATCACGTGGCCACGGCACACATCGTCGCGCACCCCGACCTCTATCCTCAGTTCGTCTTCAACGGACTCTTCAAATCGAATTCCCTGCTGACGCTGTGGCTGTACCTGGTGGGTGGCCACGGACTGTTCGGCGCGGCGCGTGTCTTCACCGCCATCGTGCTGGCCACGAACGCCGTCGCCCTTCCGATGTTCGTGCTTCGCTTCTCTGGCCGCCGCGGTCTGCTGGCCGCGACCTGTTTCGTCTGGCCTCTGGTGCACGGCTTCTCCGTCTCCATGGGATTTTTGAACTTTTCGTTCGCGTTCGCGCTGTCGCTGATTCTGCTGACGGTCCTCGATCGGCAACGCGAGCGCCCGACGCTGACACGTGGTCTGGGCATCACCGCCCTTTCAGGCGTGCTCTGGTACGCGCACCCGTTTCCGCTTGCGGTCGTGGGCGCGCTCTGCGCCCTGCACGCCGTCACCCGCCCCACCTGGCCCGCACGAACGACCGCCACCCTCGCGCTCTTGTTGCCGCTCCTACCAGCCGGGTTGCTGTCGCTTGTCGCCGCGCAGCAGCACATGGTCAAGGCCGAGCATGCCACCGCCTGGACGTTCACGTTTTCGTATCTCAATCCGTGGGAGATTGTCGCCCATCTCTGGACCGATGTGTCCGGCGCGTTGACGCGCTGGGGAAGCATGACCATCGTCCCCGCGCTGCTGTTGCCGTACGTGTTTTGGAAAACACGCGCGGACGAACGTCGGCCCCGCCCCTTTCTTTCAACGCCGGCGATGGCGATTCTCGCGGCCGCCTACGTCGCCTTGCCCGTGATGCTGAGCAACTGGAACTACCTGAACTGCAGGCTGGTTCCGTTCCTGTGGGCGGGACTTGTCCTGCGGGTTCCCACCACGCTGCCGCGACCGGTCGCGATAGTGCTGGTCGCATGCGCCTTGTCATTTTCCGCGGTCCTGGGCATCGACTACGCGAGATTGGATCGCGACCGGGCCGCATTCACCGCGGGGATGGACGCCGTGCCCGCGCGGGCCACCTTGCTTCCGTTGCTGTTTCAGCAAAGCAAGACCAGCGATTTCACCGCCAGCCTGACGCACGCCTGGGCCTACTACACGATCGCGAAGAACGCCTCCGCGCCGTTGGTGTTCGCGGTGGAGCGTTCCTATCCGATTACGTACCGCGACTTTCCGCCGCGCGCCCTCATCCCCCCTGCCCTCGACCGTTTCGCCGAGCTATCCGGTACCCCGGCACAGGTGTGCAAGCTGCTGCGCCGGTTCCCGATCGACGCGGCGTGCACCAGCGCCTGGCGCGACCTGTGGAACGCCTTCTGGCAGGAAGCAGAGCCCCGTTTCAGTCACGTGCTGACGTGGGCCATGCCACCCGAAGCACGGCCCCTGATCCCCGAGCGGTATCATCTGGTCTTCGCGGCGGGCGACCTTGAGATCTACACGCACCGGACGCCGGCGGCCGCACCAAGATGACAAACACGTCGCCCATGCGCCCGCTTCGCGTCGGTATCGTAGCCGAGAGCTACTTCCCCAGCCTGGGAGGCATTCAAGAGCACGTCCGCCACCTGCGTAACTTCCTCGGCCGTCAAGGTGTGGAGGTCACGATTCTGACCGGACGCCCAACCCCATCGGCTGCGCCTGGGCCCGAGGACGCCGAGCGGGGCGTGATTCGTGTCGGCCGCGCCCTGACCTTCCGCAGCGGGGGAACCTTCACCCAAACCACGATCGGTCCACGCGCGGCCTACAACTTCCACCGCGCTCTCCGCAAGGGGCAGTTCGATCTGCTGAACATCCACGGGCCCTGTGACTTTGGCCTGGCGTTCTTGGCACTGTCGATGTTTCGTGGACCCAAGGTGTTGACGTTGCACTCGTGTTTTCCGGATGCACGCTGGCGACACCGGATCGCCGGCTACTACCGATGGGTTTTTCGTCGGGCCGCCGCCGTCATCGCGGTTTCCGAGGCGACGGCACAATCGATGGGTCGCTATGCGCACTTCCCGTCGACCATCATCCCGAATGGGATCGACGCGGCGTACTGGCGGGCGGAACCCACCCCCCGATACTTTCGGCCCGGGATGCGAAACCTCGTCTATCTCGGCCGCCTCGAGGAACGAAACGGCCCCGACGTGGCAATCGAGGCCTTTACCAAGATCGCCACGTCGTTGCCGGACGTGCGTCTGCTGATGGCGGGCGACGGGCCCATGCGCCATGGCCTGCAGGCGCGGGTGCCGCCGCAGTTCCGGGGGCGCGTCACATTTCTTGGTGCCGTCTACGATCAGCGTCCGGAACTCCTCGCCTCGTCCTCGGTCTTCCTGCTTCCGGCGCGGGCGGTGGGATTTTCGATCATGGTGCTGGAGGCATTTGCCGCGGGCTTGCCCGTCGTGGCGCTTCCCGCCTTCGGCACCGATCGGGCGGGCGAGCATTGGTCGAACGTGATCATGGCCAAGGACAACAGCGCCGAGGCCTTCGCCGACGTCGTGATCGACACAGTGGGGCAAGACCAGAGCGATCGCATCGCGCACGGGCGCGCCATCGCCGAAGCATTCGATTGGGCGGCGATCGCGGGTCGAATTCTCGACGTCTTCCATCGCGTCGCCCAGCCGGCCGCGCGGGTGCCGGGCTGGCGCCCGAAGGCGGCGGCATGAAGGCGGCGAAATGAAGGCCGCAGCGTAACCATGGGGGCCAAGGCCGGTGCGTGGGTCAGGCGCGGACTCGTCCTGCTGGCGATCGTCGCGGGCGTCGCGCTGGTGCTGGGGCTGCCGGCATTTGCCCCGTGGGAAAAGGCCGCGATTCTGGTGACGGCGGCACTGGTGGGTGGATTCGTCGCATTCAGGGAAATCCCGGCGTTCGATCCGCTTGGTCGCGTTCACTGGCGACTTCCTAGGACAGCGGAGCGCGCCTGCGCGATCACCTTTGACGACGGGCCGAGCGCGGGCACCGGGCGCGTGGCCGCGATTCTGGGACGCCATCACGTCAAGGCGACGTTCTTCGTACTGGCTGCCAACGCCCGCCGCCATCCCGATGTTCTGCGCCTGTTGGTCGCGCAAGGCCACACCGTGGCGATTCACGGAGTCACCCACAAGAAGGTCCACCACGACAGTCAGGCATCCGTCGAACGCGAGCTGTCGACCGCGATAGCAGAGCTGTCGGCCCTGGGGGTGACGCCCGCGCGTCTTTACCGCCCACCTCATGGCATGAAGAGCAGGGCCACGTTGGCGGCGGCGCGAAAGCTGGGCTGTCATGTTTGGGCGTGGAGCCGCGGCATCTGGGACACCGATCGACCGGATCCCGAGGTCCTGGTGAGACGGGCGACGCGTTTCGCACGCGCGCGCATGGTGCTGTTGCTGCATGACGGCCGAGGCGACGAAGAGTGCCCCGATATCGAGCCCATGCTTTCCGCCTTGCCGCGGATGATCGAACGGCTGCGTGCCGACGGGTTCACCTTTCTGACGCTGGACCGCGCGTGATCGGACGCGCGGACGCGGCTCGCCTGGGCCGCACCGCCCTGCGTTGGCTTCCGTTGTGCCTGCTGGGATTTGTCTTGTGGCGCGAGAAACCCTGGACGGTTCGGCTGTCGGGAGACGCCCCGTGGGCGGTCATGGGATCGATCCTGCTGAACCTTGCCGTGTTCCTGCCGTTGAAGGCGGCGCGCTGGCGCGTGGCCCTGGCGAATCCACCGCCCTTCCGGCAAGTGCTGGCCGCGACCATCGAGGGCCTGTTGGCCAACGTGGCGATTGGGTTCGGCAGCGGAGATCTGGTTCGCGCGGCACGCCTACGACCAAACGAAGGCCCACCGCTCGAGGGCCAACCGAGACAAGGCCAACTTGCGGTCGACTACGTTTCCGCGTGGGCAGAGCGCGGCGCCGAAGGGCTGGCCCTCGCCGCCCTGGTCTTCGTTGCAGCGCTGGTGACCAACCTCGGGATGTTGTGGCTTGGACTGTCGGGACTGGCCGTGGCGGCCTATGTGGCGGCCCTTGCCGCTGGTCACTTCATCGTGCCGCGATTTTCGCGATGGCCGCGCGTTCAGCACGCGCTGTCGTCGGGATTGCAGGCATCCACACCTCGGCGGGTGGCGGCCATGGCGGCCTTGTCGCTGCTTGGATGGGCCAGCGAGCTGGTGATGCTGGTGCTGTTTCAGGGGGCCTTCCACATCGAACCCAGCTTCCGCACGGCCCTGCTAACCCTGGTGGGCATCAACGCCGCCATCGTCATTCCGACGCTGCCCGGAAATTTTGGGACATTTGAAGCGGGGGCCACGATGGCGCTGGTCATGTGCGGCACGCCTCGCGACGTCGCCGTTTCGTACGCGTTGATCTACCACCTGACCCACGTTGTCCCGGTGGCCATCGTGGCCACGGCGGTCTACCTCTACCGCGGCCGCCGATCGGGATCTTGAACGCTACTCTCCCGAAATCTCGAATGCCCCAGCAAACACGGCGTCGACATCCAAGACGGCTCCGTTGGCCAGCGTCACACGATCACCCGCGCCCGCGGCGCGGTACGTCCAGACACCATCGGGCTCACGTCGAAAATGCTCGATGCGGGGTTCCGCCTGCGAGACCAGGACATAGTCGGACAGCGAGGAGATCCGCTGGTATCCCTCCCACTTCAATCCCCGATCGTAGGGTTCGGTCGACTTGGACAACACCTCGACGATGATCCCAGGGTTCGCCAGCACGTCCTTGGTGCCGGGATCAAGCACAACCGACCCGCACACGACCGTAATGTCCGCATAGACGTAACGTTCTCCCGCGCTGGCGCCGATTCTCTGGTCGGAGGAGAACACGTGGCAGCCTTTGCCGGTCAGCGCTCCGTGCAGTGCTGCGTTCACGGTCGAGCAGAGGGCATTGTGTCGCGGGCTGCCTCCAGCCATCGCGAAAACCTCTCCACGAAAGTACTCGTGCCGATCCGTCTGTGCACGCTCCCAGGCCAGAAACTCCACTGGGGTGAGTTGTGCTTGTCCAACCGCGCTCGCCACGTGGGAAAGTTACCATGCGCAGAGCGGATCTCCCCGGGTGACCCTGCTGGTACGACGGTTAAGGCTGTCGCAGTCGCTCCGGCGACCGCCGGTACAAGACGACGCCCGCGCGGACATCCACCGGCTGATAGTTGCGGTCAACGTACGCGCGCAGGCGCGGGTATCGCGCCAACGGATATTTTCCGTAGCCGTCCCAGCCGGCCGCCGCGGCGTCGACGAACAGCGCGGGCCGGCGTCGTTCGAGGTCGGCGAACAACATGTCCCATGCCGCCGACAATTGGCTGGAGTCTGCGTTCCGCTGGCCGGTCTCGGTGGGTGTGCCGGGACTTTCGCCGGTCATGTAGTTGCAGAACGAGAACCGGGCGCCCATTGGGCGACGCGCCAGAACGTACAACTGCGGAGAGTTTCCCCAGACGAAGATCCGTTCATCGACCGTGGTGAGGCCGGCGATGCGGGCAGCGACATCGTCGTAGCGCGGTTCACGTTCGTCCATCGCGGCGGCGAGGGGTCTGGCAAATGTCGCCAGCGCGAAGAAAAGCAACGCCGGCAGTGCGCACAGCGCGACCAACGGCGCCCGGTAGGACCAGCCCTCGCGCCAGAACCGGCAGAATGCGGGCGCGGCCAGCAGGCACAGGGGCGCCAAGATCAGGTGGAAGTAGTGCCCGAAGAAGCGACCTCCGGCTGTCACGGCAACGGCGGACGTCAGCAGCCACAGCAGGCCGAATACGACCGACGGTGAAGGCACGTTTGTGTCGTCGGAATCGTCGGTATCGTTGGTATCGGACGCAGGCGCGCCACGCAGCCGACGACGAATCACGCGAACCACGCCCGACGCCGCGGCGACCGCGGACGCAACACCCAGGGCATACGGCACCAAAGCCGATCCACCGACCAGCAGTGTGCGGCGCAATCCACGCGCGACCGCCGCGATTCCCGTCAACCCAGCGTCGACGTATGAGAAGTTAAACTTGAACCAATAGAGCGCGGCCTCCGCGTTGCCGGCGGTTGCGCACCATAAAAGGTAGACCGCGGGCGGCACCAAGGCGCCGGCCGCATGGCAAAGCGCCATGGTCACGGCCCACGACCAGGACGCACGTCCCAGAATCACCCCCCAGATCAGCATGCCAATCGAAGTACCCAGGAACGTGAGGCCTTGGTACTTGAACAAGGCGGACGTTCCAATCAGCGCTCCCACGGCCAGATGGGTCGCCCATCCCCGCGGGCCGCGAGACGGTCCACGAAAATCTCGCAACAGCAGCCACGCGGCGATCGCCTGCGGCGTCAGCAGGAACAGTTCGCAATTCGCTGCAAGCGCGTCGTAGTCGTGCCAGGTCGTCGAGAACACCAAGAACAGACCCGCCGCCGCCAAAGCAATGAATTTGGAAAGGCCGGCGTCGTTGAAGTGGCCACGTCCCTCCTGCTGCTTGATCGCGAAGAGGAATCCCGCCGTCAACAGCACCGACAGAATGACCAAGCCATGGGCACCATGCGTGTTGTGATTCCCAAGCACCGCGAAGCCGGCCTGATAGACGTGGTAGATGAGCGGCGGTTTGTGATCGACGACGTCGCGGTACAGCAGATCACCGCGCCCGAGCGCGTCGGCCGTCGTGGCATAGATGGCTTCATCGTCGGACAACAGCGGCCGCAAGAAGGTCGGCACGCGCAGGACAAAACCCAACACGAAGACTGCAAGCACGACCGCCTGATACGTTCGTATGCGCGGCTGTGAGGTTCTGCTGGCTCCTGACACGTTGCTCTTCCCGGGTGCTTTGGCTTCCCCCATTTCTGTCGCGCCTTCGGGACTCGATCGTTCGCTACGTCAGCGACTATCGGGTTCCAACCTCGCTGCAGTAGCGAAGAAACTCCGTTCCGCGAGAATTGAGGGCTGGTTCGTCGTCCGGAATCAGGTAGGTGTCTTTCTTGATGAGGGCCGCTGCGGTCAGTTCCTCCAGCACGTCCGGATGCCTGCTTCGACCCCGCCCCATCTGGGCCGAGTGTTCTGCCTTACCCTGAAGTCGCGAAACAACACTCAACCCTTCGAGTGCCCCGCCGCTCAGCTCGTCTGCCAGACGCAAGAATAGCCGGTTCTCAGTGTGGTCCTTCGGGTTGTCGATGACGTTCAGCAGGATGTTGCGGAGTCTCGCCCTTCGAGTCGGGTCGGGTTGGTCCCCGAGGCGCCTAAGTGCATCCCAGAGGACATCGGCGAACGCTTCACTGCGGACGTAGTCGTGCTCGATCTTGTGGATTCGGTCCACCACGTTTTCAAGTACCGGCTTGACGCGATCAAACTTCCACGAATTCCAAATCCAGCCGCCGAGAACAGCCACCGTTTGAACGGCCAGGCCTGCCTTGGGGTTGGCCACGGAAATGGCGGCGCCAGCTAGATTGACAGTGTCCATGACCCCCCTAATCAGGGGGGCATGGTCTGCTTTGACAACCGCAACCGAAAGAGTTCCTTCCATCGCTAGATCTGGGGTCAGGCCTTCCACAGGCTTCACCTGCATCACCCGCACCTTATTAGCCATGGCCCGAGACTACCAAGCACGGCCTTTGTGTTCGCCTCACAAAATCCTTTCGACCACTTCGATCCCTCCTCCCGTCGATGAACGGACAAATCGGTTTGCCGCCGGCGACGGTCTCGCCGAGATCGCGCGCGAGTTCCGAATGGACGCGAGACTGGTGCAGGGAGTCCTGCAATGGGAGATGGCCAGAACACAGGATGCCGCGGCCGCGTAAAATTCCTGGTACGCCGTTTTGACGGTCAACGGTCCAGAAGGTCAACCTGCTGATCGCTGCCGCGTCGGCACGGCGGCAATCACCGAACGCAGGAGCGCGTTGACAGCCTTGGATGAGGTGAACACCGCCGCAACATCGGGGTCGAGGGTGATCGCGATCGTACCCGCGCCGAATTGCGCCGCGAAGCGATTCGGCTTCCCGCGCGCATAGTCGAGACGGTACTCGGAACGCATCTCGGTTGGGCGGGCACGTCTAGGGGCGGGTGTTTTCTTCATGGTCTTGAGACTCTCGTTTGGAAGCCACTCGAGCGCTGATAAGTCGAATCGCCGCTGGTCGCGAAGGCGAGGCCCATGCGGTGGACAAAATGTATCACCACTTGAAGGCGGACTCGACCACCGCACGCCGCGACGAGGACCTATCGGCGGATCGCAACGTTGCCGGACGACCAAGGTGGTCCCGGTTCGTCCCGCCTGACACAATCGGCCCATGAAGGCGCCGCGTACCCCGACGACGATGCGTCAGGAGTCCCTGGTGATGCGCGCGATTCGTTTCGAGGACGTGCCGGAAGTCTTGCGTCTGGTCCGACGCGCGGTCGATCACGGATGCCGCGATCACTATGATCAGCGTCAACGAGACGCGGTCCACGCAAGCTACGCGCGAAACCTTTTCGTGGAGGCACAGGGGCCGTTCGAAACGGTCGCCGCCACGTGGCAGGGACGCGTCGTCGGGATTGCCCAGTTCGACCCTGCCGACGATCGATTGCGCGCGCTGTTCGTCGACGCCGGCCACCAACAGCGCGGTGTCGGACGCGCGTTGCTTGCCGAGATCGATCAGCGCGCGACAAGGCGCGGCAAGGTGCGCCTGCACGGCGCGATGTCCCTGAACGCGGTTTCGTTCTATTTGCACGCTGGATTTCGCCCGATCGGCGGACCGGAGCGCCTGACGTCCACCGGCATCTTGGTTCCCGTCGTGCGAATGGAGAAGGAACTTCGCGGGATCAGTTGCGGCGTTCGCGGGAATAGGTAGTACGCGGGAAACCTGCGACCGCGGCGGCACGCGCTGATCTCGGAAACGCAGCCTGCGTACGGTCTCCCGTTAGAAGGTGTGTGACCTCGATACCCATATCTTCATCGAGGTCCCACACATGAAAGTGAGAACGCAAATGAAACTCTGTCGAGTTCTGCTGACCGCTGCCGTCGCGCCGGCATTTTTCGCGATTGCAGCTTGCGTTCCCGCCGAATCAATCGGCCCCAATGTGGATACCGGTACCGGCACCGGTGGATCGCCTGGCACGGGTGGAGCGGCCACAGGCG
>JANOJB010000088.1:0-12349 GCA_031407985.1 Pseudomonadota bacterium | reverse complement strand
GCCCGCCGCGACGATCCCGGTCATTTTCCGCGCGGCCCGCGCACGCACGGTCCGCGCACGCGTCGTGAATACCTGACCTTCCTGCGATGGAGCGGGGAAGCGTAAATCGATTCAAGCAGGAACCACGGTTCGCAGGCCCTCCGCCACAGCGGCTGCCGCCAACGTCCTGTCGGCAACCCAAAACCGTACGGGAATTCCCTTGTCCTGCAGGACCAACGCCGCCGCTATGTGAACGGCGTCGTAGCCACGCAAGGGCTGCTTGGGTACGAGGGCCGAAACGCGGGCCATCAGAGCAGGACGGATCTCGACAATCGTCATCACCTGAAGGTCATCCCGAATGTCCGAGAAAATGTCATCACGGGCGGTCGAGGTCAGACTTCCTTCACGACACCTACGCGCAAGCGAAGCCAACACTTCGGCGTGCCCGACTCGAACCATGGCGAGGTGATGTCGGCCCCGAAACAACGCACGAACCGCAGCCGATCCCGGCTCCCCGACATAACGTTTTACGAAGGCACTCGAGTCCAGATACTGAATCAACCTCGATCCTCAAGAATCGCCGTGGAAGCGAGGGCACTTCCCTTCAAGCGAACGGGTTTGACGTCGCGGAATTTTCCCGAACCAGCGGTTATCAAGCCTACGGCGTCGAGCTCCCGGAGCCGCTCGTCATCGGTCGTTTCCTCTACGTTGATTCCTCGAAGTTCGGCGATGACGCGACCACGCGTCGTGACGTGAACCACTTCGCCCGCCTGGGCCTTCAAGAGATAACGGCTGAGCTGATTCTTGAGCTGCTTGGTTCCGACCTTCATGACACCATGGTAGCCCCGGTGGCTACCTCGGACAAGGACGAGTCGGAGCCGCGCTCGGCCAGACTATCGATAGCGTGCGGCGAGGATCGGATTCGTCGCGGCGGCCAACACCGCGCGTTGTGCCTCGTCGATCGCCTGCAAGACGGCGATGTCTTCGACCGCCGGCACGCAGACGATCTCGCCGGTGGCCAACGCCGCCAGCGATGCGCGCACGACGTCGTTCGGATCCATGCGTGGGGGCATCCGGGTGGTGTCGATCCCCTGCACGTCGTGGAATTCGGTCTTCACCAGGCCGGGTAGACAAACCTGCACGCGTACCTTCGTGGCCGCGAGCTCGGCGGCCAGGACCTGCGTGAAGGTCAGAAGAAACGCTTTTGCACCCGCGTACACGGCGCGAAACGGCAGGAGGTTGCCCGCTGGCGCCGATCCCGAAAACGCGAGCAGCGAGGCGATGTTGACGATCCCGCCACGTTCGCGCTTCACCATGCCAGGCAGCACCGCGCGCGTGACTTGCACGATGGCGCGAATATGAACGGATACCAGCTGGTCCGCCACGGTCGGTTCGAGATCGACGAAGGGTCGGTAGCCGCCGAAGCCAGCGTTGTTGACGAGGAGATCGACGGGAGCCACGGCGGCGCGGGCCGCCACCGCGTCGATACCGGCGGCCGTCGTCAAATCGGCGACCAACACGTCGACGTTCACGTCGTGGTTGGCGGTGAGACGACGCGCGAGAGCTTCCAAGCGGTCGCGTCGGCGAGCGACCACAATCAGGTCGTGACCGTCGCCGGCCAGGTGCTCGGCGAAGGCGAGGCCAATGCCGGCGGATGCGCCGGTGATGAGAGCGGTCGGGCGAGACATGGGAGACATAGCCGAAGGGTACGGCGTAGGCAGGCCTGGTGCGACTGCCGCCGCCGCGCCCTCGGCCTCAGGGTGCTGGTGTCGTCGTCAACCCAGCAGGCGGGCGGCAGCGTCGGCCAAGCTGTTCAGGATCATGTCGGCCCCGACGAAGGATTCTCGCCTGGTGAACGTCGATGGAATGACCCAGCAAACCAGTCCCGCCGCCTTCGCGGCGCGCAAGCCCCGTTCCGAGTCTTCGATGACGATGCAGCGATCGGGCGGCAGGCCAAGGCGTTCGACCGCGCGCAGGTACGGTTCCGGTTCCGGCTTGCTGCGAACGTAATCCACGCGGGTCAAGGCGAATTCGAAGTGGGCGAGCAATCCGGTACGCGCATGCGTGCGAACGAACGGCTCGGGTTCCGAACTGGTGACCAGCGCCAGTCGAAAGCGTTTGGCCAGCGCGGGAAGAATCTCCGCCACGCCGGGAATCGCCCTGTTCCCCGTGGCCACTAGGTCCACGTATTGTCGGTCACGTTCATCGCGTAAGGCATCGATCGCCCTCGCGGACAGCCCGCGTGCTTCCGCCAGATGCCAGGCCCCCCCCCCTGTCGCAAAAAGAGCTCGGTGTAGGTCGCCTCGTCCAACGTCACCCCGACGCCCGCCAAGACATCCCGGGTGGCGGCGAAATACAAGCCCTCCGTGTCGACCAACACGCCGTCATTGTCGAAGAGGATCGCGTCGATCATGCCAGGACAGGATACGCCAGCGTGGTCGCGGGCGACCGTCGGCAGGCCGCTGTGCCTGGTGGTGGCATCCCCATACCCAAGGTGGATGTTCGGTCAGGGACCCTGGCCGCCCGATCCACCCGTGGCTGTTCCGCCATCGGGACCTTCCGTCGGACCGCCGCACGATGGGGAAGCCTCGTGTCCCAGCATCAGTGTCAAGGTGGCGCTTGAAAACGCGCCGCCCCCCGGTCCCGGCCCCAAGACCTGCCTGCCGTGGATGGGCGCCAGGGTGACGACGTTCAGCAACGCTTCGGGGGTTGCGCTGGCGGCGTCCGTGATACCGGGGAAGAACACAAATTCGCCAAGGTCATAGTTGATCGTGGCTGACAACGACGTTCGGTCGACCAAAGCGTCCAACCGATGTGGGGATGCCGGGCGGGTGGTCACGAAGGCATGGGACGCGGAGTCCATCCACGAAAAATCCGTCGGCGCGCATTCATCCGAGGCAGCGCCCTTCTGGCAATACATCACGTCGCCACGCGCGAAATCGGGAGCGCCATCAATGACGGCGCCATTCTTCGCGATTGTCTCAATCCGGTGGGCATCGGAGCACATGACGACCCGGATCGGCGGCGATGGGCTGCGGATAGAACGCCAATCGCACCGTCCAGAACTTGTCGTCCAAGGGAATTTGGACGTCGATGTACCCCAAAAGCGTGTCCATCTGCGTGAATGACGTGCCGGGTTCGACCTCTTGCAGAGTTCCCTCGCCGGGATCCCGACAGGATTGGCAAGATCGAAACCCGCCAACGAAATGCGACCATCGCGATCAAGTCCTTCGCCTGTTCCGAATAGGCGCACCGGCGGTGTTTCCATGACGGTCTGAACCAAGCTGAGGCTGACGACCTTGCCGCGCGCCTGGGTCGGGGTCAGACACAACCCGGCCGTTCCGGCGATTGTGCACGGCGCAAGTCCCGTGGTGGTCGTCAGCGCCGACTGCCGCACGTCGGTGTTGGCCGCCGTCCTGGTTCCGGTCAGCGACGAACTGACCAACAAATACGACGAACGTTCAGTCTGGCTTCCCGTCCGGCCTCCGTTGCCACATCCAACCGGCACCAGGGCGGTGCCCCACGCAACGCAAGTCCCAGGCGCGATCGTCGACTGTGTCAGCATGACGCGAGACCACCGACGACATTGGGTGGATCCTTTAGGGCAGGCCGGCGCTACAATCGCGCCATGATGGATGTCGACACCGTCGGCCACGCTGGTAGGTCCAGCAATCGTCGTGGGCCCCTCTTGCCCGTCGAGGCCGCGTGAACGACCTTGCCATCAACCGACTGGGGGTCATCGGCGCCGGGCAGATGGGTCGCGGGATCGCGCTCCTGGCGGCGTCGCGGGAGATCGAGGTACTTCTGATCGACGCTGGGCGCGACGTCGCCGAGCGTAGCAAAGCGACAGTGGCCGCCGAACTGGGCGTTCTGGTGGGCAAGGGCAAGGTGGCTGCGTCCGATCGCGAGGCGATCCTGGATCGAATTCATCCGTCGGATCTCTACGGCGATCTGGAATCCCTGGATTTTGTGGTCGAGGCGGCCACCGAACATTTCGAGACCAAACGCGAGATTTTTCGCGCGCTGGATCAGGGCTGTCGGGCTGGCGTCGTGCTGGCCACGAACACGTCGTCGCTCAGCATCACGGCGATCGCGGGCGCGGTCATTCGCCCCGGCCGCGTGATCGGCATGCACTTCATGAATCCACCGCCTTTGATGAAGCTGGTCGAGATCATTCGGGGCCTTGCGACCAGCGACGAGACCTATGCAGCGGCGCGGGCGTTGGCCGAACGGTTGGGCAAAACCACGGTTCTGTCGCGTGACGTGCCAGGCTTCATCGTCAACCGGATCCTGATGCCGATGTTGAACGAGGCCTGTTTCGCCTTGTTCGAAGGGATCGGCAGCGTCGAGGACATTGACTCCGCGATAGGTTTGGGACTGCGTCATCCGATGGGTCCGCTGACATTGATGGATCTGATCGGCCTGGATACAACGCTGGCGATCCTGGAGGTGTTGCACCGTGAGCTGGGCGATCCCAAGTACCGGCCTTGCCCGTTGCTGAGACAATACGTGGCGGCGGGTTGGTTGGGCCGCAAGGCGGGGCGCGGTTTCTACCAGTATCCAGCCTCGCCCAACGGTTCCGGAGCGTCCGAGCCGGGTCGCGGAGGCAGGGTTTGACGACACCGGAGGGTCCACGCGGCCCGCACGCCAGCGTTCGTGTCGACGATCTTCCAGGTCCCACCGGCGCAGCGGGCGTGGTTCGCGTTGTGACGATCGATCGCCCTGGCGCGCTGAATGCCATAGACGTGGCCACGATGCGCGAACTGGCCGCCGTGTTCGAAGCGTGCGAGGCGGCGGCTTTGTCGTCGGGATTGCGCGCGGTGATCGTGACCGGGGCGGGCGACAAGGCCTTCGTGGCCGGTGCCGACGTGGCGGCGCTGGTGAGCATGTCGGCCGCCGAGGCCCGCACGTTTTCGGAACTGGGGCACCGCGTGGGCGACCTGATCGAATCGCTGTCGCTTCCGGTCATCGCGGCGGTGAATGGGTTTGCGCTTGGCGGGGGCTGTGAATTGGCGATGGCCTGCGATTTCATCTACGCGGCCAGCACAGCCAGGTTCGGACAGCCCGAGGCCCGCCTGGGTGTGATTCCCGGGTTCGGCGGAACGGCGCGCCTGACGCGCCGGGTGGGGATTGCGCGGGCGCGGGAACTTCTGTTCACGGGGGAGACCATTGATGCCGCGGAGGCGCTGCGCATTGGTCTTTGCAACAGGGTGTTAGAGCCGGCGCTGTTACTGCCCGAGGCGCGCCGCACGGCCACCACGATTGCCGCGTGTGCGCCGCTGGCGGTGGCTGCCGCCAAGCGGGCGTTGCGGGATGGCGCCGACCGACCGCTGTCCGAGGCAAACCGGGTCGAAACCGAAATGTTCGCCGCGCTATTCTCCACCGCCGATCTGGCGACCGGGATGCGAGCGTTTCTGGACAAGGACAAACACCCACCCAAATGGCAGGGGAGCTAGGCTGATGCGATACCACCGACAGGGAGATTGAATGGATCTTGAACTGACACCAGAGCAAACGATGATTCGGGACACGGCGCGCGATTTCGCCACGCGCGAGGTGCTGCCCCATGCCCGAGCGATCGATCGCGAGCATCGTTATCCACGCGAGATCATCGCGAAGCTGGGTGGGTTGGGCTTGATGGGTGTCGCCGTTCCGCAGACGTGGGGGGGCGCCGGGATGGATACGGTCAGCTACGCGCTGGCGCTGGAGGAGATCTCGCGGGCTTGCGCTTCGACCGGCGTCATCATGTCGGTCAACAACTCCCTGGTGTGCGGGCCGCTGCTGGCGCACGGGACCGACGCGCAAAAGAACGCCCTCCTGCCGGATCTTGCTTCTGGTCGGAAACTCGGGTGTTTCGCGCTGTCCGAACCCGAATCGGGCTCCGACGCGGGCGCCCTGCGCACGATCGCTCATCCCGTTGATGCTGCCGGGGGCGGCTGGATTCTCAACGGTACGAAAAATTTCGTGACCAACGGTCCGGTGGCCGACGTCGTGATCCTCCTGGCGTCCACGGATCCCGCGGCCGGCGCCAAGGGCATCTCCGCATTTGTCATCGACGCCCGCAACCCCGGCCTGAAATTCGGGCCGCCCGACGACAAGATGGGAATTCGCGGAGCCCCGTCATCCCAATTGTTTCTGACCGACGCGGTTGTTCCCGCCGACGCGATCCTGGGAACGCCCGGATCTGGGTACAAGATCGCACTTGCCGCTCTGGACGGTGGTCGCATCGGGATTGCTGCGCAGGCGCTGGGAATCGCCCGCGCGGCGTTCGAGGAGGCCACCCGCTATTCCCTGGAACGAAAGACGTTCGGCCAGGCGATCGCGCAACACCAAGCCATTTCATTCAAGCTGGCCGACATGTGCACGGAGATCGACGCCGCGCGGCTGATGCTGTGGCGTGCCGCCGTCAAGAAGGATCAAGGGGGCAGGTACACCACCGAAGCCGCGATGGCCAAGTTGCTGGCGTCCGAGGTCGCGAACCGCGCCGCCAAAGAAGCCGTGCAGGTCTTTGGCGGCTACGGATATCTGACCGACTTTCCGGTCGAACGGCATTACCGCGACGCGAAGATCACCGAGATCTACGAGGGAACCAGCGAAATTCAACGCCTGGTGATCGCGCGCGGCGTCCTTCAAGCCTGAGGCACTTGCCCCCGTGGCGATTGTGGCGATATGGTTCCCGCCCAGGAGGCCCCGATGAGTTCGACAAGGAAGCTGCTCGGTCTGACCGGGGCATTCGTCCTCGGGTCAGTGATGTTTGGTTGCGCAACCACCGACGGAAGCGGCGGGGAAGAGCGCATTCGGGTCGTCCGTGAGGCTGAAAAGGCTCCGGATCAGGGCGGCATCGCTCCCGACAAGCAGGCTGAAATCCAGCTGTTGCTCCAACAACGCAACCCGTCGACTCTGAAATGCTACAACGACGTCCTGGCCGAGAAACACGATCGCGCGTTCAAGGGACACGTGGCCGTGATGATCACCCTTTCACCTTCTGGCCAGGCAACCGATGTATCGATCGTGAACTCGAACCTGAACAGCAAAGAGGTCACGGACTGCTTGATCGCCAAGATCAAGGAGTTCGAATTTCCGCAGCTCGAGCACGGCGGCTCGATGCAGTACGTGTACCGGTTCGAACCCGCTTATTAATTCGTTTCTAGCTTAGGGGCGGCTCGGGCATTTCGCGCCCATGCCGGGGGAGGCGCAGCGCAGATCAACGCACCCTGTTGCCGAGGCTAACTACGAATGAAGTACGTCGTCCCCCTGTTCGTACTGGTTTGTCCCCTGCTGGTCGGTTGTGCTTCCGACGGCGCCTTGCGCGACGAGACCGCGGATCGTCCGGCCAAACGTCGTTCCCGTATCGCCAGCCAGAGCAATTTCGAGCGATCGGCAGGTGCCCGCGAGATGGGCGTCCAGAACGAGATGGGTGTCTACGAGAGCGCCGACATTGAGGAAACCCTGGCGGAACACATGGAAGAGGTCCGCGGCTGCTACGGTCGGGCTGGCCGGGCGCAAAGGTACGCCGCGGGCAAGGTGACGCTGCGGTTCATCGTCAGCGGCGAGGGCAAACCCCAGGACGTGCTGGTGATTGCCAGCGATCTGGGCAACTACGACGTCGAGCGCTGCTTGGTCGACATGGGCAGGAGGGTCAAGTTCCCACCACCCAGCGGCCGCAAAGGCACCAGCTTCGAATATCCCGTCGAGTTTCGGTCGACGAACGAGATGCAGGTACAAGATGTCGAAGACAGCCTGAAGGTCACCGAGGACGTGACGGCGTTGATGCATTCGTTGGCGTCGTGCGGGGCGGTTACCGACAGCGGCGCCTCCGCGATTTTCTACGTCGAGCCGAACGGTACGGTGGCGTCGGTGGGCCTGGCGGCCGAATCCACCTTGGACGAGACCGCCGGCGCCTGTTTGGTGCGCGAGATGCGGCGCTGGAAAATGTCGACGGTGCTGCCGGGCCGCATGCTGCGCTGTCGGACAAACATCCCAGCCGTTATTGCTGCCGCCGAGCCGCCGCCGTCTCGGCCCTCAGCACTGAGTGCCGCCGGCCGTAAGCGGCGTAGATAACCAGGCCGCCCGCCATCCAGATGATCAGGCGGAGTATGGTCGCCCAACCCGACGCTGAGATGATGTACAACGACGTCACCACGCCGCCGATCGGGACCAAATAGGGCCCGCCCGGTACCTTGAAGGTGCGTGGCAGATCTGGGCGGGTGCGGCGCAAGATCAGCACGCCCATGCTGACCAGGGCGAAGGCGAACAACGTACCGATCGAAACCAGGTGGCCAAGGACACCGATGTCGAACAGCGCGCCACAGGCCGCGCAGAAAAGTCCGGCCAAGATGGTCGTGACGTACGGCGTGCCGAAGCGCGGATGAATCTTGGTCGCGAACTTCGGAAACAGCCCGTCCAGCGCCATCGAGAAGAACACGCGCGGCTGTCCCATCAGCATCACGACCATCACCGAGGACAATCCCGCGATGGCTCCCAGTTCAACCGCTGCTTCCAGCCACTTGATACCGGTCGCCGCGGCGCCCAGGCCCATGGGGTGCGGTACCGACAACAGCTTGTAGGAAACCACACCGGTCAACACCAGCGACACCAGGATGTACAGGACCGTGCAGATGGCCAGCGATCCCAGAATTCCGATCGGCAGATCGCGTGTTGGGTTCTTGGCTTCTTGTGCCGTGGTCGAAACGGCGTCGAAGCCGATGTACGCGAAGAACACAACCGAGGCGCCGCGCATGATTCCCGAAAAACCGAATTTCCCCGGACCTTCGTTCTCGGGAATAAACGGCTGCCAGTTCTCGGGTTTGATGAACTTGGCGGCAAAGACCAGAAACATCAGTACGACCGTTACCTTCACCGCGACGATGATCGAGTTGAAGCGCGCGGATTCCTTGATCCCAACCACCAGGATCGTCGTGGCCAACAGGGTTATGAAAATGGCCGGGACGTTCATGATCGCGCCCGTCGTCACGAACTGACCCTGAACATCATCGAAGCGAAATGGGGGACTGGTCCAGGCCGAGGGCAGGGTGATACCGGCGACGTTGTGCAGGAACGAGACGACGTAGCCGGACCACCCGACGCTGACGGTGGCCGCGCCGACCAAGTACTCAAGAATCAAATCCCAGCCGATGATCCAGGCGACCAGCTCGCCCATGGTGGCGTAGGAATAGGTGTACGCGCTGCCCGCGACCGGGATCATGGACGCCATCTCGGCGTAACACAGGCCCGCGAATCCGGAGGCCACGCCGGCGACCACGAACGACAACACCACGGCAGGGCCCGCGTTGGCGGCGGCAGCGTGTCCGGTCAACACGAAAATGCCGGTGCCGATGATGGCGCCGATGCCCAGCATCACGAGATCCACCGCGGTCAATGTTCGTTTCAGACCGTGAGCGTGTTCCGAGTCGGCGCGCAGGCGGTCGACGGATTTGGTGGCGAACAACGGATTGCGGGCGGGGTCAGCCATGGGTTGCTCTTTTCGCCTTGCGTGCCGAGTTCAACATCGCCGCGGCAGTGTAGACCACGACCGCCACCACCAGCCAATGAACCATGCGCAGCGGCAGCGATTTGACGATGAACGCCGCCGCAAAAACGGCCGGGATGCCACCCACAGTCAGTCCGATCGCCGCGCGCGGGTCGTAACGGCCGGAAACAATGAACCGCAGGCTGGCCACCGGCATCAAGAACGCGCACGAGCCCATCATGATCGGGAACGCCGTCGTGGGGTTCATGCCCAGCAGGCTGACCAGAATCATGCATGGGGCGTACAGCCCAATTCCCAGTGTCATCAGCGCCCCCAGAATAAGGTTGCCGCCCATGCCGATCGCCAGGCGCGTGCCGTCGATCCCCATCGCGGTACCACCACCAGGTATTTGCCCCAGTTGTCGCAACACGATGATGTTCGCGGCGACGACCAACAAGATTCCCATGCCGATCTGAATCCGGCGCCGGGGCCAACGCGCGACCACGCCCGCGCCCAGGTAGGCGCCCACCACGGAGGCCGCGATCAACGCGACCAGGGTTTTCATGTCGACGTCGACCACCGCGATGTAGATGAAGGCCTGCGCCAGCGTGGGCAGGGTGTGGCCGACGTTCATCGTGCCGGGGATGTTCTCGTCGTCGACCACGCGGCGCAGTCGAAAAAGCGATGTCGTCGTCGCGAAAGATCCCACGCCCAGAGTGTCCAAGAAATCCGTGACGAAACCGATCAACACCTGCGCGGCTGTGCGCCTGTCGCGCAAAGGCGGCGCGCTTTCGGCGGCGGTGCGCCGCCGTTCGACCAGGATCCATGTCCCCAAGAACAAGGCACCCAGCAGCGCCAGCAGAACGAACAGACCCGCCTTGACGGTCACGGGCCACACTGTAGTTGAATCCCGCGTTCTCCGCCGCGAATCGCTTGACGAGATTGACGCCCGCACCGTGGACGGGCAGGGTCACTCAACATGCCGCGACGCGATCTGTTTCATCGCAAACCGATCGCCGAGGTGATCGCGGACGCCGATCATCCCGAGGGACGCCTGCGGAGGGCGCTCGGCGCCTGGGACCTGACGCTGCTGGGGGTGGGGGCGATTGTTGGTGCGGGAATTTTCTCCAGCATCGGCCAGATGGCGGCGGGAGGCGCCGGGCAGCCGGGCGCGGGCCCGGCGCTGGTGATTTCGTACCTACTGACCGCGGTGGCGTGTGGCCTGGCCGCCTTGTGCTACGCCGAGATCGCGGCGTTGGTTCCCGTCGCCGGCAGCGCGTACAGCTACGCGTACACGGCGCTGGGCAGAATCTGGGCGTGGATCATCGGATGGGATCTGATCATCGAATACGCCATCGGGAACGTGTACGTCGCGCAGAGCTGGGGGGATTACCTGCGGTCTTTTCTGCGCGGTGCGTTCGGTGTCGACCTGCCCGGATGGATGGCGACGGATTTGCAAACCGCCGCCGCCGATCCCGCCATCGCCGCCGTCGCGCCACACGTCGCGGGGTTCGTCGTCGCGTTCAATCTTCCGGCCGCCGCGATCACCACGCTTCTGACGGTGTTGTTGTGCGCGGGGATCCGCGAAAGCGCGCGGATCGGCAATGCGATGGTGTTGTTCAAGCTGGTGCTGGTGGCGCTGTTCATCGGGGTCGGGGCCGCCTACGTCGAGCCGGCCAACTGGCGTCCGTTCGCGCCCGGTGGCTGGTCCGGTATCTGGACCGGGGCGTCGCTGGCGTTCTTCTCGTACATCGGCTTCGACGCGCTTTCGACCGTCGCTGAGGAAACGCACAATCCCCAGCGGGCGCTGCCGCGCGCGATGATCGCGTCGCTAACGATCTGCGCCGTGTTGTACGTGGCGCTGGCCGCGGTGATGACCGGTTTGGCGCCGTCGTCAGAGTTGGGCACCGGCGATCCGTTGGCGCGTGCTCTGCGGATTGCCGGGCTCGATCGGTTCGCCACTCTCATGGCGGCGGGCGCGGTTGTGGCCGTGACGGTCGTGTTGCTGGTGTTTCAGATGGGGCAGCCCCGCATCCTGCTGGCGATGGCGCGCGATGGTCTGTTGCCGCGCGCCTTCGCGCGTGTTCACGGGCGTCGGCGCACGCCGGTTTTCGGCACCGTAGTCACGGGGATCTTCGTCGCGGTGGCCCCGACCTTCATGACGCCCGCGCAGGCGCTGGAACTGACCAGCATCGGGACGCTGTTCGCGTTCATCATCGTTGCCGGTGGCGTGCTCGCGCTGCGCATGCGCGAGCCCGACCGCCCCCGACCCTTTCGCTGCCCCGGTTATCCGGTGACGCCGGTACTGGCGATCGCGGCGTGTCTGACGCTGATGTTGGGACTTCCCACGGCCAACTGGTGGCGCTTCGGGATCTGGCTGGCCGTGGGTCTGGGCGTCTATGCGATCCGGGCTCGGATGAACAGCGGGGCCGCGACACCCGCCTCGGAATGACCTGGGATCATTCCTTTGCCTTGTCAGAATCGCCCGCCTTGCCTTTCTTGCCCTCCTTGCCCTTCTTGGCTTTTTTCGCCTTCTTGCCCTTGGCCTCTTCACCTGCGGCTTCGCTGCCTTGTCCGTCGGCGGAATCCGCTCCCGATCCCGACGCGGCCTCTTCCTCGGCGTTGGCGGCGGCCTCGGCCTTCTTTCGCTTGTCCTCCGCATCGTCGCGCTGCTTCTTCTCGGTTTCCCGCGCGCGCTTGGTCTCGGCCTCGACTTCCTTTTCTATTTCCTTGACGCGCTTTTCCTCGCATCCCTTGGGCTCGCAGTCGCCGGGGCAGTCGCATTTGCCCTTCTTGCCGCAAAAACATGACCCGGCTGCGTCCCGATAGCAGCCGCAGGCGTTGACCTTGGGGGTGGCTGCTTGCGCGATCGACGTCGCCCCACCCATGGCGTACGCCCCA
>JANOJB010000079.1:0-16426 GCA_031407985.1 Pseudomonadota bacterium | reverse complement strand
GTTTTCGTTTGGCCTGGGCATGGGGCAGGTCATTTCGGGCTGGGACGAGGGCGTGGCCGGAATCAAAATCGGCGGCAAACGCACGCTGCTGATTCCACCCGAGCTTGGCTATGGCGCGCGCGGCGCGGGCGGCGTGATTCCCGCAAACGCGACGCTGCTGTTCGAGGTCGAACTGCTGGAGATCAGGTAGCCGACCGCCTGCTGCAGCGATGCCGGCGGTGCGATCCGATGCCTCCGCTGCTAGCATGAATTCATGAGCACTGTGCGGGCGTGGGGAGCGGGCCGCCTGTCAGAGGCATCGGAGGCCCGCTTTGTAGAAGGTGTGGAGTATTGCGGAAGGTTCTTCATGGGCGAGTCCGAGGCACACAAGGCGCTGTACAAGCTGACGGCGCTCCTCGACGCCGAGGGACTGCCGTATGCCGTGATTGGTGCCTTTGCGCTGCTGGAGTACGGCCACAAACGAGTCACCGTGAACGTCGATCTGGTGATGAGGGAGGAGGATCTGCAGGAGTTCAAGCGGCGCCACCTGGGCAAGGGCTACGCCGAAAGGGTGTCGGGCACGGGCAAGCTGTTCGACACGGAATTCGGTGTGGATGTGGACGTGCTGAGCACGGGTCGTTTTCCAGGCGACGATAAGCCCAAGCCCATCGCCTTTCCCGACCCGGCCACTACCGCCGTTCGCGGAGCACGGTTTGCGTTGCTTCCGATGCCGCGTTTCATCGAGCTGAAGCTTGCCTCGGGCATGGTGGCTCCCCATCGCGCGAAGGATCTGGTCGACGTCCAGGAATTGATTCGTAGCGCCCGGTTGCCGCGCGAGGTCGTCTTGACTCTGGATCCGTGGGTACGCGACAAATTCCTCGAACTGTGGCAGTTCGCGCAGATGCCGGATCCGTTCTGAGTAGGCTCTGGACACTGAACCTCCGCGGGACGAGCATGGCCGTCATGGGTGGCGCGATGCGTGGATGCGCGATTGTTCTGGTCGCGGTGGGGTGCGGCGCGGTCGCGCCAACGAATGCGGCGCCCGACGCTGCCTACGAACGCCCCGTGCTGGCGACCGGAGCCGACGCCGTTTCCGATCAGCAGCCGACGAACAGACCCATGGCTTGCGGCGGCGCCGTTGTGGCCACCGGAATCGGACTCGGTGGGGCGTTCTCAGCCAGTTACGTCCACGTCCAACGCTGCGATGGCGACTGCGCCAGCATGACCATCACGGTGGCCGACGGCCCGGCCCTCGCGAGCCAAAGTTTCACCTTCGTGGTTCGGGGCGGCGCAACGGGCACGTACCTCGGTTCGCAAACGGTGGATGTGTTGGCTCGACGCACGGGTGAGCCTGCCTGGACAACGCTTTCAGCGACCGTCGACCTGGCCGTCGCTGAACCGCCCGGCCTGCCCACGTCTCTGCACGCGCCCCCGTTCGGCATGGTTGTCGGAACGTTCACGATTCTCGCGGGCGGCGTCGACCTGTCGGGGAGCTTCTCCAGTCCGGTTCGTTCGAGCACGTTGGCGGTGTAGCGCCCCTCCCCTACCGCCCCAGCAGCACGGTACGCAACCACGACCGCAGGGCGCCGCCGGCGACTCGGGTGTTCAGACCTTCCATTGCTCCCGGTTCGCTGCCCGAAGGCCTGGCGCCCATCCCGAGGTGGAGGCTCTGGAGCTGTGGCTCGGCATGAGCTTGGAGGAGGGCACGACGGTCCCGGAGCCAGCCACCCTCAATGTGGCTTTCAACAAGATCCATCGGAAGGATCGCGGCAAGTGAAGCACCTGCCGCTCTGGGGAGCCGAAACAGGGGCTTGAGGTCACAATTTGTGACCTCAAAGGCGACAGGAGGCCGAGATGATCTCCAGCACTTCACGGACGGAAGCGAGCGCGCGGACGCATGACCCCAGACTGTCTAGGGTCACAGATTGTGACCTTGGACAGGGAGCCGGTGACGCGCCGCAGGGCGGTCGCAATTTGCGACCGCCCTGTGTTGCGTCATTTAGTAACCCAGTAACATTGCTGGAGATAGCGTGATGGTCGGCAGTACCAAGCTGGTCGCAAAGCGGGAGATCAACGAGCGAATCCTTCGCATTCGTGGACAGAGGGTGATGCTCGATGCGGACCTGGCCGATTTGTATGGGGTCACGACCAAACGCCTGAACGAGCAGGTCAAACGGAACGCTGGTCGCTTTCCCGATGACTTCATGTTTCGTCTCTCCGCCGAGGAAAGGGACCAGGTGCTTGCGGGGCGGTCGGACCTGCGCCGAATCAGATTCTCGACCGCGCTACCGCACGCCTTCACCGAGCACGGCGCGCTGATGCTAGCGAATGTCGTGAACAGCGAGATCGCCGTGCAATCCAGCATTCAGATCGTGCGCACCTTCATCAGGGTCCGCGAGGCTAGCGCGCAGCACCGCGACCTGGCGCGGAGAATCGACGCGCTGGAGGAGAGATATGACGGGCAGTTCAAAGAAGTCTTCGACGCCATCGACGAGATGATGTTCTCGACAGACGATGATGGGCGGCGGATCGGGTTTCGAACGGAGGAGATGCCATGAGTCGCGGCGATGAGTTGGATGGTTGCCTTTTCATGAAGGGCTCGGGGGGCTTGCTCGGGGCTCGCCACGGGGCCAACCCCGTGTCCTGATCTGTGGCAAACTTCGGAAGCAATGCGGTACCAGCGGATAACTGTTAGGGACGACCAAATGGGCGGGATGCCTTGTATCCGTGGCTTGCGCATCCCCGTGGCCACGGTGGTGGCGATGGTTGCCGACGGAATGTCGCCAGATGAGATCGTGGCCGCCTATCCAGATCTTGAACGCGCCGACGTGACCGAGGCCCTCCTCTATGCGGCCGAGGCAGTGCGTGAGCGAGAGCTGCCAATCAAGACCGTTGCTTGAGATTCCTGGTCGACAACGCGCTCTCGCCGGTGGTCGCGGTGGGGTTGCGTGCCGCGGGACATGATTCAGCGCATGTCCGCGATTATGGGATGCAGGACGCGGCGGACATCGACATCCTGGCACGTGCCGCCATCGAAGACCGTGTCGTGGTCTCCGCAGACACGGACTTCGGAACCTTGCTCGCCCATCGCGAGGAAGCGAAACCATCGGTCATCCTGTTTCGTCGCGGAGCCGAGCGCAGGCCAGAACGCCAGGTCCTGCTCCTGATCACAAACCTTCCAGCGGTGGAGGCGGACCTATTGGCCGGCGCGATCGTGGTGTTCGAGCAATCGAGACTTCGCGTCCGCGGGTTGCCAATCATCGGGTCCGGGATGTGATCAGAGACCCGCTGTCCGAGATTTCGTCGTGGGGGTACTCGGGAGGCAATCAAGAACCCGTTGGGCAGAGCAGTCGAGGCGAGACAGCGCGGGGCGCCAACAATGTCTAGGCGTCCGCAAACACCCAAGCAGGCTGGGGCCCGTTCTCGCCAATCCAAGGTCGGCCGTTCTGACCCTTTGGCGCATGTCAATGCTTACACGACGGCGTCACAACTTCTCGGGAGGCCCGTATCTGCGGCGGATCTCATCGCTCGGATTGCAACATACTCGTGGGTGGGAAGTCTGTTTGCAATTGCTCAACTATCGAGTTTGGTCATTCGCGAGGGCCCGAAATCGGAAGCCGTTCGTCAGGCAACAACAGATCAGCTACTCCGCCTCACGGGCAGCGACACTGCGACTCTCCAGCGCATTCGGGACCACGTGGCGTTGCATCGTGACGACACCATCCTCGCGCACGAGGAAGTCTTGGCCTATCTGGCACACGTTGCGATTCTTTACGGCGGCGAAAGCGAAGAAGGTCCCGCGCCACCCGAGATAGCCCTGTGGCTACTCGCCGGAAACGACTTTCTCGATCACTGGACGGACCCGGACGCTCGACTTCTTAGCTCCGCTGAGGAGCTAATCGCAACGGGAGCCCATTCTCTGAGATTCAACAACGACCCGGATCGCTTTTCGGCGATCGCACGAACGTTTCAACTTCTAACAACAAGGCCGCGACGTGGTCGCCTGGCTAATGATCTGGAATGGGGGAGACTTCAAACCGAAGCATTCGGCTGTGAGTTCCGTGAATATTTCGAGTCGGTCGTCGCCCCTCTTGTCCTGAAGTCATTGCTTTGGGGAAAGGCGACTGGATCTGAGGGGCTGCCTGTCGTTTCGCGGCGTCAGCTCTTTTCGCAGACCAAGCTCGGTCAAGAAACAGTTGAGCGGCTGCTAGACAGCCTCGGGGCGCATCGCGAGGCCCTTCGTACGGCCATCAGAGGCAGACTTCGTCCCGACGGACTTCCCCAAGGTCCAACGGCGCTCTATCACTCACCCCTCGTGGTGACGGACGCCGACAAGTTCGTCGTACCGCTCCCTTGGGCATTGGACAACCAACTACGCTCCGGGATGTGGGCGCGCCTTCTTGGTGCCGCGAAGACGTTGTACGGCGCTCGGGTCGGTGGCGACATTTGGAACAGCACTTTCGGCGACGCCTTTGAAGAATGGTGTCGAGCAATGGCCAAGGCCGCATTTTCAGAAGGGCGGGCAAGGGGAACCCTCATCTTGCCCTCGTCGCCTGGAGCTACTGATGAGATCGAGGATGTTGCCGTTGTGGACGGCAACGCAGCTGTGCTCTTTTCGGCCAAGAGTAGATTCGTCGCCGAGAACGTAGCTCGGCATGCCCAATCGAGAAGCGAGCTGATCGATTGGTATGACAAGTTCTTCTTCGGAGGTGCCACGAAGGCGTATCGCGCCGGAGCCATCCATCTACTCAGCAAGCGCATCGACCGCATAAGGGGCGGAGAGTTTGAGGCAACGATCCCGCGGGCGACGCGCTTGATTCCGGTTCTCCTGACCTACGACAGCCTTTGCGAAGACATATTGCTCTACCGTTGGATCGAGACACGTTGCCGAGACCTCGGTCTTCTCCAGCAATGGCGAGTCGATCCTCTTACACTCGCGCGGGTTGACCAGTTCGAACGCCTAATGAGTTTTTGCGCGACTGGTGGAAGACTTATTCCTCTCTTCAGGCAAAGGGAAACGCACTGGCGACATCGGCGTCTGGATCAAATGCTCGAAGAGACGCTCCCCAAGGACATTCCGCCTCGCCTTCCGGTAATCGGCCGGATGTTTGACGAGATGCTGTCTGGTCTTGGTATTCGGCTTTTTGGCAAACCACTCAGTACTCCGAAGTTGACCTAACCTAGCTCGGGCTCGGAGGGCGCCGCCGCCCTTGACCTGAACATCTGTCTAGCCCATCCTGATCCGCGTGTCGAGGCGGGGGGACTATGTCGAGTTGCGGTGTCGGTCGGCGTTTTCGTTTCTTGATGGCGCGTCGCTGCCCGAGGATCTGGTCGCGACCGCCGCCGCGCTGGATTACGACGCCATCGCGCTTGGCGACGTGAACGGCGTGCCGGGGGCGCCGCGGTTTTTCGGCGCCGCAAAGCGCGCGGGACTGCGGGCCTTGGTCGGCGCCGAGGTCACGCTGGCCCCGAGCGATAACACGAACGCCACCGGCGCCCGTTCGTCTGCGACGACAAGGTCAGCATCCGCGCCAGCGTCGAGAGCAGACGCGCCGCCCTGCCCGCCCGTTCTGCTACTGGTCGAGAGCCGCGCCGGTTACCGCAACCTGTGCCGCCTGCTGACGCGCGTTCACGCCGATCGCCCGAAGGGCACGGGCTTTGCCACGCACGCGTTGCTGGCCGAGCACGCCGATGGATTGATTGCGCTTGCCGGCACGAACGCGCGCACCGACCTCCCCACGCTTGTGCGCGCGTTCGGCCGCGACCACCTGTACCTGGAAGTGCAGCGCCATCTCGACGCGGGCCAGGCACACCGTTCGCGCGCTGCCCTGGCGCAGGCCGACGCGCTCGGCATCCCGATTGTCGCAACCAACGACGTTCGTTACGCCACCCCCGATCGCCGCCGCGTGCACGATGTTCTGACGTGCGCGCGTCTGGGCGTCACCGTCGACGATGTCGGGCGCCGCCTGTCGCCCAGCGCCGAGCATCACCTGAAATCCCCCGCCGTCATGGCCGATCTTTTTCGCGACTGTCCCGCCGCCGTGCGCGCCAGCCGCGCGATCGCCGAGCGTTGCGCGTTTACCCTCGCCGATCTCGGCTACACCTTCCCCACCTACCCCGTTCCCGACGGCGGCAGCGAACACGGTTACCTGGAGGCGATCACCTGGCGCGGCGCCGCCGATCGCTACCGGCCGTTGCACGAACGCGCGCGCCATCAAATCGCGCGCGAGCTCACCATCATCGGCAAGCTGGGGCTGGCGGGATATTTCCTGGTGGTCTGGGACATCGTTCAGTTCGCACGGTCGCGCGGCATTTTCATTCAGGGGCGTGGCTCTGCCGCGAATTCCGCCCTGTGTTACGCGCTGGGCATCACGGCCGTCGATCCCGTCGGCATGGACCTGTTGTTCGAACGGTTCTTGTCCGAAGAACGCGTCCACGGTGCCACCAACGTCACCGATCGCATGCCCGACATCGATCTGGATTTGCCGTCGGGGGACAGGCGCGAATCCGTCATTCAATACGTGTACGCCAAATACGGCGCGCGCGGCGCCGCGATGACCGCGAACGTGATCAGTTACCGCCCGCGACTGGCCATGCGCACCTGCGGCCGTGCGCTGGGATTTTCCGAGGAACAACTGTCGCGCGTGTCCAAGGAATTGCCCGGGTGGATTCACGCCAACCCCGAATCGTCGCTGGGCGCGTATTTGCAGCGGGCGGGTTTTCCGCTGACCGAAAACCGCACCCGCCTGCTGGCCGACATCGCGACCGAGTTGCTGGATTTGCCGCGACACCTGGGACAGCACTCGGGCGGCATGGTGATCGCCGCCGGTCGCCTGGATGACGTCGTACCACTGGAACCCGCCAGCATGCCCGGGCGCGTGATCGTTCAGTGGGACAAAGACGACTGCGCCGATTTGGGGATCGTGAAAGTCGATCTGTTGGGTCTGGGCATGTTGGCCGCGCTGGAGGACGCCGTGCCGCTGATCCTGCGCCACGAAGGCGTGACGATCGATTACGCCCACCTGCCCCCCGACGATCCCCGCGTTTATGAAATGCTGCGCGCCGCCGACACCGTCGGCGTGTTCCAGGTCGAATCACGCGCGCAGATGGCGACCCTGCCGCGCATGAAGCCCGAACGGTTTTACGACCTGGTGGTCGAGGTGGCGATCATCCGACCCGGACCCATCGTCGGCAAGATGGTGAACCCGTACCTGTTGCGGCGGGCGGGGCGGCAGCCCGTGACCTATCCCCACCCGTCGCTGGAGCCGATCCTGCGCCGCACGCTGGGCATACCGTTGTTCCAGGAACAGCTGATCCGCATGGCGATGGTCGCGGCCAATTTCACGGGAGGTCAAGCCGACGAACTGCGCCGCGCGATGGGGTTTAAACGATCCGAACAACGCATGAACGCGATCGAAACCGCGTTGCGCGCCGGCATGGCGAAAAACGGCATCGCACGCGACGCGCAGGACGAGATCGTAGCCGGGATCAAATCCTTCGCGTTGTACGGATTCCCCGAATCGCACGCGGCGTCTTTCGCGCTGATCGCTTACGCATCGGCGTATCTGAAGGCGTATCACCCGGCCGCGTTCACGGCCGTGCTGCTGAACAACTTCCCCATGGGTTTTTATCACCCGTCGACCTTGGTGAACGACGCTGCCCGCCACGGCGTCACCACCCTGCCCGTCGACGTCACGCGATCGACGTGGTTGTGCGATCTGGAAGGTAAAGACGCGATTCGTTTGGGGTTGAAATACGTCGTGGGTTTGCGCCACGAAATCGGGGCACGCATCGAAGGCGCGCGGACCGAGAGGCCGTTCACGTCGCTGGCGGATTTCGAGGCGCGCGTCGGCCCCAACGCTACGGAGTTGTCGCGCCTGGCGACCGTAGGCGCGTTCGCGGCGCTGGGCGGCACGCGCCGGCAGTCGTTGTGGCAGGTCGAGGCGTTGGGACGATCGGGGCGTTTGTTTGCGGGCCTCTCTCCGCAAGGAAGCGACAACGGTCTTCCGTTCGACAACGTCGACAACGCCGACAACGCCGACAACGTCGACAACGCCCACGGCAAGCACGACGATTCCAGCCCTCCCCTGCCCGAGATGTCTCGCCACGACGAAATGTTGGCCGATTTTCACGGCACGGGCGTCAGCCCCGGCCCGCACCCGATGACTTTCGTTCGCGATCGCCTGCGCGCGCACGACGTCGTCACGGCGGCCGAATTGACCCAACTTCCCAGCGGCCGGCGCGCGCGCGTCGCCGGCATCGTCGTCGTCCGCCAGCGCCCAGGCACGGCCAAGGGGTTCGTTTTCCTGACCGTCGAGGACGAAACCGGATTCGCCAACGCCATCATCACGCCGCAGCGCTTCGATACCCACCGCCAGGCGATCCTGGGACTGGGCGCGCTGATCATGGAAGGAACGGTTCAGAATCAGGACGGCGTCGTATCAATCAAAGCCGATCGGTTCTTGCCCCTGCCCGGCCCCACCGCCGTTGACGTGGAGCCGATGGGCGCGATCGACATTTCCCACGACTTTCACTGACGCACCAGCGACCGACGTTGCCACCTGGATGACAACCGCTGTCCCCAGCACAACAGGTGTTGCGGCCAATATCGGAATCCCCCGGCTAAGCGCGGGCGCTAAGGGGAGATCGAAGCGGCCGGGTACGCGACGTAGTCGACGCCGCTGTCGTTCACGGTGCTGGTTTCGAAGGACCAGCTTCCGCCGGGCGGAATGTCGGTCGTCGCGCTGCTCGTCGCCGCGCCCAGCGGCCGTCCGACTCGATTCACCGGAAAGATCGTCACACTGGGGGCGCTCACCGTCACATCCAGCACGTTGGTCAGCCTACCCCTGTACGCGGTTGCCGCTCCCTTCGCGACGGTTTCCACCTGGCCGACGGTGAAACCAGCGACGGGAACGATACCGTCTACCCCGAAGGTCGGAAACGTGTGTCTCAAGCTCCCGATCTCCCCGATCACGACTTCCGCGGGAAGGCTCGTCGCGGCGGACATCCCCATCTCACCCGGGTCGATGCAGCCAATGATGGTGTTGGCGTCGAGACGATAGAGCTGTTTGCTCGGCAAGCCTGTGCCCGCGGTCGCCACGGTCTGCCCGGCCTTGTCGATGAAGTCGGTGAGCATGCCTGCGTTGCAGGACGGGGCGGCCCCGTCGTTTCTGACCGCGGCGTAAAGCTCGGGGCCTGTCACCCCTTGCACCAGCGTGAACGCGACCAGCTTCAGCGTCACGCCCACCTCCCCCTCTCGGGGCGTGTTGGGCAAGCCGTCAGGCACGAAGAGTAGGTCATCCCCGGGCGCTCCGGCATTCCCCGAACATGCGAGAGAAGGAACGAGAGCGAAGACCCGAATGACGAGCAAAGACTTCGATTTCATTTCGCGGTCACGCGCGCGGAGATTCGCCGGTTCTTGGCCTTGACGCGCGGGAAGCTCGGCCCCGCGTCGGCCAAGGCCCGCAACTGGGTATCCACGCGCTCGAACGGCAGCAGCTGATCGGCCAGATCGACGACGGTCGTTCCCAATTTCTTGCTCCCCTCGATCGAGCCCCTGATCGTGGCCGAGACTTTTTGTATCTGTTCCTCGTTTCCAGAAACAACGGCCGCGTTCAGCTCATCCGAGAGCCACTTGACCCTCGCGCCCTCGACGCCCATCACCTCCTCGACCGCGAACAGCTTGGAACGAAGTGTCTCCAGACCCGGCAAGTCCTCGCGCACGGCGTTGAACCGCACGCGGATGTCCGCCGTCGCCTTCTGGAGCTTGCCGATCTCAATGTTGATCTCGTCAAGGCATTGACTCACCGCCGCCTTCCCCGCCTCGACGTCTTCCTTCTTCTGCTTGCATGCCGCAAGCGAGATCGCCCCAAGGGCCAGACTCAATGAAAGGAACACGAGAGTACGCATCGTATGGGCACGCCGGGCAGGCCTACTATCGGGGTGCTCCCCTGGCGATCCACTGCCGAACACCTTCCAGATAGTCGGCTGATGTACACAGACCCTCGCCGCAGCCAAAGGGCATCTGCTTCGCGGTAGTACCGGGCCCACACGCCTCGGGTCGTTGGACGAGGTAAAACGCGCTTTCCTCGGGAGCGCAAGGATTGACGAGGACGCGATTCCCGCATTTCGCCGACGTGTGGCTCGTGAGCTTGGCGTACAGATCGGCGTCGCTCAACTGGCCGGCCGGGGCCAACAACTTCGGCTCCCGATCGGCATGGCAGTCCGCGCCCGCGCAGGTAATCACAATTTCGCGCACCAAGGCCCAATTGGCCATGACCGAGGTGCCGCCGGTCGCGCCACCAGAGCCGCAGGTCACCGAGGCCCCGCCGGTCCCCGCTCGGCCGCCGCTTCCTGATTGGCCAGCGCTACCGGACATCCCTCCGCCGCTGGTGCCGCCCGTCCCCGGCCCTCCGTCGCTGGGCGGGATGCACGCGCCAAGGGGGACCAACAGGGCGAAGCCACCGGCAAGGCAAACGAACGCTGCTGCAAATAGCGAACTGCGGTTCTTCATGCTTGCTGAGAAACTAGGTCGCGCGAAGCTCCATGTACTCGCCTGGGTTCTTGTGCGTGGCGGGCATCGTCCCGCCATCGGAGAACAGCTTCGTGTCGTCGTACTTGCCGAACTTGGTGACGGGAGCCGTGCCACCCTTTACCGCGACGCCATCCGCCCCGGCCTTCACACCGATCGCGTTCATCAAGTTGCAGAAGTACTTGTTGATCGGCATCGCGGCAACGGTGGGCGGGGTTCCGACGCCGTCCAGGTTGGTGGATTGCCCATTCACGCAGTCCCCATCGCTGTTCCCCGGGGTCATTGTGGCCGAGGCACCCTCCACGTTTATGGCCTGGCCGGTCTTGAAGTAGCCCCCGCAGCCTCCCGCCTGGAGGATCGGCGCGTTGTTCGTGTTGTGGCTGTTGCCGTCCGACATTTCCTGGAACCACACGGTCGCGGTGTTATCCAGAAGAGTCACGTCGCCTTCCATGAAGCTGTCCAGTCGCTTCACCAGATACGCGAACTGCGTTGCATAGAACTTGTCGATCGTGTGGATCATGTTCATCGCATCGGCGACGCACGCACCACCCATGCCGGCATTGCCGATGCGATGAGAGATGCTGTGGGAGTCCATGGTCAGGCCCAAGTTGCTGTACGTTCTGGCCGCGGGCATCTTCATGAAGATCACGCGGTTGGAATCGCAGAGCGACGTGAGGACCGCGAGGTCCATCATGAGCGGGGCGACCTTCGATATGTCGCTGCCTCCCGCGCCCACGGTTGAAGTGGTCAAGCCGAGGCCCGTGGCGGTGGCCTGGGTACATTGGGCCCCCGAGACGACCGCGCCTCCCGTGTAGTGCATCAGCTCCATCCACGTGGTGAGTTTCTGTTTGTCCGAGCCGCTCATGGGGGTCCGCTGCAGGTTCGTGATGTCCTCTCGGCAGATGTCGATGACGCTCTTGCCGCGAGCCACCTTGTACGTATCCGCCGACGGTGTGGTGGTGCCCGTGCCGAAGAGGTTCGTCAGGTTGCTGAACACCTGCATCGGCGCTCCAACGCCCGGAAAGATCGTGCCGGCGCTGTCCGAGTAGGAGATAACGGCCTGGGTGTTACTGGCGCTGCCGTTCACCCCACCGATCTGCATGAAGAGGGGAGCGCCCCCCGTCTTGTTGACCTGCTCCGCGCAAATGTGGTCCAGCGATCGCCCCGTCGGTTTGGCGTCGAACTTGCCAATGTTGTCGATCCCGCTGGTCGGAGCGTTGGGGGTCACGGGGTAGGCCGTGAAGAACGACGCACAGGTCTGCGTGTGGGGATCGTTCTTTTGCCCGTAGGTTCCTTGGAAACTCCATTCGTTCATGGCCCGGATGCCGCGAACCATCAGCAACTTGCTTGCGTGGGGCGCCAGGGGAGCCAGCGTCGGCAGCGCCATGTAGTCGGCGGTCGTGAGGGGGCCGTGAGACTTGGCGGGGAACCATCGGTTGGTGATGCACCCGTAGTGGGTGAAGAACACGATCAGCCGCTTGGGCGCCGTCGCAGCCATCCCCTGTGCCTTGGCCTCACGCTCGGCAACAGAGCTCAGGAAGGGCGCCGCGACAGCGGCTCCACCCAGGCCACGGAGAATCGTTCTGCGATTGAATGTATTTTTCATGGTCTGATTCCCTTCAGTTCCCTACGGTTCGCAGACGGAAAGAATCGGCTTGAGCGTAGTCGGCCATCATCGTGGCGATGGAGTAAACGCTACCGGTCAGACCGGTCGCCAGCTGGTCCACGACGCAGGCGTCGTTCGTGTTGGGGCTTCTCCCGGTGGCAAACGCGACCCACTGCTGGGCATAGGTGCGCTGGGCCCTCGGAAGTTGGGCGATCTCGGTCATCAGCTCGGCGGGCGTCGTGACCGTCTTCTTGACCTCGGGGCCAACGCTAAGGATGACATCGGCGGTCGAGTTGATAGCTCCGCCCAGCGCATCGGTGTCCTGCCATGTCCCGACGGCGTTGTACCTCTCGAGCACGAAGCCCGGCGGATTGACCACACCCGTGTGACACGAGTTGCACGGCGATGCGGCGGTCAGCGCCTCGGTGGCCTGGCGGTTGGTCGTATAGGTGCCCGCGGGTGGCTTGACCCCCAGGAACGAAGGGTCTGGGGTTCCCGTCGGGATCCCGAGCACCCTCTGGCTGATAAACGCCCCGCGCAGGATCGGGCTTGATGTGTCTTCATGAGAGAAGGTGCTCAAGAACCCAACGCGGGTCAAAAACCCCGGCCGCTTGGTCGCATCAAGCGTCACCTTCGTCGGCGTCGTGGCCGTGGACGTGACCCCGTAAAGCGCGGCCGTGTCCTTGGTGACGAACCCAACGCTGCTGGTGAAGAGATCCTTGAACGTTCCGCCATTCAGGACCACCTCCTGGAAGAAGGCATCGATTTCCGCCATCGCCGCCGGATACGACGCGGCGGTGAAGCTGGGGAACTTGGTCGCGTTGTGCGTGGTGGTGTTCGTCCAGTGCGAGCCGGCTTCAATGCCCGCGTAGTACCGGTGGAAGGTGCTTGCGACCGCCGCTGCCTTGGGGCTCTGCAGCAGCCGCAGGGCTTGCGTCCGAATTTGCTCCTTGGTCGTGAGCTGGCCCGCGTCAGCCGCCGCGTTCAGGATGTCGTCCGGCACCGAGTTCCAGAGCAGGAACGAGAGCCTCGTCGCCGCTTCGTAGCTGTTGAGCTTTGTGGAAGTTCCTTCCTTCTCCTGCGCCAGTTCGGGCAACGCGATGAACGAGGGCGAAGAGAGAAACGCATACAGAATCGCTTCGGCGACCTCGGCGGGCGTCCCTTTCGGGGTCAGGTTGTTCAGACGTATGAAGCTGGTCTGCTCCGCCGCCGTCAGAGGCCGACGGAACGCCTTGCGACCGAAGGCCTTGATGGTGTCGGTCAAGCAAGTCGTTCCGGCCGTGCCGGCCGCGGCCGGATCGCACGCGATGAACTTGGACTTGTTGGCGCCAGCCATCACCGCGGCGGAGATCCTCTCGGCAGCCGTGAGGTAGCCGTTCCACGCGATATCCGTCAGGCTACCCGCCGAATCAGGGGCGAGGAGCGAAGACGGCAACATGGTTGTGCCGGTCGCCAAGGTGGTCACGCCGAGCAGATCGCTCACCACCGTGTCGTACTGCTTGACCGTCATGCGCGGGACCTGGGACGTCGCCGGAATTCCAGGGACGCAGGTGGTGACCGGTGCCGTACTGGCGCCGCCCGTCCCCGTGACAGGTCCAGTGCCGCCCGTCCCCGTGACTGGTCCCGTGCCGCCCGTCCCCGTGCCCGGTCCCGTGCCGCCCGTGCCCGTGCCCGGTCCCGTGCCGCCCGTCCCCGTGACAGGTCCCGTACCGCCGGTACCCGTCGCGGGACCGGTCCCCGCGCCGCCGGTTCCCGTTCCGGTGCTGGGAGCTGGGCCGACTACGGCCGTGCAACTGGCCAAGCTGGCCACCAACATTCCCACAAGACTCTTGCGAATGGAGCGCGTCATTTGCATTTTGCCCTTCTGCCGGCGGCGTAGCGATCAGTCGAAGGTCGTTGCTGCCGCCTTCATGGCGACACCAAACTGGAAGGCCGGTGGCTTTGGCCTTGGCCATAGATGGGCGTCGGAAGACCAATCCTTCAATGCCGATACCAGGCCTGCCCGTATCGTTTTTGACGCAGGGCGAACGACAGGATGGCGGCCGCGGTCAGCGATCGTTCACGTACGTGCGCAAATCCGTGTGGCTGCGCGCGAACTGCACGAACCGGCCTTTCGGATACCGGGATTGGTAGATGCCGGCCAGCCTCCGGGCGGTCGCGCGATCGTCTCGACCGTCGGCCGCTTCGATGGCCAGGGCCAGCGCTTCCTCATGAAGTCCGCCCCGGGGATGGGCGGTAAGGTAGCTGTCAAGGAGAACGCCGGCTCGCCCCGGATCGTGGTTGCGTCGAAGAGCGATCATGGCGTCGAGAACTTCGGTCCGTTCTCGCGCGCTGGCGGCGCCGGTCAACGGAGGGCCCACCAAGATTCCGGAGGGGGCGGCCGGCTCCCGCGCCGTGGCCCGAGCCGAGCGATCTGGTCCGGCGGTAACAGGGGCGTAATGCCGCGCGGATGCCCTGGCGGGGGCCGGCGCCGACACGGATCGAGGAACCTGCCTCTCACCGGCTGTGGGCCCATCCAGCGCGGGTTCCGCGATCTCGCGATCGGCGAACTCCTGCGCTGTGGTCGTCGCTTCCGTCGCTGCAAGCTTCGTTCGGTGCTTCGGTCCCTGCTTCGTGGTCGTCGTGATTTCGGAGCGGCGAACCGAAGGTGACGCGGACCGGTTGCGATCAAAAACCGTCCAGCGACCGGTAATCACGGCCCCCGCGGATCCCGCCACGCACACAATCGTCGTGACCAGCGCGAACGTTTTCATACGCGCTGCTGTGAACACCGAAGGCATCCTCAAGCCCCCGGCCTTGCGATCCGGCGTTTGCTGAAGCGACATCCACACGCGACGTCTGAGATCCGTCATGCGGGGCGCGGGCTGAACTCCCCTCAGTATCTCGATCCCCTTCGCCGCGACCGGATCCTCGGCCGCGTCGTCACGTAATCTGTTCATCGTTCTGTTTCCTCTCGCCCCTGCCGAACATTTTGTTCTCTCACCAGTTTCCAGAAGTCCTTGCGGGCATGGTGGAGTCTTGTCCAAACCGTGCCGAGGGGGATGTCGTGAATCCGGGCAATCTCCTCGCACGAATATCCCTCGATTTCGAAGAGCACGAACGTCGTGCGCCTCTTCTCGCTCATCTTGGCCACCAACGACTGGAACAGGCGGCGATTTTCCTCTTGTTCGTACGCGCGCGCCGGGCCCTCGGACGTGTGTGGCAACTCGCTGAGATCCACGTCCTGGCGCCGACGCCTCAGATTCTTGAACCAGGCGCGCCGACGGTGATCGCGCGCGGTCAGCTCGGTGATGCGATACAGCCAACTGGACAGATTACCGCCGTCGAAACGAGACAGACCTCGACGCACGACCAAGAAGATCTCCTGCGCCAGATCCTCGGTGTCGGAGGACGGTATGCCCAACGCGTAAAGCCATTTGATCACGTGGTCGAACCAGTTCTCGTAGATCTCCTGAAACCCCGAATCGGAAGGGACCGATCGCGTCCGGGGCTGGGCCACGAGAGTCAGCAGCGGAGGATCCCGCATAACCTGCGTGTTGTTCGAAGCGGGGCCCATATCACCGCTTGACGGATGGGTGCTTCCGTCGGAAACCTTCAATCCAATGGGTGTCGGGCCATCGGGTGTCGGGCCATCGGATGTCGGGCGACCGTCCTCGATGCGCGGGAGCACCTGGAATGACTAACAATACGGGCGCCTGCACGCCACTCCGCGGTGCGACCTAGCGCGGGGCCGTTCCCAGTCGGGCCAGGCTGATTGCCGCGTCGTCCACGTATACGACGCCCGGCAGCGGGGCGATGGAACCCGAGGAGCCACCGATGTTCCATTGGGCCCAGGCGTTCTCGGCCGTGGCGACGCCCGGCAGGTCCAAGATCAGCACATCGTCCTGCCACAGGGCGACGCGGCCGCTGGGACCCGCTGCCTTGCGCAGCAGGAATTCGAAGTGCACCCAGGTGTCGAAACGAAAGAACACCGGCGTCGCTTGCGGGGAGTTGGTCTGCGAGACGAAGTTATAAATCTGGGCCGCGAAATTCCCATCGGGCTGAATACGGAGATTGACGTCCCATGTCGGGAACACGTTTCTCCCGTCGGCGGTGGGACTGCCTCGAAAATGGATGATGCTCAACCAGGTTTCCACCGCGAATGTCGAGGGAACGTAGAACCAAGCGCTGTAATACGCCTCGGCCGGACTGGGGGCTTCTCGATAAAGATAGGCGGACGACATCATGCCCACCATCGGCGTGATGGTCATCTTCCCCGCGAAGCGTCCTTGGTGCACGATCTCCGCGCTGGCAAAGGGCGCGACCATGAC
>JANOJB010000078.1:0-10583 GCA_031407985.1 Pseudomonadota bacterium | reverse complement strand
TCTGTACGGATGCATCAAGGGGGTGGTCGGGGGAATTCGGTTTCCGCCATCCAACTCCAGCCAGATCCTCTCGTACCCGTTCAGCTTGTCCTGACGGTTGCGGTCAACCGCTTCTCGTGTATCGGGAGACCTACCTCGGTGGAACGTTCCAGGTATCGACGACCGTGTGGGCGCGCGCGAGATCTTCCTCGGTGTCAATCTCGCGCCAGCGCCCGTCGACCAGCACCGGGGTCAGGGCGACCCCCTGGTCCGCCATCGCGTTCAGCGCGTCCGACAGGTACGCCTGGCGCAGTCGCGCGGCGCGGCCGAACGGCTGGTCCAGCCCCAGCGCACACGCGTTCCGCCAGACGGCTCGCAGCGCCCTGGCGCCCGCGTCGGAGAACTTTGCCAGGCCGATAAATTCACCGGCGGCCTCATCGGCTGGAACCACGGTTTTTCCGACGCGATCGACGATTGGCCCCGCGTCGGTTTGTCGTACCGAGGCAAGCTCGGCCTCGGCAATCGGGTGCTGTATGCGGCCCACATAGGTATCCTGCCAGCGACGATCGACAATCAGCGCCACGTCGGTCTTCGCTTCGGCGACCATTTGGGCGTAGGTCGGTGCGAACACGATGTCGGAGTAGGAAAACAGGAATCCGCCGTCCATTTCGTGCGCGGCGAAGATCAACGACGCCAGGATGTTGTTGCTTTCCCACTCGGGGTTTTCCACGAAGCGCAAAGGGAACCCGGGGGCCGCGATCCGATCGCCCAGGTAGCCACGCACGACGACGAAATCGGTGGCGCCCGCGGCGGCCAGCGCATCCAGCTGTCGGTGAAGGATGGGGCGGCCACCCACCTCGACCATGCATTTGGGGATAAGCGCCGTCTCGGGCCCCAGGCGCCGGCCCCGACCCGCGGCGACGATGATGGCTTTCATGAATTCCTCCGGCCCAGTTTCCAGGTGATCGCCAGCAGAGATCGTCCCACGTGCGCGGCGTTCACGATCAGATAGGCGTGCAAGAACAGATCGACTCGATTCGCCAGCGCGACGAAGACGATGTAGCTGGGATAGTGAACGATGAGACTTCCCAGCGCTTCGATGGCGCGTTTGGGCGAAAAGCCGCTGGGACGCGCCGGTGTTTCCGGCGCGAATCCATCGCCGTAGTCTCCCCTGCCGTGACCGACGGCGGCGCCGGTCGCCGCGGCATATTCGGGCCGACGCAGAAAAGTCGTCAGGCTGATGGCGGAGGCCACTGCCACCAGCGCGGCCAACCCCTCCAGCAGCCAACGAACCTGGCCGTCGGCGCGCCACAGGCGGATGCCCACGGCGGCGACCAGCAGAAACGCCTTCAACTCGTCCATCAGGAAGTCCAGGTGCGCCCCGATCGGCGTCGACGTTCCCCGCAGCCGGGCCAATTGTCCGTCGACACAGTCAAGGACGTACGCGAATTCCAACACGGCCACGCCGAGCAGCAACGCCGTCCAACTGGGTAGAAACGCGACGATTGCCGCCGCCACCGCGAACACCAACAGCGTCGCGAGGGTGACCTGATTGGGTGTGATCGCGCTTCGTTCGAGGGGAACCAGCAAAGCCGCGGCCAGTGGCCGTGCCACGAACCTGTTCCACAGCAGGTCGTTGGGTTTCTGCGTGCGGCGGTAAGCGTCGGCGATTCGCTCGAGCAACAGAGCGCCGCCGATCAATGTGCCAGCAGGATGACCAGACGGTACACGCCGAGCAGCGCCAACCCAAAAACGAAGCCCACGACCACATAAGTCCAGACCGCCGTTTCGCGAGGCTGAGAACCGGTCTTCGTGGGCAGGGTGCGGTCCCCTTCGGCCACGGCCGCGGGGACGCGTGCCGCGGAGGCTGTCGCCGCCTGTGTTCGGGCGGGCTCGGCGGCGGGCGTCGGTGCCTGCGTTCGAGCGGGCGCCGAAGCGGGTGCCTTGGCGGCGGGAGCAGGAGCTACCGTCGCGGGGGTTGGCGCTGCCGCCGCGACCGGCTGGGTGGTGGGCGCGCTCGGTCGGGTCGGCTGTGGTGCCGGCGCGGAGGCCGGGGTGTTTCCTGATTTCGGTGTGGCTGCCGGAACCGACGGGGAGCTAGGCAGTACCGGTGCGGGTGCCGGTGTGGCCGCCGCGACCACCGGAGCCTGTACGCCGAAGATCGTCCTGTTCGTGCTTGCCCGCGATGCGGCCGCCGCCGGTGCTGGCGCGGTGGCGGGGGACGCCGCGGCTGTCGGGGCAGAGGCGACAGGTGGCGCGGCTTGCGGAACGTTCGCGCCCGTGGTCCGGGCGGTGGTCGCCGGAGCCGCGGCGGGAATGGAGGGCGTACTCGGACGGCCTTCGACCGCTGGTGCCGCGGCCTTGGCTTGTGAAGGTGGCTGGTTCTGGGTCGGCTTGGCTTTCTCCGCCGCCGCCATGGCCGCGATGGTTGCCGGATCCAGCGCCGGCATCCCGAAGATCGTCCTGCTGGCTGCTCCTGTACTTCGGGGAGCGGCCACAGCCGCGGGGGCGGCGGCCTTCGGTGCCGTTTCGGGGAGAGTGAGCTTCGGTACGATCAAGCGATAACTTCCCGAGGACCACTTCATCACCTCCGCGAGACGCTCGGGGGCGTCGATACCACCGACCGTCACGCCGACGATCTCGCCGCGACGATAGTCGACCCTAGCGTTTTCGCTCCCGCGCCAGACTTCAATTCCCGATGTCAGGACGTAGTCCTCGCAATAACGCATCAGCGTGGCCAATGGACGTTCCTCCAGCTTGCCCTGTTCGGGGCCGGGGAATGTCAGATCGCCGTCGCTGGGGTTGGGCAGGCGCGCCTCGACCCTGAACCGCGCATTCTTTATCGCGCGTAGTTGATCCAAAGCCTCGTGTGTCGATTTTCCTTCGTGGATGGCGTCCGAGACCCCGCCCGCGATCACGTGCACCTCACCGACGGCGCCACCACCTGCCGCCGGGAGAACCTCGACGCGCGCCGACCACGCGGGGGCACTTAGCAGAGAAACCAGATCGTCCAGCGTGCCGCCGCTCCAGTCCAGCACCTGCCGTACGGGTTCCGCTTGCGGATCGTTGGCGGCATCCGGTGCGCGCAACGGGCTGCGGCAGATGGGGCAAACCAATCCTGTCGCCCCGTCCGGTGCCTGAAAACTAAGCTGGCAGTTCCCACAAACGACCTGCATTCCGTTCCCTTCCGTCCCGACTTTAAATTCCCGACTACTAAGACCCGCCGTCGCGCGTGCCCGAAACGATCGTATATTGAGCGTTCACGGCGTCGCCGTCCATTGTTTCGCCGGTCTAGGCATCCAAGGCGACTGATTCCGTCGCGGCAGCCGAGGCTGTAGCGCCACCGGCCCCCGCCGCCCCACCCGCACCCGTCGCTCCGCCAGATCCACCGGCGCCCGCTGCACCTGCCGCGCCCGTCGATCCACCCGAGTCCGTCGCGCCCGCCGAACCCGTCGATCCGCCCGAGTCCGTCGCGCCTGCCGCGCCCGTCGATCCTCCTGAGTCCGTCGCGCCCGCGGAGCCACCCGAGCCTGTCGCTCCATCCCGCCCAATGTCACTTCCCCAGTTTTGGTCCCGCATTCCTGACGACGAAGAGCAGGCCCCAAGGAGAAGCAGCGCCAACCCTCCCCTGACAACCAACGACCGCACAGCGTTTTTCGTGAGCATGAGCGAGGAAAAGCTAACAAAGGGGGGAGCGCCTTCGCAACTTCGCCCCGTGCCGCGGGTCAGTCGGTGGCGCCTGACGGCTCGAGTGGTCGTGGTCTCGCTGACGAGACACAGGTCGCATCGAGGACTCCGAGGCTTCCCGTTTCACGTTGGGCGACGGGCGAAGTATTCTGCGCAAATGCACCTGTTTCCCCATTCGCGCCCGATCCTGACATTGAGCGTTTTCTGGAAGTTTTCGCTGGTGATCGCGTTTGCGTCGTCATCCTGCGCACGGCCACACCCGACACCCGCAACCGCCGTCGCTGCCATAAAACCAGCGCAACCGCCGGCCTTGCCACCACCGCTATCGCTGGTACCGTCGGACGTTGCGCGTACGGGGTTGGTGGCAACCTTCGTGATCCCGGCGCTCGATCGGTCCCTGGCCAGTGGCGTCGATTTGGTCAAGCGCGCGGCGCCGCTGCCTTTGGATGCGGCGGGTGTGCGTGACATGCTGCTCGGCCAGGCGGGGTTACCCGCGGATGTGGCGAAGCACCTGGATCTGGGGGCTCCCATCGCGGGGGCGGCCGTGGTCGCCGGTCCCGGGCGGCCACCGCTGATTGCCTTCAGTTTCGCCGGCCGAACCGCCGCCGACGTGATGCCGTTGCTTCGTGCGCTGGGGCGGACCGTCGGAAAACGCGGGTCCGCGATTCAGATCGAAAACACCAGCGGGGATCGGGGCTGGTTCCTGCCCCAGGGCAATGTCGTGTTGTTCGCCGACACGGACGAGGCGCTGGTGCGGGCGGGGAACCTGGCCTTCGAGGCACGACAGGGAGCCAAGGATGATGCGTCGGTGATTGTGTATCCGGAGATGCTGGCGCGGGCCGCCGGCACCGACGTCAAGACCGCGCTTGGTCGCATGGTGGGCGAGATCGAGGAGCGGGCGGCGACGGGGGGGAACAAGCTCGGGCCCGAGGGTCTTCGCCAGATTCGAGAAATGGCGGAGTATCTGGGGGGCGTGGCCTCAGCGGAATTTGCTCTGGTTCTGGACGCCGCCAGCGGAGCCTCTTTCGTGGCGCGGTTGCGGCCAAAAGCGGGTTCCAGTTTGGAGACGGTTGCCCAGCAGACCAAGACCGTACCCATCGACGCGCGTTTGTTGGCCGCGGCGTTGCTGGGGAAGGACGACGCGGGATTCGCGATGACCTCCGCCTATGGCGCCGCAACACTGGACCAGCTGCGACGTCAGCGCGCGAAACTACCCAGCGGCGGCGGGAAGCCGCTGGTGGCGGCGGGACGTCTTCTGGACGCGGTGATCGAGGGACTGACCGGAGAATTTTCCATGGTGGGTCGCGGTCAGCCGGGTTTGTCGGGTGAGTTGATCTACGCGGCGCGCGACGCCGCCGCCGGCACGCGTATCCAGGAAGCATTGTTGGCCAGCAACAAGGAATCGATCGCCTCGATCATCCGCGCGGCCACTCAGGGTGAAGGATTGGAGATGAAAGTGCAGAAGGCTCAGCCGGAACGGCTGGGTAAGATTCGGGTGCTGCACGCGACATTTGCCGTGGCCCTTCCCGGCGACGCGAAGCCGGCGTTGCGCAAACTGCTGGGCCCCGCGGGGCTGGATGTGTTCATCGCCGTAGTGGGGGGGGATCGCGTGGCCGTGACGATGGGACAGGGCGCGAAGGCGCGGATGACGGCGATCGCCTCGGGCCAGGAGACAAAGCCGGGTCAGCCACAAGGTGCCAAGCAGACCAAAAAGGCCGATCAGAAGGGCGCGGTCCCGACGGTGTTGACGGATGCGATCGCCGCTTCGGGTGGCCGATCGTTGTTCACATACTTCGACTTGCGCCAGGTGATTTCGTTGGCCCAGTCCTTTGGTGGCGATGCTCGGTTGCGCATGTTGGCTGGGGCTATGCGCGCGCCCATGCCGATCCTGGGTGGCGCGAAGGGCGACGCGGCGGGCTCGATTCTGACGCTGGATCTGACCGTGCCCCCGACGTGTTTCGTTGGCATCGGCGCCTTGGTTCAGGCCGCGATGATGACGCGAAACTGATTCGCGGCGCGCGACGGCGACGGCTTGGTGGGACTTGCGTCTCGTCGCGTTTGTCGCTGCGCAGGGGCCGCGGTGGTAACCTGGCAGCCGTACCGCGGGCCCCGACCGACAAGCCGGGTGCTGGTCCCTGGGCAAGGAGGTCGTGATGACGAACGTGTCGCGAGCGATGCTGTCATGGGTGGTCACTCTGGCGCTGATGTCAGCGGTGCAGGTGGCACCAGTTGGGCTGCGGGCTGCGCTTGCCGCGCCGAAGAAGGACGCGAAAGGCGCGAAGGACGCGCAAAGTGGAAAGGGCAGCAAGGCCGCCGCTGCTGGTTCGGCGGGCGCCCACAAGGTCAACGCGTGTGGCTGCTACCAGGATTCGACCGGGGCATGCTTCTGCGGCAGAAAGGGAAAGGCGAAGTGCGTCTGCCCCGGTGAGTGCGAACCGAAGGGCTGTGACGAGAAGCGTACAAAGGACATGGAACGCGACGTGAAGGCCGAGACCAAACGGGCACAGGATTCCGAGCGCAGGCAGAAAGCCGCGAACAAGAGCAAGGGCGCCGGCGACGCCCCCGAGGGGACCGGGAAGGATTCAAAGGGCAAGAAGGAGTAAGCGACAACAAGGGCGCACCGTCGGTAATTTGATTTTCGCGCCTTTGGCCCTACAGTCGGGTGGCATTTTTGTCCTTTCCTTTTTGAGTCCCCGCGCCCAGGAGGATCACATGACCGTTTCGATCAAGTCCCGTGTGTTTGTTGCAGCCGCCATTGCATTCCTGACCGCTGGAGTCGACAGAGCCTTCGCCCAGGACGGGACGGTTCCCCCGCCGCCGGCCGTTTCTCCGCCCCCCGTTGGTGGGTCGCTGGGTTTCTTCGGTGAGCGTGGCCAGATCGTCCTCAGCGGAGATTTGCAGCTGAACATCATCCGCCAAAGCCAGAGCATGGGTGGAGGAAGCTCGACGGCGTTTCTTATCCAGCCAGCCCTTGACTATTTCGTCTCACCGAATTTCTCGGTAGGCGGTTTCTTGGGTTATGGGTCTGCGTCAAGCGGTTCGGGAGCGACGGCCAGCGATGATTCCGCGTTCATCATTGGAGCGCGGGCAGGCTACAACGTTGTGCTTACGAACGCGGTCTCGCTGTGGGTCAGGGGAGGATTTGAGTACCTCCACGCAAGCACGGAGTTCGGCGGAATGAGCTTCTCCGGATACCGGATTCCTTTCTTCATCTTCGCGCCAGTTTTGTGGCATCCGACGTCGCATTTTTTCATTGGGGCTGGCCCTGCGTTCCAGACCGACCTGGTCGCTTCCACCGAGGGCATGGACGCCCCGAAGACGACGGAGGTCGGCATCGCGTCGACCGTGGGCGGATACTTCGGCGGACTGTAGGGCTTCGGTCCTACGCGGCTTCTACAATTCTTCCAACAACCGGCGGACCTCTTGTTCCGCCGGTTTTTTGCGTGGCGTGTAGCCCAGGCTGCCGGCCCCTCCCCAGCCGTACCAGTTCCAGACATAGGCGCCGTCCAGCGCGGGCGAGCCGGCCCAGACGCGGCGGAAGGCGGCGAAGGCGCGGCGCTGTTCCTCCAGATCGGGTGAGCCACCGGCGGTTTCGTCCCAGGGACCGGCCGTGCTGCCCGCGCGCGATCGATAGCCGACCTCGGTGAAAACCAACGGGTGCGATCGTCCGGCGTGCCAGCTGAGAAGTTCCTCCTGATGCCTGCGCCACGCGCTTTCAAGGCCGGTGTCCGTCACCGGCACGCGTGTGCTGTCGCGCAGGTTGAAATAGGCGACGACGCCATCCTCGTCGACCAGATCGAACAGGCGCGCGTCCTTGTAGTGATCCCAGTTGGCCGAGTAAACGAGGCTTCCCGAGAAGATCCCCCGGACGCGTTCCAGCAGCGGGCGCCAACGTGGCAGATCGCCGTCCAGAGTGGACAGTTCGCTGCCGATCACCAGGCGCGTGGCGCCGGTCTGTGCAGCGATCGCCGCCAGATCGCCCAGTAGATCACCGTAAGCACGAAACCAGCGATCGCGGCTGGTGGGCGCCAATGTTCCCCGCCATTCGCCTGGCGCCGGACGGGCGAGGCGTACGATCGGGAACAGCGTGACCTCCAGACGTTCGCGTTTGGCGGCGCGAACCGTGTCGGCTATGAGTTCGAGCGTCGGCGAAAACCGCGTGTGCAGCGCCAGATCCGCCGAGCGCCCGTCAGTTTGATACAGGGGCACGACCAGTGAGACGTGCGTCGCTCCCAGCGCGGCGATCTCACGCAGCAACGGAACGTAGGAAAAACTGACGTCTTCCGCGAACAAACCTAGGGCAACCCCCCGCTGTTTGGGGGGCGGTGGCCGCTCGCCTATCACCGACGCCGACGCTCCGGGGCCGGTCCGGGGATCGCCTCCCGGTAACGGCGCGTTGCCCGGCTGCGTCTCGGACTGCGGGCGTGGTCCCAACCCGCTGGCCGTCGTGGCAACCGCCAGAACGCAGCCGGCGGCAGCGATCGTGCCTAGTTTTCCCAGGTGCAATCGCGTCCCGCGTTTTGTTGGGTCAGGTGTTCGACCAATGGTTCGTAGAACGACATCAACGCGCGTGGCGAAATTTCCTCGCCGGTGGCGTCCTTGATCACCGTGCGCCAGTCGCGCGTGGCCCCCAGCGACAAAATGCCGCGCAGGAAATCACCGACGGCTTTTTGCCCCGAGTAGTCACACGCGCGCACATCCTGCTTCAGGATTTTCGTACAGATGTGATCATGCAGCTGGAATTTGATCAGGGTTGCCAACGCATAGTCGTAATACTGGGCGGGATCGTCGTTGATGTGCGTCTTGGTGCAGGCGTCGCACGCGTCGTCGGGGCGCGCCGTCGGTGGAACCACGCCCTGAAAACGCGCGACGTAGTCCCACCAGCGTTTCTGCCATTCGGCGGGAGCCAGTTCTTGTTCGTACAGATCGTGTTCGAAATGGCTCATGGTTCCGGCCGCGAAAGGCAGAAAGACGATCGAGTCCAGCGCGGATTGCAGCAGCCAGCCCTTGGCGTCGGGATTCGCGGTAGCCGGGAGCACGCCGACCTTCTTCAGATACGGCGTCTGCTGGCTGGCCAGGCGGGCCAGCTCGCCGATCGCCTCGTGAAACGCGCGGTTCGCGCCCTCGCGCAGGATGGGCGGCACCTCCGGTCGGCTGTAGGCCAGGAAGTAGTAGATGTGTCCCAGTTCGTGGTGCGCGGTCCCGAACCACTGTTCGTTGGCCTCGACGCTCATCAACGACCGGACGTCCTGTTCGCGATCGACATGCCAGGCTGACGCGTGGCTGTTCTTCTTGCGCGGCTGTCCCGCGGGCACCGGGTACAAATCGGATCGCTTCCAGAAGGATTCCGGCAGCGCCGCGAATCCCAACGATGTGTAGAAGCTCTCGGCGCTTTTGACCATGGTTTCGGGCTTGGCGCCCTTGAAGTATTGATCCAGGTTGGCGTCGTCGATCAGGCCCGGCCAACGCTGCGCCCAGCGGTTGGCCACCCAGTGGGCAGGCAGGGCCTTGGGCACCGGGCGGTTGAAACGCTTACCAAGCGCGTGTTTCGCCCAACAATGCAGCCCCTGGTACAGCGGGCGCGTCGTCTCCAGCGTGGCGTCCAGCAGGGTCATCATTTCCTTCACATTCATGCCGTAGTCGGCGACCTGCAACGCGAAGAACGACGCGTACCCCATTTCGCGCGCGACCTGATTGCGCAGCTTCTGAAGGTCGGAAAGGCCCGCGCGCAGAGGTCGGCCGATTTCCTTTGAAGCCGTCCAGACGCGTTGGCGTTCGGCCAGATCGCGCGATTTGCCGAGGGCCGTGTCGATGTCGTTCGCGCTGGTCGGCCGCGCGCAGCCACCACCGGGTTTCGGTTGCAGACAGAAGGTGTAGCTGTCTTGAAGAGACGCCTGCCGCGTTTCGGCCTCGATGCGTTTCGCCACGACATCGGGAATCGTGCCGGGTGCCTCGGCGGCGGCCAGAAGCAGCCGGCGCAGCTGTCGCGCCGTCCCCTGATCCAGATCCTTCTCGCGCGCCAGAAGCGTCTTGCAGCGTTCGATGATCACCTTGGATCCAGCCAACGCCGCCATGGCCTTGCTGGCGCCGGTGCGCGCGCCGGTGTGTTCGGGCGTGACGTCGGTCGACGCCGACCAACTGATTTCGGCCTCGACGGTGGCGACCGGCAGCAACAGCGGCGTGATCGTCTCCAGGAACGCGCGCGCTTCTTTCTCGGTGGCGGTTGCGCGTTTGGTGATCCCGCCCTTGGCTTCCTTGGCGATGGCGACGGCGTGGTCGGCCAGAACGGCAATGGAAACCGCCATCAGGATCGTCATGCCCGTGGTGACCGTTGTGCCGCCTTTGAACCCGGCCGGCGAACGTCCCGGTTGTCCCAAGATTCGCATCAGGGGAACGTATCCGAAATCCGCCGGTCAGGCGAGATGGATGGCCGTCGTCGGGGGCCGCGCGGGCGACCCTTGGCGGCAGTGGACGACCAAGGTCGTGGCGTGCTAACCCGGCAGGCGATGAATTTCGCCGGAACACTGAAACCTCTGGATGGCGCGGGTCGGTTGTTGTGCGCGCTGTCCCTGTCCCTTGTATTCGCCGCGGGGACTGCCGGGTGCAGTCAAGGCAAGGGCGAACGATGTCAGATCGCGGCAGATTGCGGCAGCGGGCTTTACTGCAACACAACGGAGCCTTCGATCCCGGGGATTTGTGTACCGGTTGGCGGCGGCGGAACCGGGGGACGAGGAACCACGGGAGGGACTACCGGAGCGGGGGGTGACAGCGGAGCTGCCGGATCGGGCGGCTCGAGTGGATCTGGCGGCGGGGGCGGCGCGGGTGGAGGTGGTGGCGCGGCGGGCGCGGGCGGAGGCGGCGGCGCGGACGGAGGAGGTGGCGCGGGCGGCGCGACTGGGGCCGGCGGCGCGGCGGGC
>JANOJB010000003.1:0-11892 GCA_031407985.1 Pseudomonadota bacterium | reverse complement strand
GCAGGTTGCCGTGCCGTCCGGCACCGGATCACATGGTGTGCATGACGATCCGCAGGTCCGAACTTCGTTGTTGCTGACGCAGCCACCGGGGCACATGTGTTCTCCCGCTGGACACTGAGGCGGCACGAACACGTCCGGCGTGGCGCCGACATCTTCGACCGCGTCCTGCATCGCCAGGTCTGCGGCCAGGTCAACAGCCCTATCAAAGGTGGCCATGGCGTCTCCGGCTCCACCATCGGTTTTGGACAGAGATCGTCCCGATTTGCAGCCGAAAGGCCCCCCGAAAATCGTCAGGGTTACCCATGGAATTAACACACAGAAGCTAGTTCTAAGACTCATCCTGAAACCTCGTGATCGTCTGTCTGGATCAAAAACGAATTGCGCAGCCAACGGACGGTTCACCGCCCGCGGCCAAGTTAGGAAAACACTGCCAATAAGCTGTTTGGGATTCGGATTTCGGCGTCTCCGTCAACCAAAGAGCGAAGCCTGCCCCCGTGAGGACGGCCGCCCCGACGATGCCCACCACGCCCAGCGTAGCCGCCGATTCGTAACGATTCTTGAGACTCCGACATTTGTCGTCGGTGAAACCCGCTGGGGCACCCGGCGCTACGTGGGGGGCACCCGTGGTGTCATTGCCACAACCCGAGTCGAATTCGCCGACCAGGCTGCGGTTGTGCACGATGCCGTAGCCACCAACACCCAGTGCCACCGCGGCCAGACCCCATCCGACGAATTTCAGACTCGCGCGCACAGGTCCCGAGCCAGAGGCCCCAGCGTCCAATCGCACGGGCCGCGGGCCCAAGTCGGCCGCGTCAGAAGGGGGAGGCGTTGACGGCGGCGGTGTCAGATCGACAGACGCGCCGGCGTTCGAAGGGGCCAATGCCTGTTGGTGGGCCGGGCTCTTTGTCGCCGGTTCGGGTACGGTGTTCGCCGTTTCCTTCTGCGCGCGCAAAAGAAGTCTTTGGTATTGGCCGCCGTCGACCCGCAGCCTTTTCATTGCGGTCACATGGCCGGGCGCCCGCAGCTCGACCTCGATCTCTCCCCCGGCGACCCGGACCGGCGTCGGCAATGGTAGCTGCCCAACCACGTTGCCGTTGATCACGACGTCCGCACCGGATGGTTCGCCGGAAATCTCCAAGCGCGCAATGCGCGATTTGATCAACACCAACGCCTGCTCGATTACGGATCGGTTCTTCTTGACCCAGGGATCATTCGTGCCGCGCAGCGATTCGCCCATATGGCTCTCGGCGTCGGGCCAACGTCCGAGCGCCTGCTCACAGAATCCCAGTTGCGCCGCGGCGCGCGGCGAATGCGACAAATCGTACGCCTCCCGAAACAGCGGCTGAGCGCCCTGATCGTCCCCCGAACGGCGCATGTCGATGGCCCGACGAATCAGATCTTCCGCCTTGTCATCCGCCCCCCAGACAACGGTGGGGGCAGCGGCCGCGCATGCGATCACCACCAGTAGACGAACCAGCGCCAGATGCTTCCTCACGTCGGCCATCGTTACCTTGACTTGACCCGCACATCAACTTGAACCCTCTTCCACCGTTTGCCTATCGGACCTCCTCCTGGGGCAACCAGGGCGTGGACTCGTGTCTTCGTCAGGTCGGCCAGCATCTTCCGCACACCGCCGCGGATATTTCTTGACCTGCCTGTTGGGGATCGCGGTACCAGCCAGACGTGGAGAAAAGATACATGCGGAACAGGTGTCATGGTTCTCTGCCGCGGCCGGTCGCGGGCATTGCCGTCATCAGCTCGACCCTCGCTTTCGTGGGTCTCGTGGGCTGCCAAGGCATTGTTAATACCCCTGCCTCTGGGACTGGTTCCCCGGCGCCAACGGGCTCCGGCGGCAATACGGGCTCCGGTAGCGCTACAGGCTCCGGTAGCACTGTAGGCTCCGGTAGTACCACCGGCACCGGCAACACGACCGGCACCGGCAGCATTACCGGCTCCGGTGGCAGCACCGGTTCGGGATCTGGCGGTGTCGCGGGAGGTACCGATCCCTCGGCGGCTCCAGGCGAGCTGAATGCGCCTTACACCCGACTCACCCGGGTCGAATACCAGGCAACGATCAAGGCCGCCTTCAATGTCGACGCGCCGGTCACCGGGATTCCAAACGACAGCCGTGTCGGCCCGTTCACGTCGAACGTCCCATCCCCCGATCCGGTGCAGGAGTTCCTGTTGGCCAGCGAAGACTTGGCCGCGCAAATCGTCCCCTCCAAACTGCCCGCCTGCGCGACTGCCACGGCGGCCAACTGCGTGACGACCAGCTACAAGGCCCCCATCGAACGCCTCTATCGCCGGCCGCTGGCCGCGGCCGAGGTCACGGCGCTCGCCAACATTGTCACTTCGCTGGTGGCCGCCGGGATCACCGCCGAAAACGCCACCCGCGCGATGGTGGTCTCCACGCTGCTGAGCGCGGACTTCTTGTTCCGCTCCACCCCGCTTGGCGGCGACGCCGCGCGCGGCCGCCGCCTGTCCGAGCATCTGAGTTACGCCCTTTGGGACGCGCCCCCGGACACGACTCTGGCTACCGCGGGCAACGTCACGGCGGCCCAATTGGGCGCCAATCTGAAAACGCAGGCCCTTCGGCTGGGCGCCGACGCCCGTGCCGTTCCCGTCCTGGCGCGTTTCATGGCGCAGTGGCTGGGGGTGGATACCGACGACAGGCTCGGCGATCCCAATCTCGCCTTCGCGACATCGCCGGTGTACGCCGAGTTGCTGGCCTTCGTGAAGAACGCCCTGACGACGAACGTGTCCGTGAAGTCCTTCGTCAACGGCACGCAGGGTTTCATTCAAAAGGGCAACTTCGGCGCCTACGCTATCCCCGCCGTGACGTCGACCGCGGACGTCGTGCCGGTCACCTGGGGCGCCGGCTCGATTCGTCGAGGCCTTCTGGGTGAGGAGCTGTTCATGGATGCCACGCGCCACCCAGATCCGGGCCGTCGCCCGATCTTCCGCGGGCACTTGGTCCGGTCGGCGCTGCTTTGCGAGACCATTGCGTCGCCGCCGGACGCCGTTGTCGACCTCAACGCGGAGGTCGCCGACCGGACGGTGGACTCTCGTTGCGCGGGTTGCCATCTGCTGATGGATCCGATCGGCAAGGCGTTTGCTCCGCTTGACCTCAACAACACAGCCGGGGCGCCGGCCCCCATCGTCAGCGGGTCTGGCGAAATCTCCGGGTCTTACGCGAATCTTCCCGCAATGATGGATGCGATCGCAGGCAGCCAGACGTACGCGGACTGCTTCTCGCGCCATTTGCTCGGCTTCTTCCTCGATCAGGATCCGGCGGCCGTCGACAAGGCCGCCGTCGGTGACGTGTCGGCCGTCGTCAAGTCGGGGGGCAGCCTTGCGGATGTCGTCGGACAAGCGGTGGTCAGCCTCGAGAAGCGCTCCTTGTCGACAATTCCTTGGTGCACGGGCCAATGAAAAGGGTGTCCATGATTCCACTTCGCTCGCGACGAACATTTATCAAAGGGCTTCCGGTTGGCCTCGCCGGCCTCGCGGCGACGTCGGTGTTCTGGGACCGCCTGATCAGTCGTGCGGCGGCGCAGACGGTCACGCAAAAGCGGCTGCTGATCTTTTGGGTTCCGGACGGCCTGGTGCCCGATTGGTTCTGGCACAACACGGCGGGTCCGCTAGCGATCCGAGCGGATCGGGCGCAAGACACCGACCTCGGCGGCACCACCTTCAATACGGCGATTCCCGCCGCTGACCGGCCGACGTTCGTGTTGCAGCCGCTGGCCAAATACGCGAGCCAGATCCTGCTGGCGAAGGGCATCAACAATGCCGGCAACAACGACCATGGGCTCACGGTTGAGTCGACTCTCACGGGCGAAGAGGTCACGGCAAAAGGTTTTGCGGGCGGCCCGTCGATTGACTCGATCATGGCGGCGGCCAACAAGACGTCGAGACATATTGTCTCTGCGTTCCGGACCGGTGTCTACGTGAAGCAGACGAAGCTAAGCACGGCCGCCGCTCCGTACCGCAATACGGCCGGAGCCGGGATGCTCGAGATATCCTCGTCCATCACAACCGACGCCCGCGTTCTTCTCGATTCGGTAAGTGGTCGCGCCACCACTGGTGCGGGCACAACGACCACCGCCACCACCTTGAGTGCCGCGGCTCTCAAGGCCAAGACGCGCCTGGCCGCGCTGGGGGCGGTCAACTCGCGGGTCCAAGCGATGAGCTGCGTGGCGGGCAAGCCCGCGGGGCAGCGTTTGGAATCCTATATCGCCGACGTGGCTCGTCTGGAAAAACTCGAGATGCAGGCCAGCAGCGGTACGACAACGACGACAACCACGACCACCCCGTTCACCATCCCGGCGCTGCTCAACCCGAACGATGCGGCGACGAAGACGAACGAGGGTGACATCAAGCACCTTCCCGACGTGGCTCCGTTCCTCAGGGAGCTCGTGGTCACGGCTCTGGCGCTCGACTACGCGCCGGCGGTGGCGATGCAATGGGGAGCGACCGGTATCAACAAGATCTCCGGCAGCACGCTGACTGACTATCGTTACGACTTCCTGCCGAACATCGAGTACAAGGGCGCGGGTGAGCACGGCCTTGCTCACCCGGAGGACGCTGCGTTCAAAGACGCGGGCCACAACATCACGGCGGCCGTCTCCACACGAGATCGCGTGCGTATCCGCCGTTGGTTCTTTAATCAGCTGGCGCTGGTGGTGGATCGGCTCGCGACAATTCCGGACGGCAACGGAACCTTGCTCGACAACACCACCATCTTGTACGCGTCCGAATATGGCGGGCCGAACGGGAACAGCACCGGTGGACAACATTCGACCAAGAACCTGCCCTACATGCTCATCGGCGGTACCAACTCGCCGTTCAAACTGGGCCAGGGGCTGAATCTCACGAACCGCTCCCACGGTGACTACCTGTACACCCTGGCCAAGGGCTTCGGCAGCACCGTGACGGCGGTGGGCAAGGGTACGACCCTCATCGACGGCATTCTAAAGACGTAGCGACGCCCCGGCCGAACCATGGGTCGGCACAGCCGACGCAGCCCACACGGGCCGCCGCACTGAATGGTATGAGTTGGGCCAATGTTCCCGTCCGCTGTGCAGCCATCGGACATCGCCGCGGGCGTCGCCGCGGACATCGCCGCGGGCATCGCCGCGCAAATGGCCTGTCCCCGTTGCTCGGCTTCCCCGCTCTCGATTGATCCCGCCGGGGTGGGCGCGGGACCGCCAGGTCAAGTGTTGCGATGCACGTCGTGCGACAGCCTGTATCCGCAAGTGGGTGGCGTACCCTGTGTCATCCGCGATCCAGAAGATCGCATCCAACTGTGGCGTGAACACCTGGGCGCGTTCCACGTCGGGGCGGAGCAAACGGTCGAAATGCTCGAACAGGAATGCACGCGTCCCGGCATTCTGCCGACCACGCGGATCCGGCTGACAGAGCAGGCCCGCCTCACGCGTCGCGTTCTGGATGAGGTCGACGCTCTGCTGGTGGGCGCCATCGGGACACCTCGGCAACCGACGACCGGGGTACCGGGCTTCGAATCGAGGGAGAGCCTTCGCTCGTTGCAACGCGACTGGGGTTGGCACGACAGCGACGAAAACGCGCGAGCCCTCGCATGTGTCGAGAAGGTCATCTCGGCGCCGCTTGGCCGGACGTTGGTTCTGGGAGCGGGCGGGTGTCGCCTGGCGTATGATCTGGCCGGGCGGGACAAGACCGCGGTGTTCGTGGCGCTGGACGACGATCCTTTGGTGTTGATTCCCGCTGCCCGCATTCTGCGCGGCGAAACGTTGTCCCTCACCGAGGCGCGGCCCCTGGCAACGGAGATGACGCTTCTGTCGGCCGTGCGGGAACTGCGTGCGCCCCATGGACCGATGGCGCGTGTGTTTCCTTTGTTGGCGGATGGACTTTCGCCTCCCTTCCGCGCGGGCGCGTTCGACACGGTGATCACGCCGTGGTTTGTCGACGTTGTTCCTTCCGACCTGCGTGACCTCATGGGCTCACTTCGCCGCGTGCTTTCACCCGGTGGGCGATGGCTGCATTTTGGTCCGTTGCTCTATCCGCCGGAACGTGCGCCTGCGTGTCGGTTTTCCCGCGAGGAACTGCTGGAACTGGCACAACGCGCTGGCTTTTCGGTCGAGGCGACGGTCTCGGAGATGTTGCCTTTTTCCGTATCGCCGCTGGGGGAGCAGGTTCGTATCGAACCGTGCCTGGCGTTTTGGGCGCGCGTGGGCGACGTGCCGCCTGATCCCCCTGGGCAGCTTCCCTCCTGGATTGTGCTGCCACATCTACCGGTGCCCGACTTCGTCGGACGCGCGCTGTTTTTCCACGACAGCCCCGGTTTTCGGACGGTGGTCCACCTGATCGACGGCACACGCAGCATCGACGAGATCGTTTCTAAGTTGGACGCCCCCGCCGGGGCCGACCCCAGCCATCTGAAAGACGCGGTTCGCCAGTGTCTGATCGAAAACCACCCCGACTGCTGCTGAGGGTTCGTTACTTGGCGGGCGGGCAGCCGATTTTTTGGTTGCTGACGGCGATGTCGTCGAACCAGTAGTGGGCAATGGCGGGATCCGCCTGGTAGGCGAAGAGGCTGAACTGCAGCAGATCCCAAGACGCGGGGTTCCAGTTCACTTTGCTGCCGGCCATCGCCAGATTCAGCGCGGCGCCTTCCCGCCAGATGCGGGGCAGAACCGTTCCGCCTTCACCGGCCGCGGGACCTTCGGTGTTGCTGATTTCGAACTCCCAGCAGAGCCACTTGTTTTGATTCGCGGCCTGGGTCATCGCTTGGGTTGTATCGCGCAGGTATCCGGAGGCGATGCGTTCGATGGCGACGCCGTTGTAGGTGGCCATGGCGTAGCCCGACCCATCCATGTTGCTGGAAACACCGGTCGTACCAACCCACGCGAAACGGACATGCATCGGGTTGGCGTTCGGGTAGTACTGGACGTACATCATGAAGCGCACAAACAACGTGTTTCCGCCAATCGGAAAGACCGGCGCGCCCGATGCCCGCATGTAGGCCTCGTCCTGGTTCACGCTACCCGAAAAATGAACGGCGTTCGCGCCACTGTACGCCTTCATGGTGTCGACAATCGCCGCGCCCGCGCCCTTCGTCGTCGTCTTCCATTGCCCCGTGGGGGCCGTGCCGGCGGGATAGGATTCGAAGTCATCGCACAGAATGATCCCGGGCGGGCAGCTGGCCTTGGGCCCCGTGCCGCCCGTGCCGCCCGTGCCAGCAGTGCCACGACCCCCGGAAGAAGACCCCGCGTCCGGTTGCGACGCGCCTCCGCTGTTCGATCCGCCTGACCCCAAGCCACCGGATCCCGAACCACCGGATCCCGTTGTTGACCCGCCCGTTCCGGTGGTGCCGCCACCGGCCGTGGCTTGACCACCGGTGCCCATCGCACCGCCGCTGCCGACGGTACCGCCCGTACCGGGCGTGCCGCCGCCGCTCACGACACCGCCGGTCCCCGGCGTACCCCCGCTGCGGGTCCCGGCCGCTCCTCCTGTGCTCAACGCCCCACCGGCCGAGGCATGAGCTCCAGCGGCACCGCTGCTGCTCACCGTTGGGGGTACGCACCCTATCGTTGCCACCCAAGCGAGGGGGACGAAGGCAAACGTGCTGCGGAGCTGCATCATCGAAGATCTCACTGAGATCTGGTACCCCCAACCGGGGCGACAGGCTCAATGCGTCGCGCCCGCAACCCTCTAGGCGGGCTGAAACCGGGCCGCGCCTTCTTGTCGCGTGGCGTTCAGGTCCAGCACCAGGTGTCCGGCGGAGGCGGGGGCATTCGGCTGGGGCCACTTCGCTTTTCGTGTCTTGCCCTTGCCGATCAGATCCTGAAGTTGGGTCTCGGTGATGCGTTTTCCGGCCACCTCGAACCAGATCACGAAGGCACATCCGGCGCGCCAATCGGAACATCCCCACCCCCGTTTGCCGGAGATCAGGGATCCTTTTCCACAACGCGGGCAGCGCAATGCGGGCGTACCGGCGGCTAGAGCTACGGCGGCGGCGGGCTTGGTCTTCGTCTCCCTCGTGGCGACTGTGGTAGGTGCGGGTTTGCGGTCGCTTTCCGCCGGACGTCGGGCGGGGCCCACGGACCTCACCGCGTCGGTGACCTCGCGAACGTAGCGCGCGATGTCGATCATGAACGCCGCCCGCGTATCTTGCCCACGCGCGATGCGGACCAGGCGCGCCTCCCAGGCGCCGGTCAACTCGGGCGACGCCAGTGTCGGCACCGGCAGGCGTTCGATCAACGCGATTCCGGTGGGCGTCGGGATGACCTGTTTGCCCTCGCGTGAAATAAAACCGCGCTTGGCCAGCGTCTCGATCGTGGCCGCGCGCGTGGCGGGCGTGCCCAGGCCCGTCTCCTTCATGGCGGCCCGCAGCGCCTCGTCCTCGATCTCGCGGCCCGCGGATTCCATCGCGCCCAGTAGTGTGGCTTCGGTGTGCCGCGGCGGCGGGCGGGTCTGGCGGGCCAAGGTTTCGAAGCGACCCGCCAGACGCTGTCCCTCGGCCAACGGCGGCAGCGTCGCCTCGACGTCCTTGTCCTTCGCGCCGCTGCTGTCGCCATCGGCGCCTCCCGCATCGCCCGAAGCGCGCGCGCCACCGCGGCGTTCATCCAGCCCGGCGACATCTTGCCAGCCGGCGACCAGACGCACGCGGCCGCGCGCCACGAAACGATCCGGCGGCGGCGGCACGGCGGCCAACAGAACTTCTTCCCCCGCCGGTGACGATTCCGACGGCGTCGATGGTGCGGCGACGGCGCGGGTGCCAGCCGCGACCCTGTCGCCGACACGAATCACGGCCTCGGTCAGGGCGAATTCGGCGTCCGGGTGGAACGCGCCCAGGAACCGCCGCGCCACCAGATCGAAGATCCGCTGTTCATCCCGGTCCAACCCGCCCTGCCCCGGAACCTTGCCCGTCGGGATGATGGCGTGGTGGTCATGCACCTTCGCGCCATCGAAGATGCGGCGCGACGACGTTCGCGCCCGCGCCGCCGCGTCGTCGCCGGTCGCCGCGTCGATCAACGGCTCCGCGAACGCCTCATACGCGGGGATCTTCGCCAGGCCACGGAACAGCTTCGGCAGTTCACCCAGCATGTCTTGCGGCAGGTGTCGTGAATCCGTGCGCGGGTACGTCAGCACCTTGTGCCGTTCGTACAGTGCCTGCGCCACCTCCAGCGTGCGCGACGCCGACAGCCCGTACCGCCGGTTCGCCGTGCGTTGCAGCGACGTCAGATCGAACAGCAGCGGGGCCGGCTCGCGTGTTTTTTTCTGGACCAGGGTCTCGACGACCGGCCCACCGGGATCCGCCGCCCCAGCGTGCGCGCCCACCCGGGCCAGTACCGCGTCGGCAATCGCACGGCCGCCGAAACGCGTGATCGCGGTCCTATCGCTCTCGCGCTTCAGCGACCACATAGCCGTGAACGTCTGCGATCCGGCGGCCTGGGGCGCGAACGTCCCCCGGATCTCCCAATAATCATTTGGCACGAAGGCGCGAATGGCCTGCTCCCTGCGCACCAGAATGGCCAGCGTGGGTGTCTGCACGCGACCGATCGAATAGATTGGCGGCATCGACGCGCGCCACCCCGCGTTCGCTTGTTTCTGTTGTCCGCGCCGTCCCCATTTTCCCGCCGTCTGCCCCGCCGCCTCCTTGGTTCCGCGCGACGACACCACCGGCGCCTCGACAACTGCCAGCGGCCGCTCACCGTCGGTCGCGCGAAACCGCAACGTCACCGCGCGCGTCGCGTTCATGCCCACCAGCCAGTCGGCTTCCGACCGGCAGCGTGCCGCGTCCCCCAGCGGATCGTAGTCCCTACCCGGCTTCAACGTGGCGAAGCCCTGCCGGATCGCCTCGTCGGTCAGCGACGAAATCCACAGCCGCCGCACCGGCAACCGGCTGCCGGCCAGTTCGTAGACATACCGAAAGATCAGCTCGCCCTCGCGCCCGGCGTCGCAGGCGTTCACCACCTCGGTAAACCGCCGGTCGCGCAGCAGCTCGCGCACGACACGCAGCTGGTCGCGCGTCCCCGCCACCGCCCGCAGCTTGAACGCGCTGGGAATCATCGGCAGCGTGTCCATCCGCCATGACTTCCAGCGCGGGTCGTACGCGACGGGCTCCTCCAGTTCGACCAGATGGCCGATACACCAGGTGATCACGCGCCCCGGACCCTCGATCGCGTTCCGTCCCGAGGCGCGCAGGCCCAACACCCGCGCCAGATCGCGCGCCACGGACGGTTTTTCGGCAATCACCAACTGCATGCGGCCCCCAGTCTACCGGGCTTATCGCCGCCGGTGGCCACAAGGTGCGAACAGGGTCACTGACCAGGTTGCTTCCTCCATTGGCGTGGGCGCGTCAGTCATCGTCGCTGTCGAGCCAACCTGGCAGCTCGATCGCCGTCTCGGCCACGCCGAGCATGTCGCGCTCAACTCGATGGAGATTCCTCACGTACTTCGGGAGGTCCGCGGCGCGAGAGTCCAGAAGAAAGAGATCGACAGCGGAACGGAAGCGATCGAGCAACCGGTCGTGAGGCACGAGGGCCAGGTCGACCATCGCCTCGATGTCCCGGCTGTCGCTGCCGTGAAACCTCTTGAGCTTGCTCACCACGACGTCTACGACGTGAAGCACCTTGACCCGGAAATGGTTGAGATCCTGGTTCAACGCCGGGACGTCGAGCCACACCGGGACCTGTGGCAGAAGCGGCAGACCGCTCGAAACGAACTCGATGTACAGCTTGTGGCGCTTGTGAAGGTCCGTGCCCGGCCCGGCGAGCTCGATTAGACGCGCGCGGATGTCTCCGCTCAGATCGCCCGTTTCCAGGAGATCGCTGTCCTTCGTGCCACGTTCGTACTTAGCCTGCAGCATGAGGGCCGTCGATCCGATGATCCGAAGGGGGATTTTTTCCGTCGCAGTTCCCCGCCACGCTCGATCCAGGGCCCTTAGGAAGTCATGGATGGGCGGCACGTGCGGCTCGAAGGGCTTGAGCAAAGTCTCCAGGCTGCAAGGCGCTGACGATACCCCACCTCTTCGAGATGCTGGAAGCGGTGGCACTGACCTCGTCGAATGTCTTCTTGCTGCGGATGTTTGGATCGACCGTGTCCACCGGCAACGAGGGGGCTCGTTGCGCGTCGCTGCCACGAGAGAGGGACTCGACAAACGCGTCCAGTACCACGACGGCACGACGCGCGCGCTGCGCCCACGTCCGTGGCGCTTCCCTAAGAAGGTCGGGATCCACAGCGACCGCGCTGTTCTCACAGATCCATGGGAGGCGTCGCTCCAGGCCGATCCGCCCCAGATCGAGGTACAGTTTGCCCAGACCGATGCGATCGGCATGCTCGATCAGCACCGGCGTTAACGCGGTGATCAAGCGTGGATCGCCGCCAACGAGGACTTCTCGAATGGCAGCGACCGGATCGACGAGATCGTCCGCGGGTGCTGCGGCGGAGCTTTCTCTCAGGTGCGACGCCCCGAATCGCGCGAGCGCGTTCTGGAGTTGCGCGCCCCGATCGCTCGTCTCGCCGCTGAATCGACTGGTAGTGACGTTGAAGAGCTTCAAGATCAGCAAGAACTGCTCTGCGCTGAACGAGCCGTCCCGACGCTCGATCTCGCTCAGCCGGCTCTGGGACAGCCCGAGCTTCTCCGCTAGCTCAGCCTGGGTCCAGCCGCGCTCCTGTCGTAGAGCCCGGACGGTCCGAGAAATCCGCGTTCCAGCGGCTGAGTCCCCTGCGCCACGGTCCATGGGAAATCGATTATTCGATATAAACATCGAGATGTCGATAACTTCTAGCCTAGCGGCTGCCGCGATGCCTGGTAAGTTATCGTTATTACGACGTAATATCTGCGTATCGCCTTGAGCGTCCATTCGATTTAGGAGGTGTGGTCGATCCATCCGCCGCCGTCGTTGA
>JANOJB010000001.1:0-14268 GCA_031407985.1 Pseudomonadota bacterium | reverse complement strand
CGTCCAGGGCAGCTCGAGATCGATCAACTGCACACACAGCTCGAAGTCCCCGCGCTCGCGATGAAAGCGGCGCGCGTCGGCCAAAGCGCGCGCCAAAACCTCCGGATCGGCCCCCGCCCCGTTGCCGGGTTTCATGCCTTTCAGCGCGTTTAGCGCCCCGGCATTGTCGGGATCGATCTGAAGCGTCGCCAGTGCTGTCGAAATGTCGGTTTCCATTGGGATTTGGGTGAAGCCGGGCGACTATAGTCCCCAAGGTTCCGCCGGTTCAAGCCGGTGCCGATCGTGAAGACCGTTGCCGTGACCGAAAAACACCAACCCTCGACAAATCGCGACCGACTGTTCGACCCCAGAATCCCCGCGCGCGGGCTTTCCGTCGCTGGCCGCATCCGCGCCGAGGCGCCCATGCTGGTCCTGGGCTGTCTGTGCCTGGCGGGAACCAACGCGCTGGGGTTGACGATCCCGTGGCTTTTGAAGCTGTCCGTGGACGCGCTGCGATCGCTGGGTCTGGACGCGGGGAAGGTCTCCGGGGCCGCGGGCGCGGCAGCGGTCGATGCCGTGCACGCGGCCGTGGCGCGCAACGCGGGATGGATGGTGGCGGCGGCGATCGCGCAGGCGTTGATCCGAACGGTCTCGCGCGTGTTCATCTTCAACGCGGGACGAAACATCGAATTCGGACTGCGGCGCGATCTGTTCGCGCACCTGGGACGAATGGATCCCAGTTTTTTTCGACGGCACGCCACCGGGGACGTCATGTCCCGTCTGACCAACGATTTGTCGGCGGTGCGGATGTTGTTCGGACCCGGGATTCTGAACATCGCGAACACGGTGATGGTGTACGCGGCGGGCATCTGGTTGCTGGTTCACCTCAGCCCGCGCCTGACGCTGATCGCGCTTGTCCCGTACCCGGTCTTGATCGGCGTCGCCCGCTTCTGGAGCCGCCGCATCTACGGCGCCAGCCGCGCGTTGCAGGAACAGCTGGGAGCCCTGTCGACGACACTGCAGGAGGATCTGGCCGGGATCGCGGTGGTCAAGAACTACGCACGGGAGGACCACCGGCACGCGGGCTTCGGCAAGCAAAGCCAGGTCTACCTGCAACGCGCGCTGTCGCTGGCCCGCACGCGCGGCAGTCTGATGCCGCTGTTCGCGGTGATCGGCGCGATGGGCACACTGCTGGTGTTGTGGGCGGGAGGGCGCGAGGTGATCGCGGGGCGCATGACGCTGGGGGGGCTGATCGCGTTCAATGCCTACCTGGCGTACCTGGCGTTTCCGACGATCGCGTTGGGGTGGATCCTGGCGGTTTGGCAGCGGGGCGTGGCAGCGTGGGTGCGCGTACGGGATCTGCTTGCGACGGAGTCGCGTATCGCGGACCGGACGGGATTGGTCGGCGGAACAATGGGGCATCCCGATCGTCCGGATCCGCCTTCTCCGTCGCTGCGTATTCACAATCTCTCCGTGATCCTCGACGATCGCCGCATCCTGGACGGCGTCTCGCTGGACGTGCCCGCGGGCGGCACGCTGGCCATCGTCGGACCGACCGGGTCGGGCAAGACCACGCTGGTCGACGCCGTGCCGCGCCTGCTGGAGGTGCCACGAGGAACGGTTTTCGTCGGCGGTCTGGACGTTCACGACCTGCCGCTGGCCCTGTTGCGATCGATGGTGGGGTACGCGCCGCAGGAAGCGTTTTTGTTTTCGACGACGGTCGCCGAGAACGTGGCATTCGGCATTCCCGCCGACGTTTTGCCGTCCGAGCGCGCTGATCGCATCGCGCGCGCTGTCGAGGCCGCGGGGCTGACACCCGATCTTGCGGTGCTTCCGGACGGAATTGAGACCGTCGTCGGCGAGCGCGGCATCACGTTATCGGGGGGACAACGCCAGCGCGTGGCCCTGGCCCGCGCGATCGCGGCCGAGCCGCGAATTCTGATTCTGGATGATTCGCTGTCGTCGGTGGACGCGCAGACCGAACGCGAAATATTGACCCGGCTGGCGCCCATTCTGCGCGGTCGCACGTCCATCTTGGTTTCACATCGGGTGGCGGCGGTACGGGAGGCGGACCAGATTCTGGTTCTGGACGCCGGACGCGTCGTCGAGCGCGGAACCCACGAACAACTGTTGAACACACCGGGGCTGTACGCGTCGTTGTACCGCGAGCAACTGGCGGCCGAAGCGGCGGGGGTCGACCCATGAGTACCGGCGGTAACGCGGGCGTCGCCCCACCGAAGGCCGATCAGGCCAAGACCGATCAGGCGAAGGTCGGTGTCGCCGCGGGTCGCGCGCTCGACTTCCGTTTGCTGGCGCGCCTGTTGCCCTTCCTCCGCAAACACCGTCGGGCGTTGGTCATCTCGATCGCGCTGTTGCCGATCATGTCGGCGTTCGAGGTCGCCCAGCCCTATCTGTTGAAGCTGGCGATCGACGAACACATCGCGCCCCGCAAGCTGGAGGGGCTGGATCGTTTGGGCGGCCTGTACCTGCTGGCGTTGCTGGGCCAGTACGCGGCGGCGTTCGCGCACACGTATCTGGTTCAGGTGGTCGGCCAGCGCGCCATGAACGATCTCCGTCTGACGGTGCACCGGCATGCCCTGCGGCTGTCCGCGGCCTTCTTCGATCGCACGCCCGTTGGTCAGCTGATGACACGGATGACGAACGACATCGAATCCCTGACCGAGATGTTCGCGTCCGGCATCGTCAGCCTGCTGGGCGACGTGGTGCGCCTGGGATTGATCATCACCGTCATGTTTCAGACCGATGGGAAACTGGCTGCCTTCTCGATGGCGGCGGTACCGATCTTGGTCGCGGTCGCCGCGGTGTTTCGCGGCTGGATGCGCGACGCTTTTCGCGAAATCCGCGCGAAGTTGTCGCGCATGAACGGCTTTCTGCAGGAACACCTGTCGGGCATCAAGGTCGTTCAGGCGTTCGCGCAGGAAGATCGCGCCGCCCGCACATTCGACGTCATCAACCGCGAGTACCGGCACGCCAACGCGCGCGCCATCGGGGCGGACGCGGCGCTGTACTCCGTCGTCGAAGCGGTGGGTGCGATCGCGGTGGCGGCATTGTTGTGGCACGGCGGCGCCCGCATCGCGGCCGGCGGACTGACCTTCGGCGTACTGGTGCAGTTCACGGAATACCTGGCCAAGTTCTTCGCCCCGCTGCGCGATCTGTCGGCCAAGTACACGGTCATGCAACAGGCGACGGCGGCGGCCGAGCGCGTGTTCGCTCTGCTGGACACGAAGGAACTGGATGGGGGGACTGGCGCCATGGCCGCGCCCCCCACGAAGGAGGCCGTCGCGGGCACCCCGAGTAAACCGGCAGTGGAGTTGGACCACGTCACCTTCGGCTATCGCCCGGACTTACCCATTTTGCGCGACCTGTCCCTGAACATCGCCACCGGCGAAACGATCGCGATCGTCGGTGCCACCGGCGCGGGAAAATCCACGTTGATCAAGCTGCTGCCGCGTCTGTACCAACCCCAGTCAGGCGTGATTCGCATCGACGGCGACGACATTGCCACCCTGACGACCGCGGACCTCCGGCGGCGGATCGTCGTAGTCAGCCAGGACGTGTTCCTATTTTCGGGAACATTGGGCGACAACATCGGGCTGGGCGATCCGGACATCACGCCCGCGCGCATGTTGGAGGCCGCCCGGCGCGTGGGGGCCGACCGCGTGATCGCCTCGCGTTCGGGCGGTCTGGACGCCCCCGTCGTTGAACGCGGCGCCAACCTGTCGGCCGGCGAACGCCAGTTGATCGCGTTCGCGCGCGCCCTGGCCCGTGATCCGCGCCTGCTGATCCTGGACGAAGCCACCGCCAGCGTGGATCCCGAGATCGAACGTTTGATCGAACAAGGCATCGCCGAACTGATGCGCGACCGGACATCGATCGTTATCGCGCACCGCCTGTCGACGATCCGACGCGCCAGCCGGATCGTGGTCATTCACCACGGAACGATCGTTGAGGAAGGACGGCACGACGATCTCCTGGGGCGTGATGGCGTGTACGCGCGCTTGTACCGACTGCAAATGCAGGCAGGGCACCGCCCCGGGGTGGAGAAAGCGGCGTATTAGAACGCCTTGGGCCGCAACGGGATTGGCAGCGGTGGCAACGGGATTGGCCGCCCCCACGGTTCGTCGCGCGCACGCGTCAAGCGCCTGTGCTGGCCGATTGCCGATCCTTGATGGACAATGGATGGCACGCAGTTTGAATAGGACGTGCCGCATGAAGATTTCTCGCCCCGGATCCGGACGTTTCTTGCTGGCGTCACGACCGCCTTCGGGTTTTCTGGGCCTAGCCTTGCTGCTGGCCGGCGCGATCGGCGGATGCGCCGAACGCGCCCTTGACGGTGCCGACGGGGGCGGCCTTTCGGGCGGCACAGCGGGGGCCGCGACAGGTCCCGGGAATGGCGGGTTCGCCTCACCTGACGCCGGGGGGGATTTGGGCGCCGTCGCGGGGAGAGGATCGGGGGGAGGCTCGGGATCGGGGGGAACACCGGGAAGCGGTGGTGTTTCGGGCTCGATCGCCAACTACCCCACGACTTGTGGAAGCGCGTTCCTTGGTACCGACGTCATGAACTGGATCGTTTTCGATTCCGACCGGGAGAATTTCAACCGTGATGTTTTCATGGTCAGGGCCAACGGAACAGAAATCACCCGTTTGACCACGGAGATCGGCCTGGACCGGGAACCGTCCTTCTCGCCTGACGGCAACCAGATCGCGTTCACGTCGGATCGCTCGGGAACGTTTCAGATCCATGTGATGAACCTGACGACCAGGCTCGTCACGCAGGTGACCAGGCGGCCGGAGGGAGCCGACCAATCGAGTTTCTCGCACGACGGCGCTTGGATCACGTTCCACAGTGGGCCATCGGTCTACGTCATTCACCCAGATGGTACCGCCGAGAAGAGGATCGCCACGGGCCTGGACAACTTCAACGCATATTCTTGGCCCCAGTTCGCGGTTGGGGATCAGGAGTTGATCTTCGATCGCAACAACGAAATCGACGCCGTGCGCTTGGACGGCTCGGGTTTTCGGAGAATCGTCGCGAACTGGACCACCACCATCAAATCGCCCACTGTGTCCCCGACCGGCGTGGACATCGCGTACGCGGTCTATTGCGGTACCGGCCTGTCGATCTGGACAACGCCATTTTCGACCACGACGAATCCTTGCGAAGGCCGGCGCCTGACGCCCGTGGGTGAACCGCCATCGCAAAGGCCGGCGTGGGGACCCAACAACGTGATCGCCTACGAACGAGTCGATCGGGCAAGCAACGTGGCGTCCATCGCGCTGATTTCTCGGACCGCTGGCAGCATGTCCTGCATCCTGACGGCGGACACGGCCGACAGCCGCAACCCGTCCTGGTCACAGTGATCGCGCCGTCCACCGACGGAACCGCGACAGACACGCCCTGGCGACTCGAATCCCCGGGGGGCTCAGCCACCCGCGGACTTCCAAGTGGCGCATGATCAGGCACTTCCGGTTGGCGCGGCGATTGCTGTCCAAGCAGCAGCCAGATGTAGTCGCGCTACCATGTCATCGTCGGAGGAGTACGCCATGTCCACGATCCCATTGTCTCGTCGCCACCGGATGTTGTTGATGGCAGCCGCCGCGGCGGGTGTTGTCGTCGCACCGTTCGGCCTTCGCACCGCCGCTGCCTGCTCACCAGTGGTCATGCCCGGCTACGGATCGTTCATTGCCAACACGCCGATCGACGGCGCAACGGACGTTCCCATCAACGGCGCGGTGATTCTGGACGTCGAGACCCTCGTTGGGGAACCCCAGAAGACGACGGTCTCCGTGTCCGAGACGGACACCGGGATTCCGGTGGCGGGTGGATTCAACTCCTACTTTTGGGATCGCGCGTTTCTCGTCTGGCTCCCGGCGCAGCCGCTTCGACCCGGAACGCGCTATAGGGTGGACGCCGCCATCGTCTCCGAGATTCCCCGCCCAGCCAAAGCGACCGGCGCCGCGGAGATGTCGTTCGCGTTCATCACGGGTAGCGGGCCAGTGCCGCCGATCGCATTGCAGGGCCAGATGCAGGTTCGAATCGAAACCTACCAGCGTGACCGCGAAGACTGGAGGCGTTGTTACGCGATGTCGGCCTGCACCTCGTCTTGTGGTTGCGACACAAGCAAGTGCGCGCCAACGATCGTTCACGAACAGGCGTCGCGGGCTCGGGTGACGCTTCCTGTCGTCTCGGGTGGACTCACCGATCCGGGGTACGTTGCGCTGGTTCGAGTCACCGCCGACAGTCCGTACCAGTTCCCGACCGGCCCGGACACGACCGCGACCGGCGTCCTCGCCACGGGTTCGACGCTTGCCCTACAGGAAAACGCCGCCAGCGAGATGCTGTTCGATCTCGATCAGGGTCAACAAGGGGCGGCGTATCGTCCCTGCTTTGCGCTTCGTGTAACCGATTTTGTGGACAATGTGCGCGACGGGGATCCCGTGTGCTTGGCCGAGACCGTGCAGCCGGTGCGCAACCTGGACCAGGGCTGCCGCGTCGCCGGGGCCGGTGGCAACGAGGGTGTCTGGTCTTGTCTCGGGTCCCTTGCGTTGCTGTTGCTCGGTGCCCGTCGCCGCCACGCCCGGGGTGGTTGAACCCAACCGAGAGCCCGGAGTTCGGAAGTAGGTACGGCCCGTCCGCAAGACTCAGAAGCGTTGGCCAGATCAGGCCCGCCTTGGCATCGTCGCGCGACACGTCGATGCCGAAGGAGGGAAATCGCGTTCGCGCGTGCCCTGTCCCGTGATCCGCGGTTGCTGATCCGGGACGAAGCAACCGCCAGCGTGGATCCCGAAATCGAGCGTCTGATCGAACGATGCATCGCCGAACTGATGCGCGACCGGACGTCGATCGTCATCGCGCACCAGCTGTCGACGATAGGTCGTCCTTGCGCGGATCGTCGATGGCTCCCCGCCTCTGGCATGTGGATATCCACACCCTGACGGCCACTTTTCTCCGACGGACAGCTCAATTTGTCCACATCTCCACAGGCACTACAACCTGCGAGCGGAGAATGCTCAGAAACGTTGGCCCAGACCGAAGCTGACGTGCCCGCCGCTGGCCGTCCACTTCACCGTGCCGATCGCGTTTCCAACCTGGTTCACGATGAAGCTGCTCTCGCGATCCCAGATCAGGCCCGCCTCGGCGAAGGCGTATGTGCCGTCGTCGCGCGACACGTCGATGCCGAAGGAGGGAACAAGCGCCAACTTCGCTTCACCCAATGCATAACGGGCGGCGGCGTAACCCGCAATCTCGCCGCGGCTGACGAACACCCTGCCGCCCAGCAGCAGCATGGGATACGGAATGCTGAAGCCTCCCTCGAGCATCAGCCAGGGTCCAAGGTTGATCCCCAGCGACAAACCCAGATGGGGCAACGGGAACGGGATCGGGTTGGTGGCGAATACCCCCGCAACGAAGGCCAAACTGATCGGATGGGCCCAGCGTGGCGACGGCGAGCGCGGCAATTCCACCGTGTCGGCGGCGATGGCGTCAATTCTTCGATGGGGCCCGGGGGCACGTGCGGGCCCGGGTGCGACGGCTGGGGCCGGCACTTCTGCGTCGATGTCTTGCCCCGGAGGGAATGGCGCGTTTGGCTGTTCGGGCACGGGCGCGGGCGCGGGCCCGGGTTCGGGCGGCGCTGTCGCGGTTCCGACCGCTGGACCTGGAACCCAGGCTGCCGCGGGAAGGGCCGCCGAAAGCACCGCCAGTCCCAGGGTCGCGGCGACCGCCATTGCCTTCACGGGCCGCCTCATCGAGATTGGCTCAGCGAGCTCACCATCACCCCCGCCAGCAGGAATCCCGCGTACCCCACTGCGGTCAGCATCAGGTATTTGATGTTCGTGGCGGCTTGGTCCTTCTCGTCGAACCCAACGCCGACACGCTGAACGTCTCGTAAATCGACCAGCCCTGATCCCGCGGATAGTTTCTGACCGCTGACCATGCCGTCGCTAATCCGCGCCACGCGCATGTCGACGTTGGACCCACCGGCAAGCTGGAAGCGATACGGCGCGCCGCTGGGTTCCTGCAAGCGGCTTATCGGCACCTCCCGGTACCGGGTCGTCATCACCGGCGCACAGGCGCCGATCGTTAACGCGACGATGCTGATCGCGCCGATCAGAAACCGCCCGCCCCGCTGCCGCAGCGCCGCCACGATGCCTAGGTAACACGATGCGCGTTCGGTGCCTACCGTCTGCCCGGTTCGTCGACACCAGAAGTTCATGGCCCGAACCGGCAGCAATCCGCGTGCCCCTTCCCCGACCGAACCCGGACACGTCTGTCGTGGCTTTTGCCCGCCCCGATCGCGAAGAAACCCGTAGACTGCCAGCAGCCGGCGGATCGTTGGATCGGCCGGGGATTTGCAAAGGGGTTGCGCATGAGCCTTCGAAGACTTGCATCGGTGGGCGCCGGCTTGGCGATCGGTTTGACACTTCCGTTGGTATCGACGCCGGCGCGGGCGTGCGGCGGCTTCTTCTGTGATCAGCCACCCGCCAACAACCCCACGCCCCTGATTGCACAGGCGGGCGAAAACGTCGTCTTCGTCCTGGGCCGCGATCCGGCGACCGGAGCCGGCACCGTCGAGGCGCACGTGCAGATCTTGTACACGGGTGCCGCGGACCAGTTCTCGTGGATCGTGCCGATGAACGCGCTGCCGACCCTGGACATCGGCAACGACATCCTCTTTCAGATCTTGGAACCGCGGACACGGCCCGCGTTCAATATGACCTGGACCACGGACGGCACGTGCAAGGGGCAGGCGCAGAACGACACTGCCGGGTGTGCCGGTGCCAAAGTCAGCGCGGGGGGCAGCAACACTCCCTCCAGTTTCGACGCAGGCACCGCGGGACGCGGCCCCGTGGTCGATGTCGCGTTCCGCGGCAACGTGGGTCCGTTCGAAAGCGCCGTCGTTCGCTCCGACGATCCGGCCGCCCTGGAGAAATGGCTGACGGACAACAAGTACTACGTGTCGCCCCAGGCATCGCTGATCATCAAGGACTACGTCGCGACCGGCAGTTATTTCGTGGCGCTGCGTTTACAGATGGGTCTTGATGTCAAAGAGATCCGGCCGATCGTTCTACGCCTGGCGGCCGAGGAGGGTTGCCTGCCGTTGAAACTGACCGCCATCGCGTCCACGCCCGATCTGCGCGTCAATGTCTGGGTGCTGGGCGCCGGGCGCGCCATCCCGCTGAACTATCGGGAGGTCACGCTGAACATGCTGAAGCTGGACTGGTTCTCGGGCGGCGCGAACTACGATCGGATCGTGTCCACCGCCGCCAACGAGGCAGGCGGCAATGCGTTTCTGACCGAATACGCGCAGCCCGCCGCGATGGCGGTTCCGTGGTTCACCGTGCCGACAACCGCGTCCGGGCAGTTGGCCCTGGCAACGACGCCCTTCGCCTTCTGGAACGTGGTCGTGCAACAGCTTGGGTTGCCGCTGTCCGGTCGCGTGCTTCAGATCTTTCGTCAGTTCATTCCCGTGCCGCCGTCCCTGATCGCCGGCGGCGTGACCGAGGCGCAGTTCTACGCCGGCTTGCAAAACTTTTGGTTCAGCAACCAGGCAGCGTTCGCTCCGTTCGATTTCGTCGGCGCAGCCGCCGCGATGAACACCGAGGTGCTGTTGCCCATGGGTCGTTTTCGCGAGTTGTTCCAAAGCCACACGACCCTGACCCGCGTGGCGACATTCATTTCACCCGAGGAGATGACCAAGGATCCGCTGTTCGTCACCAACCAGAGGCTGCCGATGGTGTCCAACCTGCACACCGCCACCGCGCGCGTCCAGTGCGGCGACGAGGAACACAACCGGTGCGACGCGCCGGTCCGGCTGGACATCGACGAAACCGGCCGCAGTCTGTGGTTCAAACCGCCGGCGGATTCGTGCAACGTGGTCTTCCCGCCTGCCTACGGGCGCGCGGATCTGGACGCTGATTTCATGCCCGCGGCGGACAAGGGATGGCGACGCGACGTTGATGGCGAGGGAACGGTGGAGGTGGACAACGGCACGCAGATCGCCGTCGCGCTGAGCATGCACAACGCGGCGGTCACAGGCGAAGGCTGCGCGTGCGCCGTCATGGGACGCGCCGCCCGCGGTCCCCTGGCCGCGCTGGCTTTGCTGTCGGCCGCTGCGTTGTGGTTGCGCCGTCGCCGCCCACGCTGAGGCCTCGCATTTCGGTCAGGCCGCCGCGTGCCCGGGCCGGCCTTGAAGGGGCGTACTAACGCGGTTAAACTTTCACAATGCTGGCCAGAAAGATCTTGAAGGTCGGAAATAGCCGCGCGCTTATCCTCGACAAGACAATCTCCGCGGCGTTGGGGATCGAGTCCGACACCACGGAAATTCCCGTCACCATCGAGGATGGTCGTGTCATCCTTACGTCCGCCACAACACAGGATCCTTTCGAGGCTCTACGCAAGAAGCTGGCGAGGTACCCCGAAGCCGAGGCGAGGAAGATGGCCGCCGCCGAAGTAGCGGCCGTGAGACCAAAGACCATCCGGCGCTGGAAGGCCGCCAGCCGGAAAGTCGGATAGGTGTGGTCAAGGTTGTCGTCGACTCAAACCTACTGGTCAGCGCCCTCCTGTCCCGCGATCCGACGTCACCGACAGTTCAGTTGTTTCGACGCGCGGTCAGGGGGAATGTGTCCGCGTACACGTCCCCTTTCCAACTGTCCGAACTGGTCGACGTTCTGACCAGGCCAAAATTCCGACGGTCCGTTTCGGTCCAAGACGCGATGAGGTTTATTGGCCTGATCAAGGAGACATTCAAGGTCGGCGAAGGATCGTACCGCGACATCGAATTGGTTCCGAAGGACGCGAAGGACAACCCCACTGTCGCCATCGGCCTCGAAGCCAATGCTCGCTACCTCATCACAGACGACTCCAAGCATCTTCTGTCTCTCAAGGTCGTCCTGATGCCGGGCCACAAACCATTGCAGCTTGTGAGCCTCGGGGATTTCAATCGTCTGGAACCGACGTAGCGTCCGTCGAACCCGGCACGCCGGTTGCTAAGGTTCAAGTCAACCATGGCCCGCTTCCCGATCATCGCGTTGTTGTCGATCGCCCTCGCGGGTCCGTCGGGCTGTTCCGCGCTGTTCGTCGAGGGGCCGCCACCTGACCACGCGAGGCTGCGCTACTTCGATTGCACATCCAGTCGCGCCGCTCAAACAGTGGACATGATCCTGGGCGGCGTGATGGTGTTGGCTGCCCTGGGCGCGGCGCAAGATTCCAGCGCCGAACCATCCGCCCGCCTCACGGTGAACCTGGTCGCCGCGGGACTGGTGGGCTCTGCGATCTACGGAACCGTCCGAACAGATTCCTGCCGCGAGGCCAAGTCCGACTTGATGGCCCGCATGGGCGATTCAGACACGCCCATCGCTCCGTCAAGGCCGCGCGTCGACCCATGGCTTGCGGGAGGACCGGCACCGCAGGCCCCACCGTCTGTCTGGGACGCGCCGCCCGCAACGAACAAGACAACCGTCTCCGCACCTCCGGAACAGACTACCCCCGTCATTCAACCGACGCCGCACCAGGCGCCAAAGTCACCTCCGCCATGATCAGACTGTCACGATTACGTCTCCTCAGCCGGATGGATCGGCCGCCACCGATCGTGCCGCGCGCGCCGACCTCGCGCGTTGCGCTGTCCGCCCTGGCCGGGCTGCTGACCCTCGTCTGCGCCGCCCGCCTCGTGCACGCGGCGGCGCTCCTGGTACTGCCCGCCAGCGGGGAAAACGTCTCGGCCGTGTTCGTCGAACAGGCGCACCATCACCTGGTGAATGCGCTGATTCAGATCGGCCGGGGACGGTTTCAGGTTTTGGCCCCCGACGGACACGCGACCGCGAAGCCCCTGGAACCAGCCCGCGCAATCGACAAGGCCGCCGCGCTGGGCGCCGACGTCGCGGTGACACTTCACATCGCGCACGATCCCCTCACCACGCTATTGGTCTTGACCGGGTATCCGATTCGCGCCGCCACCGCGCCGGTACAAATCCTGAAACGGTTGACCATCGGACCTCAGTTCTTGGCCGCATCGATTCAGGAGATGGCGGGGGACTTCCTGGCGCAAAGCCAGCCGCCATTCTCCGATCCGATGGCGCGCCATCAGGCGACGTACGGCCCGCCTCCCAGGGAAACCTTCGTGGGCCTGGGTGCCGGTTCCGCGACGGCGTTCAACACCGCGGGCGGCGGGATCACGACACTTCCGTCGATCGCCATTTTCGTCTTGAAGATGATGCCCAGCACCTTTGCCGATTTTCGCGGCGAATACGCGTCGGGCGCCGGCGCATCCGTCGGCAGCCTGGGCGCGGGGTTCGCGTGGCTTCCCGCGGGTCGCGGTGTCTACCTTGGTTTCGGGGCCAAATGGAGCAATCTCACCTTTGGCGGGAGAGGCGCCAACGGCATCGCCGCACAGCCGACTGTGGGGTTTCTGCATCGGTCAGGCACGTCACCGATCTTCCGCGCCGAGTTGGGCTACGTCATGAACCTGTTTGCCGAACTGGAACACGACCGCCTGATTCCGGGCGCGGGCGACGGTCATTTCACGCACGGTCCCATCACCAACGTGGGGATCGCGTTTTGAAGCGCCCCGTCCCGCCCCTGATCGAATTTTTCGCGCCGCTTCCGCTGGCGGCGGTGGTGTTGTTGGGCCTGAACGATCACTTCTGGAAGATCCGATTTCACAACGAGCTCACGGGGAAGCTTTCCGACATCGCGGTTTGCTTCATCCTGCCGCTGTATGTATCGGCCGTGCTTGGGCTGGTCCGGCCGTGGCCCATCAAGGCGCGCCTGCTGGTCGGCTCCATCGTGACGGCCTTGGCCTTCGTCCTGCTGGAACTATCCGATGTGGCGGGCTCGCTTTTCGCGCGTCTCATCATCACGCTCGGCGCGCCCTTCGGCACGTTTCGCGTGGCGCTGACGCGCGATCCGACGGATCTATTCACGCTGGCCTTGATTCCCCTGGCGTGCTGGTACGGGTGGTGGCGGGCGCAACGATTCGCCCGCGGGCAACTTAGGTCGGGAGGTGGCACATGAACGGTATTCGTCGGTTCGTGAGATTGCTCGCTCGGATCCTGGCGCTGGCGGGCGCCACAGTGCTTCTGATCGCCACCAGCTACGAACCGGAGACATGCGCCTTCGCCCCTCCCGCGACGTTCCGCGCGGCGGGAACCTGCGGGCCCGGCGGGATCATCGTCGTCGATCACGGGAGCGGAGGCCATCAACTCACGATTCACAACGCCGCCGCGCTGGGTCTTCCGCCTCTGGATATCTCTTCGGCCAACAACCAGGGCAGACCGCAGGTTGTTCACGAGGTGTATTGCCCCACCGGATACGCCGAAGGTGCCTGGTCCGTCGATTTCCCCCAGTGTGGTGCCGACGCCGGCACATTCCCCACGGACGCGAACGCCCGACCCGACGCGAACGTCGCTCCCGCTGACGGGGGCGCCCCCACCAGCGACCTCAACTGCCTCAAGAGATGCGAGGCCGCGCTTTCCGACGCCGGCGAACTTCTGTTCACATGCACAGGCATCGAGGGGGAGACGCGGTGCCTGTCGCGTTTGACGGTGGTGCCATGATCATGACCTTGGCAGCACCAAGCCGATCGCGGCGCACGCTGCTGGGAGTCATCGCCGCTTTCGCGTTCATGCTGCCCGCCGCATGCGGCGACTCCGCCACATGTGCCGGCCCCGAAACCGTGCACCTGAAAATGTCCGGCACGTGCGGCGGCGGTCTCCGGGAGTTCGATTTGCTGAACGCGGGCTGCCGCCTGGGCGTGATGGGGACTGACCTCGGGCTACCCACAGCGGGCGCCGTCGCCAGGACCGGCGACGTTATTCGCGAAGGCGAATGGCAGATCTTCGGCTGCTTGGACGGCGGCCCCGAACCTTGTCCCGAACAGTTCCGTCGCTGCTCGACCAAACGCGTGGCCTGGCAACTGGACCTGTCGTGCCTGGACGGTCAGGGGAATTTGGCCTGCCAGGCCGTGCTGACGGAGTGAGGGTTGCGCCCCTATCGTTGATCACTCTACGCAGCGATCTTTCGCCGGGGGACCAGGCTCACCTTCAGGTCAAGGTCCAGGGCATGCGATGCTTTGGCGAGTGTCTCCAGGGTAAGGCCCGTGTTGTCGGCATCGAGCATCCGGTAGACCACTGGCCGGCTGGTTCGCATCATTCGGGCCATCATGGCGGGGGTAACCTTCCGACGCGTCATCGCCGCACGAAGCTGATCCGCGATGACCTTCTTGCGGGTCGCGAGCCGTACGTCCTCCAATTCGCCCAGTTCCTCGAACAAGG
>JANOJB010000381.1:0-10280 GCA_031407985.1 Pseudomonadota bacterium | reverse complement strand
TATGCCAGATTGTCGGCGGGGACGATGTCACCCACGGCGACCACCTCGACTTCTTTGCCGAACAGCCCCTGGCTGTAGAGCGCGCGAAACACAAGCCGTCCGATGCGACCGAAACCGTTGATGGCAATGCGGGTCATTTCGATTTCTCCTTGAAAGAGCCGGATCTATACACCGGATATCGCGTGGAACAAGTCGCGGGCTTTCAACGCCTCTTCCTCGAACGGCAACCGTTGAGCGCCATCAACGCCTGCGCGAGCGATTCACGCATGCCGGCCGAGGATGCGCGATCCAGTGATTCGTCAGGAGAGTGAGGATGGGCCGGTCGTTCCGCTTCGATTCGGCCCGGCCTTCAACGACTTCGTTACCGTCGAACCCAACAAGCCAGGTCCTCACCGCCTCAAATAGACCAATGTCGCGCCCCCGCCGCCCTGTGGTGGGGCCGCCGACGCGCAGACCAGCACGACGGCCGCGTGGGTTCCGGTGGTCAGGGCCGCACGCACGACATCAAGCAAGGCGGGACCATCCGGACCCGAGTGAAGGCCCCGCCCGTGGATCACCAGTAGACAACGCCTGCCGCCAGCGCGCGACGCGCTGATGAATCGATCCAGCGCATGGGCCGCTTTGAGACGCGTGAGTCCGTGTAAGTCGATCTGACTCTCGATCGGGATCGCGCCGTCGCGCAGTTTGCGAACAATCCGCCGATCGATGCCATCGGCGCGGGCTGCCCAAGTCTGGCCGATTTGCTCGACCAAGAGCTGCGCGCCGACGGGCACGGCAAAAGATCGTGACCGTCCCGGTGAAGGCAGTCGCACCTGATCCGCCCCGCCGATATCTGGCGAAACCCTCGGTTTGCCGCCCAACCTTCGCGTACCACGAACCGCCTCGGCGAAGGCCGCAACATCGTCTTCCGAATCGCTCGCGCGCTTGGTCATGGCGGCTGGGGCAGGAGACTACCCGACCGTTCACCGCCGATCTTGTCGGCGGCCTGGGTTGTGCGGGTTCAGCCGGCCAGTCGCCGCGCGCCCGCCGCACCCGGCGTGGCCGCGGCCGTGACCACGGGCGGAATCTGGCCTTCAACCACGAAGCCCATCGTGGCCCGGCGAATGACCTTGACCCGGGCCTGTGGCTGCATCGGAATCTGCTCGAAGACCAGCGTCAGTTCCTGGCCCAGTTCCAACGACTGCGCCGTTTGTACAACCGCTCCACCGTCGGAGACTTCGAAGATGCGCACCGGACGAACGCCATCGCTGTCGCGCAGGCTCCCCATCCAGTCGACCTCGACGCGCTGGGAGCGACGCATGTACGGATCCAAAATTCCGGTGGCGGGAATGCGCGGGGCCAGCGGAGCCGGCGTCACATCCGAAATCGCCGCGACCGGGGCCGCGCTGACCGAGGCGTGGGTGGGAAGTGCGGGCGGTGCGGGTGGGGGCTTCCGAATCTGGGGCGCGGTGATCGGGGTGCGATCGAAATTGTCCTCCGCGGACACGTCGTGCAGCGCGGCGCCGGCCGTCTTGCCAGTCGCTCCGTCCCCGCCTTCATGCCCGGCGTCATCAGCCAACAGATCGTCGATGGCCACGTCTTCAGCCATCAGGGCCTCGGCCATCTGCATAAACGCGCGGGTATCCTCGTCCTTCGCGCCCAGCATCATCGGCTTGCGCAAATTCACCGACTCGCGAATGCGCCGGCTGGCGCGCACGGTGCCCAGGATCGGAACCGTGATTCCCAGGAAATCTTCGATCATCCGCGTGATGGCATGGAAGATTCCGGATTGGCTGACCTCGAAGACCTGGTTGCCCACGATCTGGGCACCGAATCGAAGCAGAATCTTGTCGATGGCCTCGGCCAGTACCGGCGACTGCGTGCGCACGCGGGCCAGAATCTGACTGACCTTCTCGTTCTCCCCGCTCTTGGCGGCGGGGTTCAACAACTCCAGTTCCGCCGCTTTTTCGGCGTGGTGCTGCAAGGTTCGCATCACCGCGCCCTTCAAAAACGAATACGCGGTCTGGATGGACGTGACCTGTGGGGTCACCACCAGCAGCCGCTGCGCACCCTGCTCGAAGAAATCCAGAACGTTGTAGCTAACGCCTGCGCCGACGTCGATCACGATCACATCGGCTTTCAGGGCTCGAATGCGACGGATGATCCGCTGCTTCTCGCCGTGGTTGATATTCGCGGCGCCCACCGACGCGCCAGTACCGGCGACCAGTTGCAGGTTGGGATGCGGCGTCGGCGTCAATCCCTCCTCCAGGGAATCGATCTTGCGGTCAAGCAGCCCCTGAATTCCGGGCTTGGGCCGATCGATACCGAACAGCACGTGCTGGTTCGCGGCACCCAGGTCGCAGTCCACCAGAACGACCCGCGCCCCCGACTCGGCGATCGCCAGCGATAGATTCGATGCGACGATGCTCTTACCGACCCCCCCCTTACCACCACCCACCGTAATGATGCGTTTCGCGGGATTGTCCTTACCGGGAATCTTCATGATTGCATGCGGGCCATCGTCAGGGTCTTGACGGATCTTGAGAGCGCCGATCCACTTTGTTGACGCGGGTCAAACAGGCGCCGCGGCTATGGATTCGGCGTCAGGCCAGCAGATCCAGCAGATCTTGCCTGCCGAGAGCCCCCCCAGCCTCCGCCCCCCCCAGCGCGGCGTCGGCGAGGGCGCGTTTCTTCTCCTGCAGGGCCAGGATTCGCTCCTCGACGGTGTCGGTCGCGACCAGTCGGTAGACCATCACCGGGCGATCTTGCCCGATGCGGTGTGCACGATCGGCTGCCTGATCCTCCGTCGCGGGGTTCCACCAAGGATCGACCAGAAATACGTGGTCGGCCGCGGTCAGATTCAGCCCCACGCCGCCCGCCTTCAGGGACAACAGCATCACCGGCGGTCCGTCCTCCGACTGAAAACGATCGACGACGGCGCCGCGATCGCGGGTGGATCCGTCAAGACGAACGAACGGGATCTCGGCGGCACGCAACGCCGGTTCGATCAGATCCAGCAGCGACGTCCACTGCGAAAACACCAACGCCTTGTGCCCGTCGGCGGCCGCGGTGTCGAGCGCCTCCAGCAATGCATCCACTTTCGATGACCGGTTCGCCTCCTGCCCCGGAACCAGCGCCGCGTGGCAGGCTGCCTGACGCAACCGCAGCAGCGCCTCCAACGCGGCCAACACGCTGCCCCCACCGTCGAGCAGCGCCACCACCTCGGCGCGGGACGCCGCGCGAACCGCGTCGTAGATGCCCCTCTCCCTTTCGTCAAGCCCGATGCGCAGGACAGTGTCGGTGCGCGGTGGAAGCTCGGGCGCGACGTCGCGTTTCAAACGGCGCAAGACAAAAGGGCGCAGTCGATCGCGCAGTCGCTGGGCGGCGCCGGGCGTGCCGTCGGCGATCGGTCGCGCGTACCGATCGTCGAACTCACGTCGGCCGCCAAGTAGCCCCCGGTTCGTGAAGTGCGCCAGGCTCCACAATTCTTCCAAGCGGTTTTCGAGAGGCGTACCGGTCATCGCGACGCGCAGGTCCGCGGTCAAACCGTAGGCGGCGCGGGCCGCCTGGCTGTCGGGGTTCTTGATCGCCTGCGCTTCGTCCAGAATCACCGTCGACCACTGGCGGGCCGACAACCGCTCGGCGTCCAGGCGCAGGATGGCGTAGCTGGTCAATGTGATGTCCGCGCGTTCGTCCAACTGCCGGCCGGCGCCGTGATAGACGGAGACACCCAAACCCGGGCGAAAGCGCGCGATCTCGGCCCGCCAGTTGGCGACCACGCTGGTCGGGCAGACGATCAACGCGGGCGCGGTGACGGCGCACAACGCCTCCAGGGTTTTTCCCAGCCCCATGTCGTCGGCCAGAATGCCCCCCAGGCCGGCTGAACGCAGGAAGACCAACCAGTCGACGCCCTTTTGCTGATAGGGCCGCAGCGTCGCGGTCAGATCGGCGGGCAACGGCGCGACCGGGACGTGATCGAAATCGGAGGCCAACTTGGCCAGACGGTTCAGCTCCGGCGGCGCCGGCTGGTCGAGGTGCGTGCACAATGCCCCAAGCGCGGGCAACGCGTGGTTGGCCACGCGCCCGTCGGCGGCCCGCGCCGCCAGCAGATCGGACAGGCGATCGCCATGTTTGGCGAGAAAGTCGTGGGGCAGCGCGGCCCAGCCACCGCCGTCAAGCGGTACCAGACCCAGGCCCTCCCGCCACGCACGCAACACGGCGGTGGCATCAACGGTCTGTTGCGCATCCGACACGTCGCCACGGCCGCTCTCATTCCCCGTGACACGAAACGTGATCGTGAAACGGACGTCCGGAATCCCCGACGCCGAGGTCGACGCCGCCGGTTGCGCGTCGACCCGCAACACGGGAACCAGGCGCGCCTTGCCGCCCATCAGGCGCGCCGCATCCCCGACCATGTCACCGCGCCACCCACGCAGTTTGTCGGCGAATCGAGCCGCGTCCGGTCCATCGAACGTCGCGCGCCGTCCGGGGATCAGGTTCAGATCGTCGCGCAGTTTCGCGACCAGTCGTCGCTCTGTCGCCTCGTCGCGCAGCGGCACCGCGCCACCCAGGTGGGTCATTCGTCCGTCGTCGATGCGCACGGTGGGCGGCTGCCCGTAAACCAGCGTCGGCAGGACCGTCAGCCCCGCGCCCACCTGTTCCAGCTTCAGCACGACGCGTGGCGGAACATCGCGGACGATCGGCGGCACGCGCCGGGTGCGCACGTCGACCAGCATCCGATTGGCCAGTTCGGGAAGGATCTTGGTCGCCAGATCGCCGATGCCGGCGGCGGGTACGACGCGCACCTGTGGCAGGTGTTGCAAGTACGCGCCGCTGAGTTCGGTCTCGGCCAGGCGATGCACGGCGTCGCCAGCCAGCGCCACCCCGGGAGCAATCACATCGGTGATGCGCGGATCGCGGACGATGGTGATGGTGATGTCACCGTCGTGCGCGCGACCCTGGTCTTGACGGCCGGTCCCCGCCCCTCGATCCGCCACCACCGCGCGCGGTCGCAGCGGCTCGTCCGATACGGCGATCGGCCTGCCATCCAGGGTCACGTTGCGCGCGCCGACCAGGACCGACAGCAACGCGTCCAGCTTGCTTGGCTGCAACACGCCCCGGGCGCCGGTTTCCAGCAACAGATCGGCGCGCAGATCGCCCTCTTCCAGATGCAGATCCGCGCCCTCGGGGCGCATTCTCCACACCGCCAGCGATACATCCATCGGCGTTTCGACCACGCCACCAACGGCGTCGTCCCCACCGTCGCCACCACCACCGCGAACCACGACCCTCGTCAGTTTCAGTCCACCGTCGGCCCGCGAAAACCGGTACGCGATCTGGGCCCAGGATCTGGTCGCGCCTGGCAACACACCTTCGGTGCCCTGGACTTGTCCCAGCGCGATCACGGCGGCGACGATGTGGTCGCACGGCCGGACGCGCCCCGGGCAATCACAGTCCCAGTCGATTTCTCCCGGCTGCAAGACAACCGTCGGCGCGACCGGCCGCCCGGGCGCCCGAACCCGCAATACGATCTCGTCGGCGTTTTCGGATTCGATTGCGACGGCATCCGCGCGCGACAACTTCACGCCCGCCGACCAGATACTGGCGGTAGCGGCTTTCTTGATCGCTGCGACCAGCGCGGCGGGTACGGGCTTCACGTCGGGGGCAATCTACCCCCAACACCGCCAGGCGGAAATTGTCGACACGCGCCGGCGCCGCCTGGTCAACCGGCGGTCGTCCCGTCGACCGTCCCGTCGACCGTCCCGTCGACCGTGCAGCTGCAATCCAGGCACCCATGCAAAGCGCACGTGCCGCAGCACTTTTCGACCTGGCGGCGCAGGGCTTCACGCGCGCGGTGCAGGCGAACCCCGGCGTTGTTGGTGGTGATCCCCGATTCGGCGGCGTAGCTTTGAACCGAGATTTCGTCCAGGTCGACGCGTTCAACGGCCCGCGCGTACTCGGGCTTCAATGTCGCGACCAACGCGCGCACACACCCGCAGACCGTGCGCATCAGCTCTTCGTCTGCCGCGCCGCCGAACGCATCAGGTTCGGCCGCGACCGCGGACAGCGCGCGACTTTCGGCTCCGCGCCGCCGAAAATGGTCTGTCATCGCGTTGCGGAGCAAGCGATAAAACCAGGCGACGGCCGATTCTTCATCCTTCAGTGCGCCGCCCCGATCGATGCTCTTCACGAAGGCCTGTTGCAGGATCTCCTCGGCAACGTCCCGGTCCCCGACGCGACCCTTAAGAAAGGCCAAAAACCGGGCGTGATTGTCGACCAACACCCGCAGAACATCGGGCGACAGACCCAGTGCTTCTTGGGGATCCGCATCGATGACGGTGTTGCCCTCCACTACGCCCGGTATGGTCATATCGACCTAGACGCAGCAGCGACAATCGTCGCAGTCGCAGTTCGGGCCACAACAACAGGAGGTGGATCCGGGGCGTGGGCCGCCCGATCCTGATGTCGCCGGGGTCGCCGCCGCGGCACCGCCACAACAAGAAACCACTTGGGGCGCGGGCTGGCAGCAATCGCGGGTCGATGTTGAACAACAGGTATTGATCATCGTTTCCTCCTAAGTTTGGGACGCGGGGCGCGTAACGCCACCCGGCGCTCGCCCCTTTGTCCTTCCGCTTTGAGAGACGCGCGACCGACTGAAATATTACATCCCTTCGTCCGTCACGTGCCCGCGGTCAAAAGGTCCAGCGCCGGGGGCCCAGATCCCGCGCGATCTAGCCCTCTGCCAGCCCGACGTAGATCGTCTGCACGTCGTCGTCGTCGTCCAGTGCCGCGAGAAATGCTTCGACCTCGACGCGCGCCGCGGCGTCGACCGACACGGGATTCTTGGGCCGCCAGCCCAGCGTCGCCGAACTGACGGTCCAGCCCTGCCTGGTCAGCGCCTTTTGGGCGGTGTCCAAATCCGTGGCGTCCGTGAAGAAACGAAACGCGCCCTCGTCGCCCGCCTCCACGTCCTGCGCACCCGCCTCGATCGCCGCCGCCTCCGCGTCGACGGGTCCCGCGGCCACGGGCGACGCCTCAATGATACCCACGTGAGAAAAATCCCAAGACACCGCGCCGGATGTGGCCAGTTGACCCTTGCGGAACAGCACCCGAACGTTGGTCGCCGTGCGGTTCTTGTTGTCGGTCAGACACTCGACGATGACCGGCACCTTGTGCGGCGCGAATCCTTCATAGGTGACCGATTCGTAAATCACCTTTTCGTCCAACAAACCGGCGCCCTTCTTGATGGCGCGTTCCAGCGTGTCCCGCGGCATCGACGCTTTTTTGGCCGCCTCGACCGCCATGCGCAGCCGCGCGTTCATGTCGATGTCGGCGCCGTTGCGCGCCGCGATCATGACCTCCTTGGCCAGTTTCGTGAAGACGCGCCCTTTGGCATCGGCGGCGGCCACCCGGCCTTTCTGTTTCCACTGGGCTCCCATGCCCGCAGTCCTACCCAGATTTCCGGTCGCGCGAAAGCCCGTCGGTTCCCGACCTCGTTGGCAACTTGTCGCACACCGGATGCGTGGATGCGGGCCTCAGGTCCACAGCGCCCGCAGTTTCGCCGCGACGTCTACCCGGGGCGCGTTCCGGGCCGTACCAAGCCCCGCGTCGCCATCGCCCTGCTGCGTGCCGATCGCCTGCCGATCAAAGCAGGGCAACACGCTGTCGGGCAGAAAGCGCGAACGCGGCGTCACGATGTGGCGATCGCCGTGGCGGTGCTGTTGCCTGATGAAGAAGCGCAGGGGATGAACCAGCGTCAGCGTGTTCTTGGCGCGTGTCATCGCCACGTACAACAACCGTCGTTCTTCCTCGATCTCCTCGACTGTTCCCGTCGCCAGATCGGACGGCAAACACCCATCGGCGACGTTCAGCAAATAGACGGTGTCCCATTCCTGTCCCTTGGCCGAATGAATCGTCGACAGGATCAGGTAGTCCTCGTCCAAATGCGGCGGACCCGCCTCGGTGCCGGTGGATTCGGGCGGATCTAGCGTCAACTCGGAGAGAAAGCGCTCCCGCGATGGCGCCACATCCGCCAGGCGTTCCAGTTGATCCAAATCGCCCAACCGCGTGCGCGCGTTGTCGTACCAGGTCTCCAGATAAGGCTGGTACCAGCGCCGCACCTGTCCCATCTGTCCCGGCCACGGGGTGCCCGGCTCCGTCAGGCGTCCGATCAATTCGACCAGCCGGGGCCAATCGTGGGCCGCGGCCCGCGGCGGTGACAGACCGACCAGCGTGCCGACCAGCGATCCACGCGATTCCAGCAGGGCCTCGCAGACACGCTCGGCGTGCTGTGGGCCAATCCCGGGCAACAACTGCGCCACGCGGAACACGGCCAACGTGTCGCGGGGATTCTCCGCCCAGCGCAGGCACGACAGCGCATCCTTGACGTGGGCAGCCTCCAGAAAACGCAGTCCGCCGAACTTAACAAAGGGAATGTTGCGGCGACCAAGTTCCACCTCCAGCAGATCGCTGTGGTGGGACGCGCGGAACAGCACCGCCTGTTGTTTCAACGGCACCCCCGCCTCGCGCTGCTCCAGAATTCGATCGGCGACGAAGTTCACCTGCCCATCCTCGTCGGCGACGGTCGTCAGCCGGGGCCTGGCGCCCTGCGGACGCGTCGTGAACAGGTCCTTGGTGAACCGTTCCCTGGCCAGACCAATGACGGCATTCGACGCGTCCAGGATCACCTGCGTCGAACGATAGTTCTGCTCCAATGTCAGCACTTCGGCCGGCGGATTGAATTGACCGGGGAAATCCAGGATGTTCCTGACCGTCGCGGCGCGAAAGGAATAGATTGATTGCGCATCGTCGCCGACCACGGTCAACCCCCGCCCGTCCGGCCGCAGTCGGCGCAGAATCTCGGCCTGCAGGGTGTTCGTGTCCTGGTACTCGTCCACCAGCACATGATCGAACAGGGCGCTGATCCGGCGCGCCGTGCTCTCGTCGCCCAGCAGGTGAAACCAGTAGAGCAACAGATCGTCGTAGTCCAGCACCTGACGCTCAAGTTTTGCGTTGGTGTAGTCGGCGAACAACACACGCAGAGCGTTCTCCCATTCCAAACACCAGGGAAACGCGGTCTCCAGGCACGCGCGCAGGGGCGCCTGCGTGTTCATCACGCGTGAATAAAGCGCCAGACACGTCCCCTTGCGCGGGAAACGCCGATCGACGCGCGACAGTCCGGCCTTGTGCCGAAGACGATCCAGCAGATCGGCGGCGTCCTCGCGATCAAGCAGCGTGAATCCGGGATCAAGCCCGATGACCGCGGCGTGAATCCGCAACAGCCGGTTGCCGATCGCGTGAAACGTCCCTGCCCAGGGCAGCGTCTGGTCGCCGCCGCGCACCCGGCCGGCAAGGCGCGTGGCGCGTCGGATCATCTCGGTGGCAGCGCGCCGCGTGAAGGTCAGTAGCAAGATTCGTCGCGGATCGATGCCGCGCTCTATCAGCGCGGCGACCCGATGGGCCAGCGTCTGCGTCTTGCCGGATCCCGCGCCGGCGATGACCAGTAAGGGCGCATCGCCGTGATCAACCGCGGCCTGCTGGGCCGGATTCAAGGCCTCGCGAAGGGTTTGCGACTGCACACCACATACTATTCATATGTTCAGATAGCGCAACAAACACGCCTCCGGCCTGGCTCGCGACGAACCAGCGGGTTCTACGCGACGTCAGCGCACGATGTGATAGCCGAACATCGGCGTCTTCAGCGCACCCATCATGCGGATCCAGAACGGCAGCAGCATCTCCGTTCCGCGCGCGGTGGAGATGTCGCCCAGATCGATGACGTGCTTCCAGCCGAACCAGCCTTTCAGGATTTCCACAACCCGTCCCTTGGCGCCCGCATCGTTGCCGCTGACGAATAGATCGTGCTCACCGGCCAACAATGATGGATTGATCATCAGGTTGCAGTTCACGGTGTTCAATGTCTTGACCACCTTTGCCTCCGGGAAAGCGCGCTGAATCTGCTCGGCCAGCGAATCGGTGTTGCAGACCGTCAGCGTGGGCGGCATTCCTTTCGAGAAATCCAGCGGGTTGGCGACATCGATCAGAATCTTGCCGGCCAGGTTCGTTGCCCCCGCCGTCTCCAACACCTGCAGCGCCGCGGCCCCCGACGCGCAGTTAAAAACGATCTCGCCGAACGCCGCCGCGTCCGCGAACGTACCCTGTGACGCGCGCACACCACACGCCTTCACCCAGGCCGCCGCCTTTTCATTCGTGGCCGAGCGCGATCCCATCTTCACGTCGTGACCCAATTCGACAAGCTTGGTCCCGATCGCGCTTCCAACCATTCCGGTTCCGATGACAGC